>NZ_JBSKHP010000001.1:228268-344192 GCF_057128625.1 Pseudomonas imperatae | reverse complement strand
GGCTTTGGCTTTGGCTTTGGCTTTGGCTTTGGCTTTGGCTTTGGCTTTGGCTTTGGCTTTGGCTTTGGCTTTGGCTTTGGCTTTTGATGTTGCTTTTGATCTGGCTTTTGATCTTGGCCCCGTAAAGCGCCAGGGCCGACTGGAGGCGTCGATCAAGCGGTCCTCGGCGTAGCCGGGGAAGACGGAACCGGAGGCGCTTCTATTCCGGGCCGTCGTCCGCTTGAGCGACGCCGGAGGGAGGGGACCCGTAGCGAAGCGAAGGGCCCAAGCAGGGGCGAGCCCTTTTTGCTTACTTTTTGGGGCGACTGCCAAAAAGTGAGTCGGCGTAAGGCCGAAACGGTCGGTGGTATCCCCACGAAAATGGATATGTCCAAAACCCTCAAAAGCAGGATCCGACCATCGTGAACATATCCATTTTCGATGGGTGATGCACAATCACCTTTTCGGCCTTACGCCGACTCACTTTTTTTCAAACGCCAAAAAAAGTAAGCAAAAAACGCTTGCCCCTGCTTGGGCCCTCCGCTGCGCTACGGGTCCCCTCCTTCCGGCGTCGATCAACGGGCAGACGGCACCCGCTATAGAAGCCTGCGGGTTACCGTCTCTTCGGCCTGCGGCCTCGGCCCTTCGGGCAGCCCGTTGATCGACGCCTCCAGTCGGCCCGGGCGCTTTACGGGGCATACAATCAAGATCAAAAGCCAGATCAAAAGCCAGAGCAAAAGCCAGAGCAAAAGCCAGAGCAAAAGCAGATCAACAGCCAACAAAAACGGCCCCGAAGGGCCGTTTTTGTTTCAGTGGTGCAGCTTAATCGCGCTTCTCGAACTCACCTTCAATCACATTGGGCTCACGCCCCACCGCGTGATTAGCCGCCGGCCGCGCATGGCCTTCATAGGTCCGGCCATGCATCTCCTCGGCAAACGAACGCTGGCGCGACGCCTGCTCGCGAGCCTTGGCCTGCAGCTTGCCGGCAATCAGCTTGCGGGTGAACGGCAGCAGGCACAGCAGGCCCAGCACGTCGCTGATGAAACCTGGCAACAGCAGCAGGCCGCCGCCGATGGCCAGCATCAGCCCCTGGAACACCTGTTCGGCCGGCAGTTCGCCGCGTTGCAGGCTGGCACGGGCATTCAGGGCGGTGGCCAACCCGGCCACGCGCACCACCAGCACGCCAATGGCAGAGCCGGCAATGATCAGCGCCAGCGCCGGGAAGAACCCGATCGCCACGCTGACCTTGAAGAAGACGAAAAGCTCCAGCACCGGGAAGAGCAGGAACAACAGTAAAAAGACACGCATCAAGGTTTCCTCTGCGGAAGAACGACTTCCAGTAAACCTTAGATGACGTCGACGTTTCGTGAATTCAAGCCTCGACCTGCCCAGTCGTCGGCCAGACCTCGGCGTGGGCCAGTGAAACCAAGGCCTGGCGGACCTCCAAAGGAGTGTTACAAGGCTTTTCAAACGCCAGCCAGTACAACGCCTGGCCGATGCGCAGGTGCATGCCCTCGCTATCCACGCCGGCCAGTTGCGCCGGCACGTCCGCCGGCAACCCGGCCAGCTCCACGTAGTGGGCGATGGCCTTGGCGTGGTCGGCGTTCATGTGCTCAACCATGCCGGTCTCGGCCTGGCCGACGAAAGGGTTGGCCAGGGTGACCTGGTCCAGCCAGTGAATGGCGCCGAAACCGCCGATGTAGCGGTGGCGCACCGGCTCCAGCACCCAGAAATCGAAATCATGGGCGCGGTGGTAGTTGGCCGAATCCGGGAAGTAGCGGTAGTAACGCTGGGCCGCGGCCTCGATGGCAGCTTCGTCCTCCAGCTTGCGCGCCTGGGCCATCACCGTCAGCCGGCCGACGGCCTGCACATCCTCGGCGCCGCGCTCGCCCACCAACAGCGAGCACTTGGGGTCCTGCAGCAGGTTGTGGGTGTGCTGGGCGATGCGGCTGATGAGGATCAGCGGGTTGCCGGCCGCGTCCAGGCAGTACGGCACCACCGACCCGAACGGGAAGCCGGGCATGGACTTGGACAGGGTCGACAGCACGCCGCGGTATTCCTTGAGCAGCAGTTCACGGGCCTGACGCAGGGCTTTGGCGCTCACCTTGGGCTCCTTGGTGTAATAAAGGAAAGCCCAAAGGTAAACACTGGCAGGCGGGTTGTCACCTGTACCGCGTCGTCCTCATCGCGACCAAGGTCGGCTCCTACGCAAATCGTGGTAGGAGCCGACCTTGGTCGCGATGAGGACGGCGCCGCTTACCAGGCCACGCCGAAGCCTGCGGTGTAGCGGCTGGTGTTGAGGTCGGCGTTGCTGGAACCGGTCACCAGGTCCTTCTCGTACTTGAGGTTCAGCGACGCCCACTGCGTGACCTTGTAGCGCAGCCCCACTTCCGAATCCAGGCTGTAGTCGGCCACGCCACTGAGCGGCTTGCCCACTTCGCCGTTGGTGAAGAACTCCACGGTCTTGCCGATCAGGAAGCGGTTGTAGGCCCACTTCACGCCCACCGAGTAAAAGTCGGACTTGGCGCCGTCGGAATATTCGTAAGTGCTGTGGTTGAGCAGCGAGCCCAGCGAGAACGCGCCCAGTTCGTCATCCCAGAACTGGTAGCCCGGGCCGGTACCCACGGTGCGTTGCTTGGACAGGTCCTCGACGAAGTCGCGCTTGACGTTGACGCGGCCCTGCCAGTACCACTTGTCGGTGATGAAGCGGTCCAGCGCGTACTCGGCGTTCCAGTTGTTGGTGCCGATCACGCCGTCGGTGGCCTCGCGGTTGTACTCGGCGTCCGCCGTGTGGCGCCAGCGGCCGCTGCGGGCGCTGGTCTTGAAGGCCAGGTTGTAGTCGTCGGTGTTGCTGTCGGCGCGCTTGAAGTCCAGGGCCGCGTCGATGTTACCCTTCCACACCAGGTCCTCGACCACCGGCTTGGGCTTGATGATCTGCTGGATGCTGGCCAGCTCGACGGTCTTGGGCGCCTCGCCGTTCTGCAAGGTCACCTTGCCGTCGTCGGAAGGCTTCAGGGCCTTGGCCTTCTGGCCGGTGTAGGCGTCCTGCTTGACCAGCAGCTCCTGGTCGCTTTCCAGGGTCTTGACCTGTTTCCAATCCAGGGCGACAGAGCCACCATACGGAGTGTCGAGCATCAGTTTGCCACCGTCGAATACGGTGATCTTGCCGGTCAGGCGGTCGCCGTTCTTCATCCAGACCGTGTCGGCAAGGGCAGTGGTTGAGGCGCTGGCAATGGCGAGGCACATAAGGGTTCTGGACAGCATAAGCAGATTCGGGCTCGAGTTTTGAGGGTTTTTGAGGAAAGCCGGGCATCATCCGGATGGACAGCTCCCGCGCAAGGAATGACCGACAAATGGCCAATGAGTTCAGCAATCGTTTGCAACCACCTGGTGACAAAAACCCTCCTGACCCGGCAGCGGAACGTCGCACGGCCCTGTATGTGGTGTTGTCCCAGGTGCCCGAAGGCAAGGTCGTGACCTACGGCCAATTGGCCGAAATGGCCGGGCTGGGGCGGGCTGCGCGGTGGGTGGGGCGGACCTTGAGCCAACTGCCTGAAGGCAGCCAGCTACCCTGGCACCGAGTGATAGGTGCCGGTGGTCGGATAAGTCTCGCCGCCGGTACCGTGGGAGGCGAGGAGCAACGGGCGCGGCTGCGTGCCGAGGGTGTAACTTTCATGAATAATCGGGTGGATATCCGTCGCCATGGCTGGCGTCCCATGGACCCTAACGGTTAGAGTGCGCGCTTTGTTTTCGTAAACTGAGGCAGATTCCAGCCCATGCCCCGTAAAACCTGGCGCGCCGCGCTCGCCGCTTATGCCAGCCCTTCGACGCTTGTCCTGTTGCTGCTCGGTTTCGCCGCCGGCCTGCCGTACATGCTGGTGTTCTCCACCCTCTCCGTCTGGCTGCGTGAAGCCGGCGTAGCCCGCGAGACCATCGGCTATGCCAGCCTGATTGGCCTGGCTTATGCCTTCAAGTGGGTGTGGTCACCCCTGCTGGACCAATGGCGCCTGCCATTCCTGGCGCGGATGGGCCGTCGCCGCTCCTGGCTGGTGCTGGCCCAGTCGCTGGTGATCATCGGCCTGATCGGCATGAGCTTCTGCGACCCGCAAAAACACCTGTCCTGGCTGATCGCCATTGCGGTCATGGTGGCGTTCGCCTCCGCCACCCAAGACATCGCCGTGGACGCCTACCGCCTGGAAATCGCCGACGACAACACCCAGGCGGCCCTGGCTGCCAGCTACATGGCCGGCTACCGAATCGCCGCGCTGCTGGCCACCGCCGGCGCGCTGTTCTTCGCCGAGGCGTTCGGCTCCACTGGCTACGCCTACCTGCACAAGGCCTGGGCCGGTACCTACATGCTGTTCGGCGTGCTGATGGTGCCGGCGCTGATCACCACGCTGGTGATGCGCGAGCCCGCGGTGCCGCTGCGCACCCAGCTGTCGGCCGGCCGCTACAAGTTCGGCCACCAGCTGGTGTCGGTGTTCGTGCTGATCGTCCTGCTGATCTCCGTGCCGGCCATGTTCACCCAGCTGTACAACACCGACTTCGCCAGCGTGATTTTCCACGGCGAGAGCCTGGTGAACCTGCTGATGACCGACCGTGCCTTCCTGCGCGCCATCCTCTACATCACCCTCACCGCCCTGTGCCTGTCGGCCATGGGCCGCCGCGGCCTGGCGCCGGTGCTGACCCCGGTGAGCGACTTCGTCACCCGCTACCGCTGGCAGGCGTTGCTGCTGCTGGGGCTGATCGCCACCTACCGCATGTCGGACACGGTGATGGGCGTGATGGCCAACGTGTTCTACATCGACCAGGGCTTCACCAAGGACCAGATCGCCAGCGTCAGCAAGATCTTCGGCCTGGTGATGACGCTGCTGGGCGCCGGCGTCGGCGGCCTGCTGATCGTGCGTTTCGGCATCCTGCCGATCCTGTTCATCGGCGGCGCCGCCTCGGCGGCCACCAACCTGCTGTTCCTGATGCTGGCCGACATGGGCCCGAACCTGCAGATGCTGATCGTGACCATCTCCCTGGACAACTTCAGTTCGGGCATGGCCACCTCGGCGTTCGTGGCGTACCTGTCGAGCCTGACCAACCTGAAGTTCTCGGCCACCCAGTACGCCCTGCTGAGCTCGATCATGCTGCTGTTGCCGCGCCTGATCGGCGGCTATTCGGGGGTGATGGTGGAGAAGTTCGGCTACCACAACTTCTTCCTGATCACCGCGGTGCTGGGCGTGCCCACGCTGTTCCTGATTGCCCTGCACTGGCACCAGGAAAGCCGCGGCAACCGCATGGAGGCAGTGGAAGAAGAAGTGGCAACGGAAAAACCGTAGCAGCGGCCCGCAGGCCGCGTCCCCAGGCACCACCGTGCCATGGCTGGACGCATGAAAAAGCCCCTGGAAAGGGGCTTTTCTGTTCTTACTGGGTGGCTTCCGACACCACTCGCACCACGCGCTGCGGGAACGGTATGTCGATGTTCGCCGCCCGCAGGCGGTCGCGGATCTCGGCGTTGATCATGTTGGTGACCCCGCCCATGTCCGAGGTGTTCACCCAGCAGCGCAGCGACACGGTGATCGAGCTGTCGCCCAATGCCGAGATCACCGCTTCAGGTGCCGGCGATTCCAGCACGCGCGGGTCCTTGGCCAGGTCCAGGAGGATTTCCCGGGCCTTCTGCAGGTCCGCGTCGTAGTCCACGCCGATGTCGTAGGTGATCTTGCGCGTTGGCTGGCGGTTGGTGTTGGTGATGATGCCGTTGGACAGCGGACCGTTGGGCAGGATCACGGTCTTGTTGTCACCGGTGCGCAGCACGGTGTGGAAGATCATGATGTTGTCCACGGTGCCCTGCACGCCCTGGGCTTCGATCCAGTCGCCAATGCGGAACGGCCGGAACAGCAGGATCAGCACCCCGCCGGCGAAGTTCGCCAGGCTGCCTTGCAAGGCCAGGCCCACGGCCAGGCCGGCGGCACCGATGGCGGCGACGAAGGAAGTGGTCTCGATGCCGATCATCGATGCCACGCTGACGATCAGCATCACCTTGAGGGCGATATTGGCCAGGCTGCTGATGAAGCCTTGCAGCGCCAGGTCGGCGTTGCGCAGGGCCAGCAGCTTGCCCACCCGCAGGGTCAGCTGGTTGATCAGCCACCAGCCGATGGCCAGGGTGACCACCGCCAACAGCACGCGGCTGCTGTACTGCATGATCATCGGGATCCAGGTCTGGGATTTCTGGACGAGTTGGTCCACTTCTGCGTTTACATCCATAAGGGCTCTCCTATTGCCGGTCGGCGCAATCGTTTCACCCGCGCCACGGGGGTGGGACGCCGCGAGCCCCGCTCAGGTTCCCTGCGACGTCCCCCGGGCAATCAGTCGCGGAAGTTGTTGAACTGCAGCGGCATGTCGAATTCCTTGGCGCGCAGGGCCGCGATGGCTTCCTGCAGGTCGTCGCGCTTCTTGCCGGTGACACGCACCTGCTCGCCCTGGATGGCGGCCTGGACCTTGAGCTTGGCGTCCTTGATGTGAGCGACGATTTTCTTCGCCAGCTCCTTGTCGATGCCTTCGCGCAGGGTGGCTTCCTGCTTCATCACCTTGCCCGAGGCATAGGCGTCCTTGACTTCCAGGCACTTCACGTCCAGCTTGCGCTTGACCAGCGCCAGCTTGAGGATCTCGATCATGGCTTCCAGCTGGAATTCGGCCTCGGCGGTCAGGGTAACGGTCAGTTCCTTGAACTCGATGGTGCCTTTGCCTTTCAGGTCGTAGCGGCGGTCCAGTTCCTTGACCGCGTTTTCCACGGCGTTGGTGACTTCGTGCTTGTCCAGCTCGGACACTACGTCGAACGAGGGCATGTAAAATTCTCCAAAAAAAACGGCGCAGCTCGGTACAGATGGAGCACGCCTGGCTTGACGGTTAAAATGCCGGGTCATTATAACGGTTGCCAGCAGTGCACAACGCCCCTTCATGCGCGAAGTTGCAGCCATGCGGTGGCAGATCGTCTCCCCAACCCCGTGAGTCACGTATGCCTAACCCGAATCTGAGCATTGTGCTGGTCCATGACGATCCCGCGCGGGCCGCGGCCCTCGCCGCGCAACTGCATGACGCCGGCTACCACGCCGTCACCGCCTGTACCCATGCCGAAGCGCTGGGCCGCCAGGAGCGCCAGCCGGCAAGCCTGATGCTGCTCGAGGGCGCGCAGGGCCTGGCGCTGGCCGCGCGGGTGCGGCAGTTCGACGAGATGGGCGAGCACTACACTTACATCCTGCTGGTCAGCGACCAGCCGCCCGCGCCGCTGCTGGACGAAACCGCCGACCACGGCATCGACGACGTGATCCACCCCCAGGCCCTGGCCGAACAGTTACCCGCGCGCCTGCACGCCGCCGAGCGGCTATACAACATCATCCAGCGCCTGCGCCAGGAAAACAGCCTGCTGCGGCAGAACATCGCCAGCCTGGAGCAACGCAACCTGGTGGACTCGCTCACCGGCCTGGGCAACGCCCGCTACCTGCGGCAGAAACTCACCGACAGCCTGCGCCAGGTGCAGGCCCGCGGTGGCGCCCTGTGCTACCTGCTGATCGGCCTGCAGAACGCCGGTGACCTGCAACGCGAGCACGGCAGCGAGGGCTTCGACGAGCTATTGCAGGGCGTGGGCCGGCGCCTGCAGCAGATGGTGCGGCCGCTGGACGTGCTGGGGCGCCTGGACGACCAGCATTTTGTGCTGCTGACCCTGCCGCCCGACCTCAGCGAATGCGCACCCAGCAGCTTCAAGCGCCTGCACGACGGGCTCAACCTCAAGGCCTTCATGACCGCCGCCGGCCCCGTGGAAGTGGTGGCCGGCATCAGCCTGATCGGCGCCGACCGCGACAGCCTGCCCGACAGCCCGCAAGCGCTGTTCGAGGCGGCCCGCGAGCTGCTGGGCGAGTCCTACGACAGCGGCCTGGTCAGCGCCAGGCGCCTGCCGGTGCGCAGCGCATGAGCACGCCCTGGCACGTACTGGGCGCCGGCAGCCTGGGCACCCTGTGGGCTTGCCGCCTGAGCCGCCATGGCCTGCCAGTGACGCTGATACTGCGCGACGACGCCCGCCTGCGCAGCTACCAGGCGGCGGGCGGCCTGACCCTGGTGGAACAGGACGTCAGCCACCTGTACCCGCTGCCCGCCGAGACCTTCGACAGCCAGGCGCCCATCCAGCGCCTGCTGGTGGCCTGCAAGGCCTATGACGCCGAGCACGTGGTGGCACGGCTGGCACCGCGGCTGGCGGCCGGGGCAGAGGTCATCCTGTTGCAGAACGGCCTGGGCAGCCAGGATGCGGTGGCAGCGGCGGTGCCCCAGGCGCGCTGCATCTTCGCCTCCAGCACCGAGGGCGCGTTCCGCGCCCGGGACTGGCACGTGACGTTCGCCGGCCATGGCTTCACCTGGCTGGGCGACCCCGCCGCGCCCACCGCGCCGGTGTGGCTGGACGAGCTGGCGGGCGCCGGCATCCCCCACCAGTGGAGCCCGGACATCCTCACCCGCCTGTGGCGCAAGCTGGCCCTCAACTGCGCCATTAACCCGCTGACCGTGCTGCACGACTGTCGCAACGGCGGCCTGCAGCAGCACCCGGCGCAGGTGGCCACCCTGTGCGCCGAGCTGGCCGAACTGCTGGAGCGCTGCGGCCAGCCCGACGCTGCCAGCGACCTGCACGCCGAGGTGCTGCGGGTGATCCAGGCCACCGCCGCCAACTTCTCTTCCATGCACCAGGACGTCGCCCAGGGCCGCCGTACGGAGATCAGCTACCTGCTGGGCTACGCCTGCGCGGCCGCCGCCCGCCACCAGCTGGCCCTGCCACACCTGCAACAACTGCACGCGCGCCTGGTCCAACACCTGCAGGCCCTGGGCCTGCCCAGCGTCTGAGCCCGGCGACGCTTTGATACACTCAAGGTTGAACGCCCTTTCCAGGAAGACGGAACCGTCAATGCCATTGCGCCAGCGCCTCGAAAACCTGCCGGTGGGGCAGAAACTGCTCGCCGCCCTGCTGGTCCTGCTGACCACCGTGCTGCTGGTCGCCAACCTGACCTTCATCAGCGCCGCCTACTGGATCTCCCAGGAAAGCATGGCGCCTCAGGCCCTGCAGACCATCGGCAAGCTGGTCACCAACCCGGCCCTGGCCATCGAGTCGCTGGACTCGCCGCAGAGCGCCCAGGCATTGCTGGAAGAGCTCAACAGCTACTCGCCGCTGCGGGCGGCGGCGGTCTACGACACCGACGGCAAGCTGCTCGCGCAAACCCAGCACGGCCAGCAACTGAGGCTGCCCGAGCACTTCCGCAACGTCGAGAAGTGGCGCCAGACCGAATTCCGCAGCACCCAGGTGGTCAACCTGCCCCGCAGCGGCAAGCCGCCGGGGCACCTGCTGCTGATCGCCAGCAGCGAACTGCCCATGGCCTTCTACACCGGCACCCTCACCGCCAGCCTGGGCATCCTGGTGTTCAGCGTGCTGCTGTGGCTGGTGATTGCCCGGCAGATCAAGCGCCTGATCACCCAGCCCATCTACCGCCTGGAAGAACTGTCACGGCAGGTGACCCGCGAGGAGAACTACTCCCTGCGCGCCGCCCCCGGCAACCATGACGAAATCGGCAGCCTGGCCGAAGCGTTCAACACCATGCTGTCGCGCATCGAAGCCCGCGAACAACAGCTCAAGCGCGCCCGCGACGACTCCCAGGCCGCCTATGACCAGGCCCAGGGCCTGGCCGAGGAAACCCGCCACACCAACCGCAAGCTCGAGCTGGAAGTGCAGGTGCGCAGCAAGATCGAGAAGAAACTCACGGGCTTCCAGAATTACCTCAACAGCATCATCGACTCCATGCCCTCGGCGCTGATTGCCCTGGACGAACAGCTCTACGTGACCCAGTGGAACCAGGAGGCCAGCGCGCTTTCCGGCACGCCCCTGGACGAGGCCCTGAACCAGCCGATATTCCTTGCGTTCGAACCGCTGAAGCCGTTCCTGCCGCAGCTCAAGACCACCGTTGAACGCCACACCGTGGCCAAGATCGAGCGCGTGACCTGGGTGAAGGACGACGTGGCCCACCACTACGCCCTGACCTTCTACCCGCTGATGGGCGGCGCCGGCCGTGGCGTGGTGATTCGTATCGACGACATCAGCCAGCGCCTGTCCATGGAAGAGATGATGGTGCAGTCGGAGAAGATGCTCTCGGTGGGCGGCCTGGCGGCCGGCATGGCCCACGAGATCAACAACCCCCTGGGCGCCATTCTGCACAACGTGCAGAACGTGCGCCGGCGCCTGTCCGCCGACCTGCCGCGCAACGTCGAGGCCGCCGCCGAGGCCGGTATCGACCTGGCGACGGTCAACCGCTACCTGCTCAACCGCGAGATCCCGCAACTGCTCGACGGCATCCAGCAGGCCGGCGCACGGGCGGCGAAGATCGTCACCCACATGCTCAGCTTCAGCCGCCGCAGCAATCGCCAGCTGGCGCCCTGCGACCTGCCGGCGCTGATCGACCAGGCGGTGGAAATCGCCGGCAACGACTTCGACCTGGCCATCGGCTTCGACTTCAAGGGCCAGAACATCATCCGCCAGTTCGACCCCAACCTGGGGCCGGTGCCTGGCACCGCCAACGAACTGGAGCAGGTGCTGCTCAACCTGCTGAAGAACGCTGCCCAGGCCATCCACCAGCGCCCCGAAGGCGGCGAGCCCGGGCGCATAACGCTGCGCACCCGGCTGAACCCGCCTTGGGCCGAGATCCAGGTGGAAGACAATGGCATCGGCATGCCCGAACAGGTGCGCAAGCGCACCTTCGAGCCGTTCTTCACCACCAAGGAAATCGGCCAGGGCACCGGCCTGGGGCTCTCGGTTTCCTATTTCATCATCACCAACAACCACAAGGGCCAGATGGAAGTGCAATCGACGCCGGGGCTGGGCACCTGCTTCACCCTGCGCCTGCCGCTGACGGCCAGCACCGTCGCCACTCCCCTCTTGACCTCGGAGACTTGAACCATGGGCTTTCGCCTGTCGAAGATCTACACCCGCACCGGTGACAAGGGCGAAACCGGCCTGGGCGACGGCCGCCGCGTGGGCAAGGACCACCCCCGCGTGGAGGCCATTGGCGAGGTCGACACGCTGAACAGCCAGCTGGGCCTGCTACTGGCCGGCTGCGCCGAGGATTCGCGCCTGAGCGAGGTGCTGGAGGCCCTGGCGCCGTGCCAGCACCGCTTGTTCGACCTGGGTGGCGAGCTGGCGATGCCGGCGTACCAGGCGCTGGATGCTGCCGAAGTGGCACGGCTGGAGCAGGTGATCGATGCCTGGAACGAAGAACTGGGCCCGCTGGAGAACTTCATCCTGCCGGGTGGCTCCACGCTGATCGCCCAGGCGCACGTGTGCCGCAGCCTGGCGCGCAGTGCCGAGCGTCGCTGCCAGCATTTGAATGCGGTGGAACCGCTGGGGGGCGTGGGGTTGGCCTACATCAACCGGCTGTCGGACCTGCTGTTCGTGGCAGCGCGCATCATCGCCCGGCGCCAGGGTGTACCCGAGATCCTCTGGCAACCCGCCGCAAAACCCTGAACACCACCCCCCGTAGCCGCTGCCGCCAGGCTGCGCTGGCCCCATGCCTCACTGGAAATCTCCAGCGAACCCGAGGGCCAGCGCAGCCTGACGGCAGCGGCTACGCGATAGCGGCGTTTGAAATCACGCCTCTGGCCAGAAGGCGCGGATCCCGGCTACACCTTGCGCGCCCAGGTCCCAGGCGCGCTGCTTGTCGGCAGGGCCTACGCCACCCAGCAGGAACACCGGGTAGTTGAAGCCGGCGATCAGCTCGGCCGCCTGCTCCCAGCCCAGCGGTTGGGCATCGGGATGAGTCTGGGTCGGCTGCACCGGCGACAGGGTGACGAAGTCGACGCCCATCTGCTGCGCCAGCGCCAGCTCCTCGGCGTTGTGGCAGGAGGCTGCCAACAGCCGCTCACGAGGGAACGGGCGGCCCTTGCTGGCGTATTTGCGCAGCTGTTCGGCAATCAGGTGCCAGCCGGCCGAAGGGAAGTCCCCCAGCCATTCCAGCGGGCCCTTGAGCATCAGCTGCGCCTTGCCGGCACACAGGCCCACCGCGTCCACGGCGAGGTCGCGGTACTTGGGGTCGTAGCCATTGGGCGCGCGCAGCTGCACCAGCCGCGCGCCGTTGGCGATGGCCTTCTGGATGCCACGCAGCAGCTCGGGGCCTTCCAGCTCGCCGGGGGTAATCAGGTATTCGCTGGCCAGCCCCGCCGCCTTGACGATCGGCCGGTTGGCTTCGGGGAATTCGTAGTTGGGCAGCTCGCGGGCGGTGACCCAGGCCAGGGGTTGGCCTTCGGCGCCGTGGGGCTGGCCGGTGAAGGCCGACACTTCCCACACGTCCAGCAGCACCTGCTTGTCCGGGTAGTCGTGCTGCACCTTGATCAGCGGGCGCGCCGCGGTCACGGTGATGCCCAGTTCCTCGGCCAGCTCGCGGCCCAGGGCGGCGCGCACGCTTTCGCCCTCTTCCACCTTGCCACCCGGGAACTCCCACAGGCCGCCCTGGTGCTGGGTGTCGGCGCGGCGGGCAATGAGGATACGGTTGTCAGCGCCACGGATGACGGCGGCGGCTACATGAATGCGTTTCACGATTCCTCCAGTGTCCTGTAGCCGCTGCCGCCAGGCTGCGCTGGCCCCCAAGTACACTGAATATTTCCAGCGCACTCCAGGGCCAGCGCAGCCTTCGGCAGCGGCTACGGAATTACGTGCGGTATTCGGCGTTGATCTTCACGTATTCGTGGGACAGGTCGGTGGTCCAGATGGTTTCGCTGCAGTCACCACGGCCCAGCTCGATGCGAATGGTGATTTCCTCGCGCGCCATCACCGCCGAGCCCTGCTCTTCGGTGTAGGTGGCCGAACGACCGCCACGGCTGGCGATGCACACTTCGCCCAGGTACACGTCGATCTTGCTCACGTCCAGCTCTGGCACACCGGCACGGCCGACTGCCGCCAGAATGCGGCCCCAGTTGGGATCGGAGGCGAACAGCGCGGTCTTGATCAGCGGCGAGTGCGCCACGGCGTAGCCCACGTCCAGGCATTCCTGGTGGTTGCCACCGCCGTTGACCTGCACGGTGACGAACTTGGTGGCGCCTTCGCCGTCACGGACGATGGCCTGGGCCACTTCCATGCACACCTCGAACACGGCCTTCTTCAGGGCGTCGAACAGCGCGCCGCGGGCTTCGGTCACTTCCGGCAGGTTGGCCTGGCCGGTGGCGATCAGCATGCAGCAGTCGTTGGTGGAGGTGTCACCGTCGATGGTGATGCGGTTGAACGACTTGTTGGCGCCGTCCAGGATCAGGTCCTTGAGCACCGCCGGGGCCACTTTGGCGTCGGTGGCGATGTAGCCGAGCATGGTGGCCATGTTCGGACGGATCATGCCCGCGCCCTTGGAAATGCCGGTAACAGTGACCGTCACGCCGTCGATCACGAACTGGCGACTGGCGCCCTTGGGCAGGGTGTCAGTGGTCATGATGCCGGTGGCGGCAGCGGCCCAGTTGTCCACGGACAGGTCGTCCAGGGCAGCCTGCAGGGCGCCTTCGATCTTCTCGACCGGCAGCGGCTCGCCGATCACGCCGGTGGAGAACGGCAGCACCGCGCTGGCGTCGACGCCAGCCAGCTTGGCCAGGCTGGCGCAGGTGCGCTCGGCGGCCACCAGGCCAGGCTCACCGGTGCCGGCGTTGGCATTGCCGGTGTTGGTCAGCAGGTAACGCACGGTGCCCTGCACGCGCTGCTTGGCGATGATCACCGGCGCGGCGCAGAACGCATTCAGGGTGAAGACGCCAGCCACGCTCGAACCTTCGGCGCAGCGCATCACCACCACGTCCTTGCGCCCAGGGCGCTTGATGCCCGCCGAAGCGATGCCAAGCTCGAAACCAGCGACCGGGTGCAACGTTGGCAAAGGACCCAGACCAACAGCCATGTGAACACTCCTGCAAAGACGGACGCCGTGTTCCAGCACACGGCGCTAACGATGGAAAAACGCCGCGACGGCTGGAGCCGGTCGCGGCGCGGATGTTTCAGGTCAGGGCCGGATCGTCAGTTGATCTGGCCGTGACAGTGCTTGAACTTCTTGCCCGAACCACACCAGCACAGTTCGTTGCGGCCCAGC
The DNA here is from genome assembly GCF_057128625.1 of Pseudomonas imperatae. Classification (NCBI taxonomy): domain Bacteria; kingdom Pseudomonadati; phylum Pseudomonadota; class Gammaproteobacteria; order Pseudomonadales; family Pseudomonadaceae; genus Pseudomonas; species Pseudomonas imperatae. The sequence goes on along the minus strand of NZ_JBSKHP010000001.1, from coordinate 330,093 downwards.
TTCTGGTCGTTGCGCACGGGGGCGGCGGCCAGGGCTACATCTTCGCCCTCCTCGGCTACCAGCTGCGGCGCTTCAAGGCCAGGTGCCTCGGCGTGTTCGAACTGCATGCGCGCAGCCAGTTCCTCGGCTTCGCGGCGCAGGCGTGCTTCTTCCTCGGCCGGATCTTCGCGGCGTACCTGCACGTGCGACAGCACGCGGATGGTGTCGCGCTTGATCGAGTCCAGCAGTTCCTGGAACAGGGTGAACGACTCGCGTTTGTACTCCTGCTTCGGGTTCTTCTGGGCGTAGCCACGCAGGTGGATACCGTGACGCAGGTGATCCATGGTCTGCAGGTGATCTTTCCACAGGTCGTCCAGCACGCGCAGCAGGATCTGCTTCTCGAAGGTACGCAGGGCATCGGCGCTGGCCTGCTCTTCCTTCTCGTTGTAAGCCTCCAGTAGTTCGGCCAGCAGCTTCTCGCGCAGGGTTTCCTCGTACAGGTGGTCGTCTTCGTCCAGCCACTGCTGGATCGGCAGCTTCACGCCGAAGTCGCTCAGCAGGGCCGCTTCCAGGCCAGCCACGTCCCACTGCTCGGGCAGCGACTGTGGCGGGATGTGGGCGCTGACGGTGCTGTCCAGGACTTCCTGGCGGAACTCGGCGATGGTGTCACCAATGTTCTGCGCGGCCAGCAGGCTGTTGCGCATGTGGTAGATGACCTTGCGCTGTTCGTTGGCAACGTCGTCGAACTCCAGCAATTGCTTGCGGATGTCGAAGTTGCGGCCTTCTACCTTGCGCTGGGCCTTCTCGATGGCGTTGGTGACCATGCGGTGCTCGATGGCCTCGCCGGACTGCATGCCCAGGGCCTTCATGAAGTTCTTCACCCGATCGGAGGCGAAGATGCGCATCAGGCTGTCTTCCAGCGACAGGTAGAAACGGCTCGAACCGGTGTCACCCTGGCGGCCGGCACGGCCACGCAGCTGGTTGTCGATACGGCGCGATTCGTGGCGCTCGGAGGCGATCACGTGCAGGCCGCCCGACTCCAGCACTTGCTGGTGGCGCTTCTGCCAATCGGCCTTGATCTGGGCGATCTGCTCGGGGGTAGGGTTCTCCAGGGAGGCAACTTCCACTTCCCAGTTGCCGCCCAGCAGGATGTCGGTACCACGACCGGCCATGTTGGTGGCGATGGTCAGTGCACCCGGGCGACCGGCCTGGGCGATGATCTCGGCTTCCTTCTCGTGGAACTTGGCGTTGAGCACCTTGTGCTCGATACCTTCCTGGTTGAGCAGGTTGGACATGTGCTCGGAGGTTTCGATGGTGGCCGTACCGACCAGCACCGGGCGCCCCTGGGCCATGCTTTCCTTGATATCGGTGACGATGGCAGCGTACTTCTCGTCCGCGGTCAGGTACACCAGGTCGTTGAAGTCCTTGCGCGCCAGCGGCTTGTTCGGCGGAATCACCATGACCGACAGGTTGTAGATCTGGTGGAACTCGAACGCCTCGGTGTCAGCGGTACCGGTCATGCCGGACAGCTTGTTGTACAGGCGGAAGTAGTTCTGGAACGTGGTCGATGCCAGGGTCTGGCTCTCGGCCTGGATGTTCAGGTTTTCCTTGGCCTCGATGGCCTGGTGCAGGCCTTCGGACAGGCGACGGCCGGGCATGGTACGGCCGGTGTGCTCGTCGACCAGCAGGATCTGGCCGTCCTGGACAATGTATTCCACGTTGCGGTGGAACAGCTTGTGGGCGCGCAGGCCGGCGTACACGTGGGTCAGCAGGCCCAGGTTGTGCGCCGAATACAGGCTCTCGCCCTCGGCCAGCAGGCCGACCTGGGTGAGCATTTCCTCGACGAACTGGTGACCGGCTTCGTTCATCTCCACCTGGCGGGACTTCTCGTCGATGGTGAAGTGACCGGCCTTGGTGACCTGGCCTTCGACTTCCTCGATGTGCTGCTCCAGGCGCGGGATCAAGCGGTTGATCTCGGTGTACAGCTTGGAGCTGTCCTCGGCCTGGCCGGAGATGATCAGCGGGGTACGGGCTTCGTCGATGAGGATGGAGTCGACTTCGTCGATCACGGCGAAATTCAGTTCGCGCTGGAATTTCTCTTCCAGGCTGAACGCCATGTTGTCGCGCAGGTAGTCGAAACCGAACTCGTTGTTGGTGCCGTAGGTGATGTCGGCGGCGTAGGCGGTACGTTTTTCCTCAGGCGGCGCGAAAGGCGTGACGACGCCCACGGTCAGGCCGAGGAATTCGTACAGCGGGCGCATCCAGTTGGCGTCCCGGCGGGCCAGGTAGTCGTTCACGGTGACCACGTGCACGCCCTTGCCGGACAGTGCATTGAGGTACACGGCCAGGGTTGCGACCAAAGTCTTGCCCTCACCGGTGCGCATTTCGGCGATCATGCCTTCATGCAGCGTCATGCCACCAATGAGCTGGACGTCGAAGTGGCGCATGCCCATGACTCGCTTGCCCGCTTCGCGGCATACCGCGAAGGCTTCCGGCAGAAGCTTGTCGAGGGTCTCGCCTTTTGCCAGGCGGGCCTTGAACTCGTCGGTCTTGGCGCGCAGCTGCTCGTCCGAGAGGGCCACCATTTGCTCTTCGAAGGCATTGACGATCTGTACCGTCTTGAGCATGCGCTTGACTTCACGCTCGTTCTTGCTTCCAAAAAGTTTCTTTAACAAAGGCGCAAACATATCGGCAGGATCTTCCACACGTAGGGATGGAGGGCGGCCCCGTGAGTCGCCCGTGCAGCCCTCATGGCCGCATGCGAACGAGCATTCTACCCGGAAACGGCGAGGAGGAAAGTGGCGTTATTTCCACGATGCTGGCACAGCGCTTTGACGGGGCTTTTTTACAATAAGGGCTTTTTTCCCAACTTCAACCCATGGGGTGCAGAAGTTATGTAACAGCCGGCGGGAAACGGGCCCTTTCTGCTACCATGGCGGCTCTGCAATTTCAGGTTTCCCCTATGGCCTTCCGCCCCCTTCCCGCCCGGGCGCCCGGCGTTTTGCTGCGCGAAGCCAAGCCCCTCAAGGCCCTGTTCAGCCAGGCCCAGCGCCTGTCGCACCTGCAACGGCTGTTCGAAAGCCAGCTGCAGCCGGCTGCCCGCCCGCACTGCTACGTGGCGTCATGGCGTGAAGGCTGCCTGCTACTGATTGTCACTGATGGCCATTGGGCAACACGCCTGCGCTACCAGCAAAAGCGCCTGCAGCGCGACCTGCAGGCCCTGGCCGAGTTTGCCAGCCTGACGCGCATCCTGTTCAAGGTGCAGCCGCCCATGCTGCAGCGCAGCACCGGCGGCCGCAATATCGACCTGTCCGCGCAGTCGGCGGAAAACATCCAGTCCACCGCCGAAGGCATCACCGACCCCAAGCTCAAGGCCGCCCTGGAGCGCCTGGCGGCGCATGCAGGCAAGCCCAAGCCGCAAGACCCGTAGCAGCGGCCAAAGGCCGCGTCGTGGGTGGTGATGGCCCATAAAAAAGGCCACCCGAAGGTGGCCTCAAGAACATCTAGAGAAGAGAGTGTTCGACTTACACTGCCGCCACGGGACGCATGTAAGAGATCGGTGCCGTGCTGGCATCTTCGAAAGTCACCACTTCCCAGGCATCCTTCTGCTCGATGAGCTTGCGCAGGAGCTGGTTGTTCAGCGCATGGCCGGACTTGAAGCCACGGAACTCACCAATCAGGCTGTTGCCCAGCAGGTAGAGGTCACCGATGGCGTCCAGGATCTTGTGCTTGACGAATTCGTCTTCGTAGCGAAGACCGTCCTCGTTCAGCACGCCGTCCTTGTCGACCACGATAGCGTTTTCAACGCTGCCGCCGAGTGCGAGGTTGTGCTTGCGCAGGTACTCGATGTCACTCATGAAACCAAAGGTACGGGCGCGGCTGACTTCCTTCACGAAGGACGTGCTGGAGAAGTCGACGCTGGCACTTTGGGTGCGGTTGCGGAACACAGGGTGATCGAAATCGATCTCGAAGCTCACCTTGAACCCGTCGAATGGCACGAAAGTGGCGCGCTTGTCGCCGTCTTCCACTGTCACTTCGCGCAGGATGCGGATGAATTTCTTGGCTGCGTCCTGTTCTTCCAGGCCGGCAGATTGAATCAGGAATACGAAGGGTCCTGCACTACCATCCATGATCGGGACTTCGGACGCGGAGAGCTCGACGTAGGCGTTATCGATGCCCAGGCCAGCCATGGCCGAGAGCAAGTGCTCAACCGTGTCTACCTTGGTATCGCCGTTGACCAGAGTGGTCGACATCGTGGTCTCGCCGACATTTTCCGCTCGCGCAGGAATCTGCACCATTGGATCCAGGTCGGCACGACAGAAAACGATGCCAGTATCCACGGGTGCCGGCTTGAGGGTCAGGTATACCTTCTCCCCAGAGTGCAGGCCGACACCGGTGGCACGGATAATATTCTTCAGGGTGCGTTGTTTAATCATGGCATTGGCCGCTTCAGCGCAAATTGCGAACTGGTATCAACAAAGGCTGGCGATAATAGCAGACCCGGCCTTTGCTGAACACCAATCACCTTCATAGCCCTGATAAATTCCATCAATCGGCCTGACGACGCAGGAATGCCGGGATGTCCAGGTAGTCCAGATCGTCTTGCGGGTTGAGTTTGGCAGCCTGTGCCGCGCCTGCGTGTGCCTGGTTGCGCATCACGGTAGGACGGTCCAGGTCGCGGTAGTTCACCGACGGCAGTTCCTGACGAGCGGGCTGCTGTACGGCAGCTTGCTGGCTGGCGGCCTGCAGGGTGTTGTCGATGATTTTCACCGGCTTCTCGATCTTCGCGCCCAGGCCCGTGGCAACTACGGTCACGTGCAGCTCGTCGCGCATGTCCGGGTCGATCACGGTACCGACCTTGACCATGGCGTGGTCGGAAGCGAACGCCTCGATGATGCTACCCACGTCGGAGTATTCACCCAGCGACAGGTCAGGACCTGCGGTGATGTTCACCAGGATGCCGCGGGCCCCCTGCAGGTTGACGTCTTCGAGCAGCGGGTTGCGGATGGCCGCCTCGGTCGCTTCACGCGCACGGTTCGGACCGCTGGCGCAGCCGGTGCCCATCATGGCCATGCCCATCTCGCTCATGACAGTGCGCACGTCGGCGAAGTCGACGTTGATCATGCCCGGACGCTTGATGATGTCGGAGATACCGCGGACGGCACCGGCCAGCACGTCGTCAGCCTTGGCGAACGCGGACAGCAGGCTGGCGTCCTTGCCCAGGATGGTCAGCAGCTTCTCGTTGGGGATGGTGATCAACGAGTCGACGCTTTCCGACAGCGCGCGGATGCCTTCGTCGGCGATCTGCATGCGCTTGCGGCCTTCGAACGGGAACGGACGGGTCACGACCGCAACGGTCAGGATGCCCATCTCCTTCGCCACTTCGGCGATGATCGGCGCAGCACCGGTACCGGTACCGCCACCCATGCCGGTGGTGATGAAGACCATGTTGGTACCCACCAACACTTCGGCGATACGCTCGCGGTCTTCCAGTGCCGCCTGGCGGCCCACTTCAGGGTTGGCGCCAGCGCCCAGGCCCTTGGTCACGCCGGTGCCCAGTTGCAGGATGGTGCGCGCACCAATGTTCTTCAGGGCCTGAGCATCGGTGTTGGCGCAGATGAACTCGACGCCTTCGATGTTGCTCTTGACCATGTGATTGACCGCGTTGCCGCCGCCACCACCCACACCGATAACCTTGATTACCGGGCTTTGCGGGATGTTGTCTACAAGTTCGAACATGTTCCCTCTCCTTTCTCTAGTTTTAGCGCCTACTACTGCCTTTGAAGCTTTAAATCGGAAACTTAGAAGTTGCCTTGAACCCAACGTTTCAATCTTTCCAGCACAGGTGCCTTGGGTTCATCGCCATAGCTGTTGCTGTTACTCAAGCCGGTCAGGGTGGTGCCATCGTTCTGCTTCTGCAGCCCGTACATCAGCAGGCCCACGCCGGTCGAGTAAATCGGGTTGCGCACGACATCTGCCAACCCGCGAACCGAATGCGGTACGCCCAGGCGTACCGGCATGTGGAAAATTTCTTCGGCCAGTTCGACCGCGCCTTCCATCTTCGACGTACCACCGGTGAGCACGATGCCGCCGGGGATCAGGTCTTCGTAGCCGCTGCGGCGCAGTTCGGCCTGGATCAGGGTGAACAGCTCGTCGTAGCGCGGCTCGACCACTTCGGCCAGGGCCTGGCGCGACAGTTCGCGCGGCGGACGGTCGCCCACGCTTGGCACCTTGATGGTCTCGCCGGCGCCGGCCAGCTTGGCCAGGGCGCAGGCGTAGCGGATCTTGATCTCTTCGGCGTACTGGGTCGGGGTACGCAGCGCCATGGCGATGTCGTTGGTGACCTGGTCGCCGGCGATCGGGATCACCGCGGTGTGGCGGATGGCGCCTTCGGTGAAGATGGCGATGTCGGTGGTGCCGCCACCGATGTCCACCAGGCACACGCCCAGCTCTTTCTCGTCGTCGGTCAGCACCGAGTAGGCCGAGGCCAGTTGCTCGAGGATGATGTCGTCGATTTCCAGGCCACAGCGGCGCACGCACTTCTCGATGTTCTGCGCGGCGTTGACGGCGCAGGTGACCACGTGGACCTTGGCTTCCAGGCGCACGCCGGACATGCCCAGGGGCTCGCGCACGCCCTCCTGGTTGTCGATGGAGTAATCCTGCGGCAGGGTGTGCAAGACCCGCTGGTCAGCCGGGATGGCCACGGCCTGGGCGGCGTCCAGCACGCGCTCCAGGTCAGCGCTGCTGACTTCGCGATCGCGGATGGCGACGATGCCGTGGGAATTGAGGCTGCGGATGTGGTTGCCGGCAATGCCGACGAACGCCGAGTGGATACGGCAGCCCGCCATCAGCTGGGCTTCTTCCACCGCCCGCTGGATCGACTGCACCGTGGACTCGATGTTCACCACCACGCCCTTCTTCAGGCCGCGCGAGGGGTGGGTACCGATCCCGACGATATCCAGCGAACCGTCATCCGCCACTTCGCACACCAGTGCCACCACCTTGGAGGTACCGATGTCCAGACCGACGATCATTTTCCCGCTTTGCACGTTTGCCATGGTCCTGCCTCTTCTTAATTCTTCGCGACGGCGGCTTGGGCCGTCGGCTTCGCATTCGGGTCACGCCAGGCCACGGCCAGGCCGTTGGCGTAGCGCAGGTCGATGCTTGCGATATTCGTGATCTGGTCTTTCAGGGTCTTGTCGTAAATGGCAATGAAACGGCGCATTTTCTCGACGAGGTGGTCACGCCCCAGCAACAGCTCGATGCCGGGACCTGCGCTTCCTGCGCCGGTGGTGAGGAACCAGCTGCCCCGCTCGCGCAGCTCCAGCCGCACGATGGAGAAGCCCATGGGCCGCAGCATCTGGCTCAGCACCTGGTACTGCTGCATCACTTGCTGCTGGGCGCGTTGCGGCCCCACCAGCTGTGGCAGGTGCTCGTAGTTGGCCAGCTCGCGCGGCGCGAACGCCTCACCCTGGTTGTTGAGCAGTGCCGAGTCCCCCCAACGGGCCACGGGCAGTTGCTCTTCCAGCCGGATCACCACCTGGTCAGGCCACACCCGGCGAACTTCGGCGTGGGCGATCCACGGCATCTGCTCAAGCTCGGTGCGCATGCTGGTCAGGTCGATGGTAAAGAACGTCGACGCCACGTACGGGGCGATGCGCTGCTGCACCGCCTGCTGGCTGATGTAGCTGAGGTCGCCCTGCACGTTGATCTTGGTGATCGGCCGGTCGGCGTAGGGCATCAGGTAGATGGCGCCCTCGTAGGTGCCGACGCCCAGTGCCACCAGCAGCACCGGCCAGAACAGCTTCTTCAGGAAGCTGAAATTGGCCTTGCGTACCCGTGCGCCCATGGGCTCGTCGGCCACCATGCGGCTGGCGCCACGGGGCACCGGCTTGCTGCGGCCGGGTACGGGTTGCTGATGACGAAGCGTCGCGCCGTTCATGGGTTTACCCTCGCGCCTCTACGCTGTCGGCCAGGATCGCCAGCACCAGCTGCTGGAAATCGATGCCGGCAGCGCGAGCTGCCATGGGGACCAGGCTGTGGTCGGTCATGCCTGGGGCCGTGTTGACTTCCAGCAGCCAGAAACGCCCCTGCTCGTCCTGCATGACGTCGACGCGGGCCCAGCCGGCAATGCCGACGGCGTCACAGGCACGGGCCGTGAGGTCGATCAGCTCTTGTTCGCGGGTGGCGTCGAGGCCGCACGGGATTCGATACTGGGTATCGTTGGCCACGTATTTGGCGTCGTAGTCGTAGAACGAGTGCGAGGTGCCCAGGGCAATTGGCGGCAGGACCTGGCCACGCAGGGTCGCAATGGTGAACTCCGGACCTTGAATCCATTGTTCGACCAGGACTTGCGAGTCGTAGGTGCTGGCCGCTTTCCATGCGCCGATCAATTCTTCGACGCTGGACACTTTGGCCATACCGATACTTGAACCTTCATGGGCCGGTTTGACGATCAAAGGGAAGCCCAGTTCCGCACTCGCGGAAATACAATCTGCCTCGCTGGCCAAAACCGCGTGATGCGGGGTTGGCAGGCCCAGGCTTTGCCACACCTGCTTGGTGCGCAATTTGTCCATGGCCAGGGCCGAGGCGAGGATGCCGCTGCCGGTGTAGGGGATGCCCAGGCACTCCAGCAGGCCTTGCATGCTGCCGTCTTCACCGCCACGGCCGTGGAGGATGACGAAGGCGCGGTCGATCTTCTCGCTTTGCAGGCGCGCCAGCAGGTCATCGCCCACGTCCAGGCCGAAGGCGTCCACGCCGGCGCTCTGCAGGGCTTCAAGCACGGCAGCGCCGGACTTCAGGGAAACCTCCCGCTCGGCGCTCTTGCCGCCGTAAAGCACGGCCACGCGCCCGAAGTCCTTCGGGGCAATGGTCGATAGCAGGGAGGAAGTGGTGCTGGCTGTCATTTCAATTTCCCCTCGCCGGCCTTGTCAGCGGCGAACAACGGACTTTTCAGTAATTGCGGGGCGAGCCCGCCGATGTCGCCGGCGCCCTGGCACAGCAGGATGTCGCCGGCACGCAGCAGTGGCTTGACCAGTGGGGCCAGTTCCACGCCGCGCTCGATGTAGATCGGGTCCAGCTGGCCGCGCTGGCGGATGCTGTGGCACAACTGGCGGCTGTCGGCACCGGGGATCGGCTCTTCGCCGGCCGGGTAGACCTCCATCAGCAGCAGCACGTTGGCGTCGGCCAGCACCTGGACGAAGTCGTCGTACAGGTCGCGGGTGCGGCTGTAGCGGTGCGGCTGGTAGACCATCACCAGGCGGCGCTCCGGCCAGCCACCGCGCACGGCGCGGATGACCGCGGCCACTTCGGTGGGGTGGTGCCCGTAGTCGTCGACCAGCATCACGCTGCCGCCGTCCACCGGCAGTTCGCCGTACACCTGGAAGCGCCGGCCCACGCCCTGGAAGCCCGACAGGCCCTGGACGATGGCTTCGTCGCTGACGCCTTCGTCAGTGGCGATGGCGATGGTTGCCAGGGCGTTGAGCACGTTGTGGTTGCCGGGCATGTTCACCGACACGTTCAGCGGCTCGCGGTCGCGGCGCAGCACGGTGAAGTAGGTCAGCATGCCTTCCTGGCGGATGTTGATCGCGCGCACGTCGGCTTCTTCGCTGACGCCGTAGGTCAGGGTCGGACGGGCGATCTGCGGCAGGATCTCGCGCACCACCGGGTCGTCCAGGCACACCACGGCCAGGCCGTAGAACGGCAGGTTGTGGAGGAAGTCGACGAAGGTTTTCTTCAGCTTGTTGAAGTCGCCACCGTAGGTCGCCATGTGGTCGGCGTCGATGTTGGTGACCACGGCCACCAGCGGCTGCAGGTGCAGGAAGCTGGCGTCGCTTTCGTCGGCTTCGGCGATCAGGTAGCGGCTGGTGCCCAGCTGCGCGTTGGTGCCGGCGGCGTTCAGGCGGCCGCCGATCACGAACGTCGGGTCCAGGCCACCGGCGGCGAACACCGAGGCGATCAGGCTGGTGGTGGTGGTCTTGCCATGGGTACCGGCCACGGCGATGCCGTGACGGTAGCGCATCAGCTCGGCGAGCATCTCGGCGCGCGGCACCACGGGAATGCGGCGCTCAAGGGCAGTGGCCACTTCCGGGTTGGAGGTGTTCACGGCGCTGGACACCACCAGCACGTCGGCGGTGGCGGCGTTCTCGGCGCGATGGCCGATGAAGATCTGCGCGCCGAACGACTGCAGGCGCTCGGTGACCGGCGACGCCTTGAGGTCGGAGCCCGATACCTGGTAGCCCAGGTTCAGCAGCACCTCGGCGATACCGCACATGCCCACGCCGCCGATGCCGACGAAGTGGATGCGACGGATGCGGCGCATTTCCGGTTGTGGCATGGCTTTCTGATTCTCAACCATGGGCCACCTCCAGGCAGACGTCGACGACGGTACGGGTTGCATCGGGCTTGGCCAGGCGGCGTGCGGTGCTCGCCATGGTGTTGAGTTTTTCCGGTTGCATCAAAACCTCGTTCAGGCGTTCAGCCAGCTCGGCTGCGCCAGTTGTCGCTTGTGGCATCAGGAAGGCAGCGCCTTCACGGGCCAGATATTCGGCGTTGCGGGTCTGGTGGTCGTCGATGGCGTGGGGCAAGGGCACCAGCACCGAGGCCAGCCCGGCGGCGGCCAGCTCGCTGACGGTCAGCGCACCGGCACGGCACACCACCATGTCGGCCCAGCCATAGGCCTGGGCCATGTCCTTGATGAACGGCGCCACCTGCGCATCGATACCGGCGTCGCGGTAGCGCTGGGTGGTGACGTCACCGTGCAGCTTGCCGCACTGGTGGAACACTTCCGGGCGAATGGCCTCGGGCACCAGCGCCAGCGCGGCGGGGATCAGCTTGTTCAACGGCTCCGAGCCCAGGCTGCCCCCGGTGACCAGCAGGCGTGGCCGGCGGCCGGCCAGGGCCTGGCGCGGGGTTTCCAGGAACAGTTCGGGGCGCACCGGGTTACCGGTTGTGCGGCGCTTGGCCGAGGCACCGAAGGTGTTCGGGAAGGCCTCGCAGATACGCGCGGCCAGCGGCGCCAGCAGGCGGTTGGCGGTGCCGGCCACGGCGTTCTGCTCGTGGACGATCACCGGCACGCCGCACAGGCGCGCGGCCAGGCCACCAGGGCCGGTCACGTAGCCGCCGAAGCCCACCACGCACACCGGCTTGAGCTGGCGCATCACCTTGCGCGCCTGCAGCAGCGCGCGTACCAGCACGAACGGCGCCTTGAGCAGCGACAGCTTGCTCTTGCCCCGCAGCCCGGCGACGTTGATCAGGTGCAACGGCAGGCCAGCCTGGGGCACCAGTTCGTTCTCGATGCCACGCGGGGTGCCCAGCCAGTGCACGGTGTAGCCACGGGCCTGGAATTCGCGGGCGCAGGACAGCGCCGGGAACACGTGCCCGCCGGTGCCGCCTGCCATGATCAATACGTTACCGGCCACGGGCTGGCTCCTCTGCGAAGTCGCTCTCGTTGAACTCGGTTTCCTCACTGCCCAGGTGCGTGCGGCTCTCCCATTCGATGCGCAGCAACAACCCCAGGCAGGCACAACAGATCACCAGCGAGCTGCCCCCGTAGCTGAGGAACGGCAGGGTCAGGCCCTTGGTCGGCAGCAGGCCGACGTTCACGCCGATGTTGATCAGGAACTGGCCGATCCACAGGAACGACAGGCCGTAGGCCATGTAGGCGGCGAAGAACTGCTTGCTGCGCTCGGCCCAGACGCCGATGTACATGCCGCGAATACACACGAACACGAACAGCGCCACGGTGCACAGCGAACCGACCACGCCCAGCTCTTCGGCCAATACCGAGAACACGAAGTCGGTGTGCGCTTCAGGCAGGTAGAACTGCTTCTGCACGCTGTTGCCCAGGCCGGCGCCCAGCCAGCTGCCGCGACCGAAGGCGATCAGCGCCTGGGTCAACTGGTAGCCGGAACCGAACTGGTCGGCCCAGGGGTCGGTGAAGGTGGTCAGGCGGGCCATGCGGTACGGCTGCGCCTGCACCAGGATGAACACCGCGGCCACCGCCAGCACCACCATCAGGGCGAAGCGGAACAGGCCCACGCCACCCAGGAACAGCATGGCCGCCGCGGCGCCCATCATGACCACGGTGGCACCGAAGTCGGGTTCCATCAGCAGCAGCACGGCCATGGGCAGCAGCACGATGAACGGCTTGAAGAAGCCCATCCAGGTCTCGCGCACTTCCTTCTGCTGGCGGATCAGGTAGCCCGACAGGAAGATCACCACGAAGACCTTGGCCACCTCCGAGGGCTGCACGTTGAAGGCGCTGAAGCCGATCCAGCGCATGGAGCCGTTCACCTCGCGGCCGATGCCCGGCACCAGCACCAGCACCAGCAAGCCGAAGGCGCCCAGCAGCATCATCCAGCCCAGGCGCTGCCAGGTGGCGATGGGAATCATCATGGTCACGCCGCAGGCGCCCAGGCCCAGCACCAGGTACACCAGGTGGCGGATCATCATGTACAGCGGGTTGCCCGATTGCACGGCGGCCACTTCGGACGACGCCGAGGTGATCATCACCAGGCCCAGGCCCAGCAGCGCCAGGCAGCCGGCCAGCATCGGGAAGTCGACGTCGATGCCGCGGCCGGTGATCAGCGGCGACGGGTAAGGCTTGATCACGCCAAAGATCATGACAAGCCCTCCACGGCCTGGGCGAACAGGCGCCCACGCTCTTCGTAGTTTTTGAACATGTCCAGGCTCGCGCAGGCCGGCGACAGCAGCACGGCATCGCCGGGCTGGGCCAGGGCGGCGCATTGTTCGACGGCTTCGTCGAGGGTCCTGACCCGCACCAGCGGCACGCCGTCGCCCAGGGCGGCAGCGATCAGCTCGGCGTCGCGGCCCAGCAGCACCACGGCGCGGCAGTGGGCGGCGACCGGGGCCTTGAGGCCGGAGAAGTCGGCGCCCTTGCCGTCGCCACCGGCCACCAGCACCAGCTTGCCGTCGATGTCGGCGCCCAGGCCTTCGATGGCCGCCAGCGCGGCACCGACGTTGGTGGCCTTGGAGTCGTCGTAGTAGCTCACGCCGTCACGCTCGCGCAGCCATTGGCAGCGGTGCGCCAGGCCGGCGAAGGTGCGCAGGGTGGCCAGCATCGGCTCGAACGGCAGGCCCACGGCGTGGCCCAGGGCCAGCGCCGCCAGGGCATTGGCCTGGTTGTGCGAGCCGCGAATTTTCAACTCGCTGACCGGCATCAGGTTCTGGAATTCGAACGCCAGGTACTTCTGGCCGTTCTCTTCGCGCAGGCCGAAGGCCTTGAAGTCCGGCTTGTTGAGGCCGAAGGTCCAGCACGGCAGGCCCTCGCCCATCAGCGGCCGGGTCAGGGCGTCCTGGCGGTTGTAGACCACCTGGCGGGCGCCACGGAAGATCCGGTGCTTGGCCAGGTGGTACGCCGGCAGGCCGCTGTAGCGGTCCATGTGGTCTTCGCTGATGTTCAGCACGGTGGCCACTTCGGCGTTGAGCTGGTCGGTAGTCTCCAGCTGGAAGCTCGACAGCTCCAGCACGTACAGCTCGACGTCGTCGGCCAGCAGGTCGAGGGCCGGGGTGCCCAGGTTGCCGCCCACGGCCACGCGCTTGCCGGCCGCAGCCGCCATGTCGCCGACCAGGGTGGTGACGGTGCTCTTGGCGTTGGAACCGCTGATGGCGACGATGGGCGCCTGCGCGTTACGCGCGAACAGCTCGATGTCACCCGACAGCCGCACGCCACGGGCAGCGGCCTGCTGCAGCGCGGGCGTGGCCAGGGCCAGGCCGGGGCTCACCAGCAGCTCGCTGGCGCGGCACAGGAACTCCACGTCCAGCTCGCCACAGCGCACTTCAACCTGCGGGTAGTCACGGCGCAACGTCGCCAGCTCCGGCGGATTCTCGCGCGTGTCGGCCACGGCAAAGGCAATGCCCCGGCGCGCCAGGAAGCGCACCAGGGACATGCCGCTCTTGCCGAGGCCGACAACGATGCGGAATTGGTCAGAAGCGATCAGAGACACTCGTTCTACCTCAGTTTCAGGGTGGCAAGGCCGATCAGCACGAGGATCACGGTGATGATCCAGAAGCGGACGATCACGCGCGGCTCGGGCCAGCCCTTGAGTTCAAAGTGGTGGTGGATAGGTGCCATGCGGAACACGCGGCGACCGGTCAGTTTGAAAGAGGCCACCTGAATGACCACTGACAGGGTCTCCATCACGAACACGCCACCCATGATGAACAGCACGATTTCCTGGCGCACGATGACGGCGATGGTGCCCAGGGCAGCGCCCAGGGCCAGCGCACCGACGTCACCCATGAAGACCTGGGCCGGGTAGGTGTTGAACCACAGGAAGCCCAGGCCGGCACCGATCAGCGCGCCACAGAACACGATCAGCTCGCCCGCGCCCGGCACGTACGGGATCAGCAGGTAGTCGGCGAATTTCACGTTGCCCGACAGGTAGCAGAAGATGCCCAGGGCACCGCCCACCATCACCGTCGGCATGATCGCCAGGCCGTCCAGGCCATCGGTGAGGTTCACCGCGTTGCTGGAGCCGACGATCACGAAGTAGGTGAGGATGATGAAGCCCACGCCCAGGTAGATGCTGGCGTCCTTGAACATCGGGATGATCAGGGTGGTTTCCACGGCGCTTGGCGCGGTGGCGTACAGGAAGATCGCCGCGCCCAGGCCGAATACCGACTGCCAGAAATACTTCCAGCGGCTAGGCAGGCCGCGCGAGTTCTTCTCGATCACCTTGCGGTAGTCGTCCACCCAGCCGATGCCGCCGAACAGCAGGGTCACCAGCAGCACGGTCCACACGTAGCGGTTGGTCAGGTCGGCCCACAGCAGGGTGCTGATGCCGATGGCCGACAGGATCAGGGCGCCGCCCATGGTCGGGGTGCCGGACTTGGACAGGTGCGATTGCGGGCCGTCGTTACGCACGGCCTGGCCGATCTGACGAATCTGCAGGGTACGAATCATCCAGGGGCCCAGGAACAGGGCCAGCGACAGCGCGGTCAGCACACCCAGGATCCCGCGCAGGGTCAGGTACTGGAAGACCGCGAAGCCTTTGTAGAACTGTTGCAGATACTCCGCCAGCAGCAGCAGCATTAATGTTTCTCCCCGCTGGAACCGCACAAGGCCGCCACGACGTTTTCCATCGCAGCGCTGCGCGAACCCTTGATCAAAATAGTGGTGTTCTTGCCTTTCTCGGCGCCAAGCGCAGCGATCAGGTCAAGTTGTGTGCCGAAATGGCGAGCATTGGTACCGAACGCATTCACTGCGTGAACCATGTTCGGGCCCACGGCGTACAGGGTGTCGACCTTGCCGAGGGCGTATTCGCCCACTTGCCGATGCCCCTCTTCCGCCCATTGCCCCAATTCGCCGATGTCCCCGAGCACCAGGACGGTGCGTCCGGAAAAGCCGGCGAGTATATCAATGGCCGCGCACATTGAGGTGGGGTTTGCGTTGTATGTATCGTCAATTACACGCACGCCGCTCGGCGCGATCTGCGCCACGGTGCGGCCCTTGACCGGCTGCACGCTTTCCAGGCCACGGGCGATGTCGCCGATGGCCAGACCAAAGGCATGGGCGGCGGCCGCGGCGGCCAGGGCGTTCTGCACGTTGTGGGTGCCCAGCAGGTTCAGCTGGACCCGCGCCGTGCCTTGCAGGCCGTGCAGATTGAAGCTCGGGCAGCCGCGTTCATCGGCCTGGATGTCGCTGGCGTGGAAATCGGCTGCCGTGTTGGTCAGGGCGAAGCTGAGCACGCGGCGCTGGCCGGCACGGGTGTGCCAGATGCCGTAGGCCTTGTCGTCCAGGTTGAGCACCGCAGTGCCGTCGGCGGCCAGGCCGTCGATGATTTCGCCCTTGGCCTCGACGATCTTCTCCGGCCCGCCGAACTCACCCACGTGGGCGGTGCCGGCGTTGTTGAGGATGGCCACGTGGGGCTGGGTCAGGCCCACGGTGTAGGCGATCTCGCCCAGGCGCGAGGCGCCCAGCTCGATGACCGCGGCGGTGTGCTGCGGGGCCAGTTCGAGCAGGGTCAGCGGCGCGCCCAGGTCGTTGTTCAGGTTGCCACGGGTGGCCAGGACATCGCCCTGGGTGCGCAGGATGCCGGCCAGCAGCTCCTTGACCGTGGTCTTGCCGCTGGAACCGGTGATAGCGGCGACAGGACGGTTGAAACGGGCACGATTCAGCGCGCCCAGTTGGCCCAGCGCCACGCGGCAATCAGCCACCACCAGTTGCGGCAGGTCGACGCCGGCCACTTCACGCTCCACCAGCGCGGCGACCGCGCCCTTGGCGGCGACGTCGGCCAGGTAGTCATGGCCGTCGAAACGCGGGCCGGTCAGTGCCACGAACAACTGGCCGGCGACGATGGCGCGGCTGTCGATGCTGACACCGTTGAATTCCACATCCTGGCCATGCAAACGCGCAGCCAGCGGCTTGAGCAGTTCTGCCAGGGACATGGGCTTAAGCATGGTCCACCTCCCAGGTAGCCAGGGCCTTGGCGGCCTCCTCCAGATCGGAGAACGCCAGGCGCTGGCCGTTGATTTCCTGATAATCCTCGTGCCCCTTGCCGGCCAGCACGATCACGTCGTCGGCATTGGCCTTGGCGATGAGCTGGGCAATGGCCGGGCCACGCCCCGAGACGAACTCGACCCGGGCAGCAGCGCTGAAACCGGGGCGAATGTCGGCAAAGATCTGCAGCGGGTCTTCGCTGCGCGGGTTGTCGTCGGTGACCAGCACGCGGTCGGCCAGGCGCTCGGCCACTTCGGCCATGAGCGGGCGCTTGCCACGGTCACGGTCGCCGCCACAGCCGAACAGGCACACCAGCTCGCCCTTGGCGTGCGGGCGCAGGGCCAGCAGCACTTTGTCCAGGGCGTCGGGGGTGTGGGCGTAATCGACCACCACCAGCGGCTGCTTGCCACCGCCCAGGCGCTGCATGCGCCCCAGGGGGCCTTCCAGCTGCGGCATCACCTTGAGGATGTCATCCAGCGGGTAATCCAGCGCCAGCAGCGTGCCGACCGCGGCCAGCACGTTGCTGAGGTTGAAACGCCCCAGCAGGCGGCTGCGCAGCACGTGCTCGCCCTGGGCAGTGACCAGGGTGGCGCGCACGCCGTGGTCGTCGAACTCGGCTTCGCGGCAGTACAGGGTGGCCGCCGGGTCCAGCAGGCTGTAGGTGATCAGCCGCGACTCATGGGCTTCCTCGGCCAGGGTGCTGCCGAAGGCATCATCCAGGTTCAGCACCCGGCAGCGCAGGCCGGTCCAGCCGAACAGCTTGGCCTTGGCGGCGGCGTAGGCCTGCATGCTGCCGTGGTAGTCCAGGTGGTCGCGGCTGAGGTTGGTCAGCACCGCCACGTCGAACGCCAGGGCGGCCACGCGGCCCTGGTCCAGGGCGTGGGACGACACTTCCATGGCCACGGCCTTGGCCCCGGCCTTCTTCAGGTCGGCCAGGGTCGCCTGCACAGCGATCGGGTCGGGCGTGGTCAGGCGGCCGCTTTGCAGGGCTTCGTAGAAACCGGTGCCCAGGGTGCCGATCAGGCCGCAGCGCTGGCCCAGCAGGTCCAGGGCCTGGGCCACCAGTTGGGTGACGCTGGTCTTGCCGTTGGTGCCAGTGACACCCACCACGTTGAGCAGGCGGCTCGGGTCTCCGTAGAAGCGCCCGGCAATGTCGGACAGCTGGCGCACCAGGCCCTTGACCGGAATCAGCGGCACGTCGGTGATCGGCAGCACGGTGGCGCCGTCCACTTCATAAGCCACGGCGGCAGCGCCACGGCCCAGGGCGTCGGCGATGTGCGCACGGCCATCGACCTTGGCCCCTGGCACGGCCAGGAACAGGTCGCCGGGGCGCACGCTGCGGCTGTCCAGCGCCAGCTCGCGGATCAATGGATCGCGGTTGGCCTGGGCGAAAATCTTGCTCAGCGGCATGCTCATCAGCCACGCCCTCCCTTGCTGGCCGCAGGCTGGGCCTGGGCTGTTTCCTGCGGGGTGCTCGGCAGGTTGTCGGGGGTCACGTTCATCAGCCGCAGCGTGCCGGACATGACCTTGCTGAACACCGGTGCCGATACCAGGCCACCGAAGTAACCGGCCTTGCTCGGTTCGTCGATGACCACGACGATGGCGTAGCGCGGGTCGCTGAGCGGGCCGAAGCCGGCGAACAGCGAACGGTAGGCGTTCTCGGTGTAGCCACGCGAACCGATGGTGGCCTTACGGGCGGTACCCGACTTGCCGGCCACGTGGTAGCCCGGCACCCGCGCACGGTAGACGCCGCGCGAGTCCTCGATCACTTCCTTCATCATGCCTTGCAGGGTCTTGGCCACCTGCTCTGGCATCACCCGCGTGGCCGCCGGCTTGCCGTCGACCTTGAGGATGCTCAGCGGCACGATCTCGCCGTCGTTGGCGATGGCCGAATAGGCGTGCACCAGCTGCAGCGCGGTCACCGACAGGCCGTAGCCGTAGGACAGGGTCGCGGTCTCGGCCTTTTTCCAGTCGCGGTGGTTGGGCAGGTTGCCCACGCGCTCGCCCGGGAAGCCCAGGCCGGTGTATTGGCCAAGGCCCACGGCCGACATGGCACGGAAGATGTTCTCGCCGCCGACGTCGAAGGCCACCTTGCTCATGCCCACGTTACTGGAGTTGATCAGGATGCCGGTGAGGTCGAGGATCGGGCCCTCGGTCTTGGTCACGTCTTTAATGGTGTAGCGGCCGATCTGCAGGCTGCCGGGGTACACCTCGACCTTGTCGGTCGGCTTCCAGCGCCCGGTCTCCAGGGCCGCGCTCATGGAGATCGGCTTCATGGTCGAGCCGGGCTCGAACACGTCGGTGATCGCCCGGTTGCGCATGGACGCCGGGAACATGGTCTTGCGGTTGTTCGGGTTGTAGGTGGGCTGGTTGACCATGGCCAGCACTTCGCCGGTCTTCACGTCCATGATCACCAGGCTGCCCGCCTTGGCCTCGTTCTCGACGATGGCGTTGCGCAGCTCGCGGCTGGCCAGGTATTGCAGGCGCAGGTCGATCGACAGGGTCAGGGTCTTGCCCGCCTTGGCGTTCTTGGTGACCTGCACGTCCTTGATCAGGCGGCCGCGGCGGTCCTTGATGACCTGGCGCTTGCCCGGCACGCCGGCCAGCCAGTCTTCGTACGCCAGCTCCACGCCCTCGCGGCCGTGGTCGTCCAGGTCGGTGAAGCCGACCATGTGCGCGGTCACGTCACCGGCGGGGTAGAAACGACGAAATTCCTCGATGCCGTAGACACCAGGAACCTTGAGGTCGAGCACGGTCTGGCCCTGCTCCGGCGTAAGGCCGCGCACCAGGTAGATGAATTCCTTGGTGGCCTGGGCGTCGAGGCGCGTCGACAGCTCCTTGGGGTCCTGCCCCAGGGCTGCAGCCAGTGCCGGCCATTTGCTCTTGTCCGCCTGCATCTCCTTGGGGTTGGCCCACAAGGTGGTGACCGGCGTACTGACGGCCAACGGCTCGCCGTTGCGGTCGGTGATCAGGCCGCGGTGCGCAGGAATGGGAATGTGCCGCACGCTGCGGGCATCGCCCTGGCCCTTGAGGAAATCATGGTCGATGACCTGCAGGTCGACGATGCGCCACACGATCGCGCCCACCATGATACCCAGCAAGGCCACGAGCACCCGGAAACGCCACGGGTACAGGGCGCCGTCGAGTTTCATCATGGCGTCACCATCTTGATTTCGGCGGCGTCGGGAATACGCATTTTCAGTTGGCCGCTGGCCAGCGCCTCGATGCGGCTATGGGCGGTCCAGGTGCTTTGCTCCAGGATCAGCCGGCCCCACTCGGCCTGCGCCTTGTCGCGCTCGCTCAACTCGTTGTACAGGCTGTTGAGCAGCTGACGGTTGAGGTGCGCGCTATAGGACACGGCGATGGCCGACACCAGCACGGCAATGAACAGCAGCAGCATCAGGAAGCTGCCGCCCGGCAAAGGCTTGGCGTAGAGCTTGCTCACCGCAGCTTCTCCGCCACGCGCATGACCGCGCTGCGCGAGCGCGGGTTGGCCTTGAGCTCGGCTTCAGACGCGAACTGGGCCTTGCCGTGAACCTTGATCTTCGGCTCGAACGCCTGGAAGCGCACGGGCAGGTTGCGCGGCAGGTTGTCGGCCTCGCCCTTGGCGAGCTTGCGCATGAACAGCTTGACGATGCGGTCTTCCAGCGAGTGGAAGCTGATGACCACCAGGCGGCCGCCGATTTCCAGCGACTCCAGCGCGGCTTCAAGGCCCGCCTCCAGGTCAGCCAGCTCGTTGTTGACGTGGATACGCAGGCCCTGGAAGGCACGGGTAGCCGGGTTCTTGCCCTTTTCCCAGGCAGGGTTGGCGACCTTCAGCACTTCGGCCAGGTCGGCGGTGCGCTCGAACGGCTTGATTTCACGGCGTGCGACCACGGCATTGGCCATGCGCTTGGCGAAGCGCTCTTCGCCGTATTCCTTGAACACGCGGGCAATTTCTTCGGCCGGGGCGTTGGCGATGAACTCGGCGGCGCTGACGCCGCGGCTTGGGTCCATGCGCATGTCCAGCGGGCCGTCGTTCATGAAGCTGAAGCCGCGCTCGGGGTCGTCCAGCTGGGGCGAAGACACACCCAGGTCCAGCAGCACGCCGTTGACCTTGCCGGCCAGGCCTTGGCTAGCAATTTCGCTACCCATTTCCGCAAAACTGCGCTGCACAATGACAAAGCGGCCGTCTTCGGCCGCCAGCGCTTGCCCCGTGGCAATCGCTTGTGGGTCCTTGTCGAAGCCCAGCAATCGGCCGTCCGGCCCCAGGTGCTTGAGGATCAACCGGCTGTGACCACCCCGCCCGAAGGTACCGTCCACATAGCAGCCATCGCCCTGTATGGCGAGAGCCTCGACGGCTTCGTCAAGCAATACGGTGATGTGGTTAAAGCCGCTATCTATAGTCACAGAATCAAATCACGCAGTTCATCAGGCATGGCGCCCGGTTGTTGAATAGCTGCCAGGTCCGCATCAGCAAGCGCGTTCCAGGCATCCTCGTCCCACAGTTGAAACTTGTTCAGCTGGCCTACCAGCATCACTTTCTTGTCCAGCTTCGCGTACTCGCGCAGGCGCGGCGGAACCAGAAAACGCCCGCTGCCGTCGAGCTCCAGGTCAACCGCATTACCAATCAGCAACCTTTGCAGACGGCGGTTTTCTTCCCGGAGCGACGGCAGCGCGCGCAGCTTTGTTTCAATTAATTCCCATTCGTCCAGCGGGTACACACACAGGCAGCGGTCGACGGCGTCGATGGTCACGATCAACTGGCCATTGGAGCGCGAAACCAGCTCGTCACGGTACCGGCTCGGCATGGCGAGACGGCCCTTTGCATCGAGACTGATGGCATTAGCTCCGCGAAACACAGAGGCGCTTCCCCAAGATTTAGTTTTTCGTGCCTAAAAACCCACTTTGTGCCACTTTCCGCCACTTGCGCACACTATAGGAATGCGCCCACACCACCGTCAAGGCACGCTCGTAAGGAAAACCCTTACAGATCGGCGATTTAGGTGACAAAAGGAAAGAGATGGGCTAAATCGAGGGAAACGCGGGGGCATAAAGCCAAGTTAACTCAAGGGTCTACGCGTCAAACTTAAAGTGATTTATTAAGAGTAAGATTTTTTCGGTATTACCAGGGCCGCTTCTGCTATTGATTGATGCAGAAGGGAAAAGAGGTGGAGAGTCGATCTGTAAGCCGGGTTCTGTCGAGGACAGTCATTCCTCTACGATGGCCATCACTGGACACCTTTAGCAACCTACCCGGTTCCAACGCGGGCCGCGCCATGTGGAACCCTATTTGGTCTTGCTCCGAGTGGGGTTTGCCTAGCCACGAACTGTTACCAGACGTGCGGTGCGCTCTTACCGCACCTTTTCACCCTTACCGGCGCCGAAACGCTTAGGCGGTTATTTTCTGTGGCACTTTCCGTAGGCTCGCGCCTCCCAGGTGTTACCTGGCACTCCGCCCTATGGAGCCCGGACTTTCCTCCCCCCGCTTTTGCGGAACAAAAGCAGGCAGCGACTGTCCAATCGACTCTCCGCCGACAAGGTTAATGGTAGCGGGCGTTGAGAACAAGCTTTATCAGAGGTTTGTGACGGATTGGGGGTGCGCGGCGGGTCTTGCAGGTGCATGCCGGGGGATTTTCAAGCCTCATGGCATCGAGCGCCGCCCGCGCGGCGCATCGCGACCAAGGTCGGCTCCTACGCTTGTTGCAACGTGCCTCGCGATAGATTGGGGTTGCCAGCCTGGTGGCACCACCACAAATCTCCAGCGGGCAGACAAAGCGGACGAGATAATGGCACAGGCATAACTGGCCCGAAACAAATGTAGGAACGGGGGGCGGCCATCCGCCTTGCCCGCGATGCGCCGCGCGGGCGGCGCTGGATGTCATGGGCGCTGAAAAAATCTCGACATGCACATGGCGGCCATCATTCCACACTCTCGCCATGCCACCCCTCACTCCCCCTTCTGCCGCTCCAATGCCACCTGGTACAGCACATTCTTGCGCGCCCCGGTAATTTCCGCCGCCAACGCCGCCGCGCGTTTTAGCGGCATCTCCTTGAGCAGCAGGTCCAGCACGCGCATCACCTCGGCGCTCACCACCTCGTCACTTTCGGGCGGCGTCCAGCCTGCCACCAGCACCACGCACTCGCCGCGCTGCTGGTTGCTGTCGCTCTCCACGAAGGCACGCAACTCGGCCAGCGGCAAGCCCTTGAGGGTCTCGAAGGTCTTGGTCAGTTCGCGCGCCAGCAGTGCCGGGCGCTCGGGGCCGAACACCAGCTCCATGTCCTGCAAGCATTCCAGGATACGGTGGGGCGCCTCATAGAAGATCAGCGTGCGCGGCTCTTCGCGCACCTGCTCCAGGCGCGAGCGGCGGCCGACGGTCTTGGCCGGCAGGAAGCCTTCGAAGATGAAACGGTCGGACGGCAGGCCGGCCGCCGATAGCGCCGCGATCAGTGCGCAAGGGCCGGGCACCGGCACTACCGGGATACCCGCGGCGCGCACCTGGCGCACCAGGTGGTAGCCAGGGTCGGAGATCAGCGGCGTGCCGGCGTCGGAGATCAGCGCCACGCTCTCGCCCGCCAGCAGCTTGTCGAGGAAGCGCCCACCCTCGTCGCGCTCGTTGTGCTCGTGGCACGCGGCCAGCGGCGTGTTGATGCCGAAGTGCTGCAGCAGGCGGATCGAATGGCGGGTGTCCTCGGCGGCGATCAGCGCCACGTCATTGAGGATCTTCAACGCCCGAGCGCTCATGTCGTCCAGGTTACCGATGGGCGTGGCCACCACATAAAGTGTTCCCATCGCGGAATTCGAAGCACCTGGAGCAGTCACAGCACACACCTGTCGTTGGCAAAAGCGGCATTGTAGCGCGCCCTTTCGCCCAGCGGCCAAAAAGCCCGCGGTAAAACCCTGAATGACCTTTGATGCGCCTTTCACGCCAGTGACATCGCACCGGGGGCCGTGCTTGGGTACAATTGCGGGCCTAACCGATCGAGTATCAGGAAGATATACATGACAGCTTGCCTGCGGCTGCTCTCAGCCCTATGCCTTGCCGCCCTGTTGGCGGCCTGCGCCAGCGCGCCTTCCAACAGCCTCGGCGAACTGCCGCGTACGCCTGACGCCACCATCGAGCAACTGCTCGGCCAGGCCGCCTCGGCCAAGACCCCGGCCGATGCCGCCGTGCTGCGCCTGAGCGCCGCCGACCTCGCCTACCGCCAGCACGCCAACCAGCGTGCCGCGCAGATCCTGGCACAGGTGCAGGTCGAGCAGCTCAACGTGGGCCAGCAGATCATCGCCAGCACCCTGGCAGCCGAGCTGGCCCTGGCCCGCAACCAGCCCAAGGAAGCCCTGGCCGCGCTCAACCACCCCAGTCTGCAGCGCCTGAACGAGGCGTCGGTAGAACAGCAGGTTCGCGCCCACACCGTGCGTGCCCGCGCCCTGGAAGCCGACGGCCAGACCCTGCCCGCCGCCCAGGAACGCGTGTTCATCGCCCCGCTGCTCAGCGGCGACGCGGCTGCCGCCAACAACGAAGCCATCTGGACTCTGGTCAGCAGCCTGCCGGTCGACCAGCTGCAATCCACCGGCACCGACGACCTGGCGGGCTGGCAGAGCCTGGCCCTGGCCGTGAAGAGCGCCGGCACCCTGGACCAGCAGAAGGCTGCCATCGACAACTGGCGCAGCAGCCACCCCGACCACCCCGCCGCCAAGCAATTGCCGGTGGCGCTGGTGAAGCTCAAGGAGCTGACCAGCCAGCCACTGACCAAGATCGCCCTGCTGCTGCCCCAGCAAGGCCAGCTGGCCTCGGTGGGCAAGGCCCTGCGTGACGGCTTCATGGCCGCCTACTACCAGGCCCAGCAGGCCGGGCAAAAGCCACCGGTGGTGGAAATGTTCGACAGCTCCCGCGTGACCTCCATGGATGACTTCTACCGCCAGGCCCAGGCCGCCGGCGCGCAGCTGGTGGTCGGCCCGCTGGAGAAACCGCTGGTGAAACAACTGGCCGGTCGCCCGCAACTGCCCATCACCACCCTGGCGCTCAACTACAGCGACGGCACCCAGGCCAACCCGCCACAACTGTTCCAGTTCGGCCTGGCCGCCGAGGACGAGGCCCGCGAGGTCTCCCGTCGCGCCCGTGCCGATGGCCTGCATCGCGCCGTGGCCCTGGTGCCGCGCGGCGAGTGGGGCGACCGCGTGCTGGCCGCCTTCCGCCAGGACTTCGAAGCCAACGGCGGCCAGCTGCTGGGCTCCCAGCGCGTTGACCAGCCCGTGGCCCTCGCCCAGCAGATCGGCGACCTGATGCAGGCTCGCCAGGGTGGCAACGGCAGCAACGGCTCGCGTCGCCAGGACGTCGACTTCATCTTCCTGGCCTCCACCCCGCAACTGGCCCAGCAGATCAAGCCGACGCTGAACTTCCAATACGCCGGTGACGTGCCGGTGTACGCGACGTCCAACGTCTACAGTGCCAGCGGCGACCAGGCCCAGTACAACGACATGAACGGCGTGCGCTTCTGCGAAACCCCGTGGCTGCTGGACAACAGCAACCCACTGCGCCAGCAGGTGGTACACCAGTGGCCCCAGGCCGGTGGCAGCCTTGGCCGCCTGTACGCCATGGGTGCCGACGCCTTTGGCCTGGCCCCGCGCCTGGCGCAGTTGAAAGCGCTGCCGGACAACCGCCTGCAAGGCCTGTCGGGCAACCTGAGCATCAACGCCGGCCAGCGCATCGAGCGCCAGCTGCCGTGGGCCCAGTTCGCCAATGGCCAGGTGCAGCGCCTGCCGGACACTGTGCAGTAATGCTCGCCAGCTCGCCGCGCCAGGCCGGCCAGGAGGCCGAAGCGCAAGCCCTCGCACACCTGCAGCAGCAGGGTTTGCAGGTGCTTGCGCGCAACTGGCTGTGTAAAGGCGGCGAGCTTGATCTGGTCATGCTTGATGGCGATACAGTAGTATTCGTCGAAGTTCGTTACCGCCTGCACGCACAATGGGGTGGCGCGCTCGAAAGTATCGACGCGCGCAAGCGTGCCAGAGTGGTCAATGCCGCACATTCGTTCCTGCACCAGGAAGCACGCTGGGCCAATAGCCCCTGCCGCTTCGACGTAATCGCCCTGGAAGGCACCGCCAGCAAGGATATGCGCCTGAACTGGCTACGCAACGCCTTCGACAGCTGACCAGGCCATCGTGAGCGCTGCCGTTTACCCCCTTATTCCAACGTTTTTTGCTCTTTGCTTTGCGGGCTGCACATTCATGTGCCGGGACGCTGAACAGCGCCCGACCAGCCGCCCTAATTAAGGTCACACTGATGGACATGCAATCCCGAATTCGCCAGCTTTTCCAGGCCAGTATCGATACCAAGCAACAGGCGATGGAAGTCCTTGCACCGCACATCGAGCAAGCCAGCCAGGTCATGGTCAACGCGCTGCTCAACGAAGGCAAGATGCTGTCCTGCGGCAACGGCGGCTCGGCCGGCGACGCCCAGCACTTCTCCTCGGAGCTGCTCAACCGCTTCGAGCGCGAGCGCCCGAGCCTGCCAGCCATTGCCCTGACCACCGACAGCTCGACCATCACCTCGATTGCCAACGACTACAGTTACAACGAAGTGTTCTCCAAGCAGATCCGCGCCCTGGGCCAGCCCGGCGACGTGCTGTTGGCGATCTCCACCAGCGGCAATTCCGCCAACATCATCCAGGCGATCCAGGCCGCACATGACCGCGAAATGGTTGTCGTAGCCCTGACCGGCCGCGACGGTGGCGGCATGGCCTCGCTGCTGTTGCCCGAGGACGTGGAGATTCGCGTCCCGGCCCACGTCACCGCACGCATCCAGGAAGTCCACCTGCTGGCGATCCACTGCCTATGCGATCTGATCGACAGCCAACTGTTCGGGAGTGAAGAATGACCCCTAATCGCCTTGGCCTGATGGCCTTGACCCTGTGCCTGAGCCTGACCGGCTGCAGCTCGTTCCTGACCGCTACCCGCGACAAGCCCATCGAGGATGACCGCGGCACCCGCACCTTCGGCAGCAAGATCGACGATTCGCTGATCGAGACCAAGGTGTCGGTGAACGTGGCCAAGGCCAGCCCTGACCTGGACCAGAACTCGCACATCATCGTCAGCAGCTTCAACGGTGTGGTGCTGCTGGCCGGCCAGACCCCGCGCGCCGACCTCAAGGCCATGGCCGAACAGGCTGCCGCCGGCGTGCAGCGCGTCAAGCGCGTGCACAACGAACTGCAGGTGATGGCGCCCTCCTCGATCCTGGCACGCAACAACGACGCCTGGCTGACCACCAAGATCAAGACCCAGATGCTGGCCGACGCCAGCATCCCCGGCTCGCGCATCAAGGTGATCACCGAGAACGGCATCGTCTACATGCTGGGCCTGGTGACCCAGAAGGAAGCCGCCCAGGCAGCCTCGCTGGTGCAGGGCGTGGGTGGCGTGCAGAAGATCGTGAAGCTGTTCGAATACATCGATTGACCGCCTGTAGCCGCTGCCGCCAGGCTGCGCTGGCCCTGTGCCTCACTGAAGATCCTCAGGGTTCACGCCGGCCAGCGCAGCCTGGCGGCAGCGGCTACAGATCCTGGCACAAAAAAAGGCGATCCAACTGGATCGCCTTTTTTGTTACTTGACCACCTTCAAGCTAGGCCGCCCTGCCGGGCGTTGCGGTCGGCCGCCATCGGGCGGCAGGTCATCGTCGCTGCCATCGAGCACGACTTCTTCTTCCTCGGCCAGCGACGGCTCCAGGTCGAAGACCATGCCCTGGCCGTTTTCCCGGGCATAAACGCCCAGGATAGCGCCGATCGGCACATAGAGCGTGTGCGCGACGCCGCCGAAGCGACCTTCGAAGCTGACCGCGTCGTTGTCCATGTGCAGGTGGCGCACGGCACTGGGCGACACATTGAGGACGATCTGGCCATCACTTGCAAAGCCCTTGGGGACCTGCACCGAACGGTGTTCGGAATTGACCAGCATGTGGGGCGTGCAATCGTTATCCACGATCCACTCGTAGAGTGCACGTACAAGGTACGGACGACTGGAGTTCATCAACGGCTCCTTAAACCGGGCGCATTTCACGTTCAGCGGCCGAGAGGCTAGCCTGGAAGGCCTCGCGGGCGAACTGACGTTCCATATAGTCCAGCAGCGGCTTTGCAGGCCGCGGCAATTCGATACCCAGCACTGGCAAGCGCCAGAGTATGGGCAGTAGACAGCAATCAACCAGACTTTGCTCCTCACTGAGGAAGAAAGGCTTGTCGGCAAACAGGGGCGAAACGCCCGTCAGGCTCTCACGCAGCTCCTTGCGGGCCTGTACACGCGCCGGTTCCTTGGTGCGCGCGTCGAGAATCAGGTCCACCAACCCGCACCAGTCGCGCTGGATCCGGTGGATCAGCAGGCGGCTGTTGGCCCGCGCCACCGGGTACACCGGCAGCAACGGCGGATGCGGGTAACGCTCATCCAGATATTCCATCACCACGGTGGATTCGTACAGCGCCAAATCCCGATCGACCAGCGTCGGCAGGCTGCCGTACGGGTTCACTTCGATCAGCTTGGCCGGCTGCGAACCTGCCGCCACACTGATGATCTCGGCGCTTACACCCTTCTCGGCGAGAACGATGCGCACCCGGTGAGAATAGTGGTCAGCGGGGTCGGAGTAACAGGCCAACCGGTTGGTCACGCCCATGGCGGTCCTCCTCGCGTATAAAAAACATGAATAACACAAAAACGAGCGCGCCCCTGAAGCACTCCCTCGGCGAAGGTGACTGGAACGGCTTCCAGGTTCGCCATGCAGCGGAGTCGCCAAAGGGGCGCGCGCATTTAACAGCAGATCTTACCGCATATTCAATGAACGTCTTTCCAGTATTCACGTTTGAGCAGGTAAGCAAAGATGAACAAAACCGCCAGGTACAGCAGCACGTACGTGCCGATTCGCTCGGCCTGCAGCTTGTTGGGGTTGGCCGAGTACGCCAGGAAGGTCACCAGGTTCTTGATCTTCTCGTCGAACTGCTCAGGCGTCAGGCTGCCGGTTTTCGGCAGCAGGGTCAGCTGGTCACAGGCCTCGTGGGTTAGCGGCGAGCCCGTCAACGGGTCGTACTGCTTCTTGCCGTCGGTGACCACCTGCACCTGCTTGCAGCCGATCACCTGGCGGCCCTGCAGGCCGCCCAGCACGTTGGGCATGCCGACATTGGGGAACACGGCGTTGTTGACACCCCAGGGCCGCGCAGGGTCCTCGTAGAACGAGCGCAGGTAGCCATAGAGCCAGTCGGTGCCACGCACCCGCGCCACCAGGGTCAGGTCCGGCGGCGCCGCGCCGAACCAGGCCTTGGCGTCGGCGGGCTGCATGCCGATGGTCATGTGGTCGCCGATCTTGGCGCCGGTGAACACCAGCTTCTGCAGCATCAGGTCGTGGGGAATGCCCAAGTCATCGGCGACACGCTCGTAGCGCTGGAACTTGGCGCTGTGGCAGCCCATGCAGTAGTTGGCGAAGGTGCGGGCGCCGTCCTGCATGGCGGGCTTGTCGGCCAGGTCGATGTCGACTTTCTCCAGCTCCGGGCCTTCGGTAGCCAGGGTCAACGCGGGCAGTAACGCAAGAATGAATACCGCTAATAATTTTTTCATCAGCCAGTCACCCTTTCCGGTACCGGTTTGGTCTTCTCGAAGCGGGTGTAGAACGGCATCAGGATGAAATAGGCGAAATACAGCACCGTGCACACCTGGGACACCAACGTTCGCTCCGGCGTCGGTGGTTGCACGCCCAGGTAGCCCAGGGTCATGAACGACACGCAGAACAACGTCAAGGCCACGCGGCTGACCCAGCCCTTGTAGCGCATGGACTTCACCGGGCTGCGGTCCAGCCAGGGCAGCACGAACAGCACCGCAATGGCGGCGCCCATGGACATCACCCCCAGCAGCTTGTCGGGCACCGCGCGCAAGATCGCGTAGAACGGCGTGAAGTACCACACCGGGGCGATGTGCTCGGGCGTCTTGAAGGCGTTGGCCTGCTCGAAGTTGGGTTTTTCCAGGAAGTAGCCGCCCATTTCCGGGAAGAAGAACACAATGGAACAGAACACGAACAGGAACACCACCACGCCGACAATGTCCTTCACCGTGTAGTACGGGTGGAAGGCAATGCCGTCCAGGGGCACGCCGTTTTCGTCCTTGAGCTTCTTGATTTCGATGCCGTCGGGGTTGTTGGAGCCCACCTCGTGCAGCGCCAGGATATGCAACACCACCAGGCCCAGGATGACGATGGGCAAGGCAATCACGTGCAGGGCGAAGAAGCGGTTCAGGGTGATGCCGGAAATCAGGTAGTCGCCGCGAATCCACTGGGTCAGGTCATTGCCGATCACCGGGATGGCGCCGAACAGCGAGATGATCACCTGCGCGCCCCAGTACGACATCTGCCCCCACGGCAGCAGGTAGCCCATGAAGGCCTCGGCCATCAGCGCCAGGTAGATGAGCATGCCGAAGATCCACACCAGCTCCCTGGGCTTCTTGTAGGAGCCGTACAGCAGGCCGCGAAACATGTGCAGATACACCACGATAAAGAACGCCGAAGCGCCCGTGGAGTGCAGGTAGCGCAGGATCCAGCCGTAGGACACGTCGCGCATGATGTACTCGACCGAGGCGAACGCCTCTTCTGCCGAGGGCGTGAAGCTCATGGTCAGCCACACGCCGGTGATGATCTGGTTGACCAGCACCAGCAGCGCCAGCGAGCCGAAGAAATAGAAGAAGTTGAAGTTTTTCGGGGCGTAGTATTTGGTGAGGTGCTCTTCCCACATTTTTGTCGCGGGGAAGCGGGCATCCACCCAGGCCATGAACTTGCTCATCACGCTTTCTCCTGATCGACGCCGATGACAATCACATCGTCCGACTCGTAAGAGTGCGGCGGCACCGCCAGGTTGAGCGGTGCGGGCTGGGACTTGTAGACGCGACCGGCGAGGTCGTAGTGGGAACCGTGGCAAGGGCAGAAATAGCCCCCCACCCAATCCTTGCCCAGGTCGGCCGGAGCCACCTCGGGGCGGAAAGTCGGTGAGCAGCCCAGGTGCGTGCAGATGCCGATCAGAATCAGCACCTGCGGCTTGATAGAGCGCAGCTTGGGGTCGACATAGGCAGGCTGGGTCGAGTTCTTGGACTCGGGGTCGGAGAGACGGTCTTCGATCTTGCCCAGATTGGCGATGATCTCGTCGGTGCGGCGCACCACGAACACCGGCTGGCCACGCCATTCGGCGATCACCTGCTGGCCGGGCTCCACCTTGCTGATGTTGAACTTGACTGGAGCCCCCGCCGCCTTGGCCTTGGCACTGGGAAACCAAGACCCCACGAACGGGACCGCAGCCCCTACCGCTCCTGCTGCGCCGACCACGGACGTGGCCGCTACGAGGAAGCGACGCCGGCCTGCATTCACGCCGTCATTGCTCATTCAGTCCTCTCCCATCAGCTTGGTGGCCTGTTGCAACAGGCATCTACATTGTTGGTTCCATCCAGCCAGGCCCGGTCAGCCTGAAAATCTGCCGAATGGTAGTTAAAAGCCCATACATAGACAAGGGAAATACCCGCGGCAAACGACTGCGCCCCCGGCCTTGCGCGGCATGCGCAGGTGCAGCAAGCCGCTGCACAAAAACTTCGCACCCCACGTCATTCATCGTAGCCGCTGCCGCAGGCTGCGCTGGCCATTTGCAGCAACACGAATCTGTAGTGAACATTCGGGCCAGCGCAGCCTGACGGCAGCGGCTACGGCCCCTTGACGCTCACCGTAGTCTAGCCGACATAAAAAAAGCCCGGTTCCAAAGGAACCGGGCTTTTTTTGAACGGAGTCGCGAAGCTTTGAATTAACGCTTCGAGTACTGCGGACGCTTACGCGCTTTACGCAGACCGACTTTCTTACGTTCAACTTCACGAGCGTCACGAGTCACGTAGCCAGCTTTACGCAGGGCGCTACGCAGGGTCTCGTCGTATTGCATCAGAGCACGGGTGATACCGTGACGGATTGCACCGGCTTGACCGCTGACACCACCACCGATAACGGTGACGTAGATGTCGAACTTCTCGGTGGTCTCGGTCAGTTCCAGCGGCTGACGAACTACCATGCGGGCAGTTTCACGGCCGAAGAAAGCGTCCAGAGAACGGTTGTTGATGGAGATGTTGCCAGTACCCGGACGCAGGAAAACGCGTGCGGTAGCGGTCTTGCGACGGCCAGTGCCGTAATTTTGAGTCGCCGACATAATGAACTATTCCGTTAAATCTTCAGTTCTTGGGGCTGCTGAGCAGTATGAGGGTGAGCAGCGCCCGCATAGACTTTCAGCTTACGGTACATGTCGCGACCCAGCGGGTTCTTCGGCAGCATGCCTTTTACCGCGGTCTCGATCACGCGCTCAGGGGCTTTGGCGATCAGCTTCTGGAAGTTGATCGACTTGATGCCGCCCGGGAAACCGGAGTGGGAGTAGTACATTTTGTCAGTGGTCTTGGCGCCAGTGACACGAACCTGCTCAGCGTTGATGACGACGATGTAGTCACCGGTGTCAACGTGAGGGGTGTATTCTGGTTTGTGCTTGCCACGCAGACGGCTCGCGATCTCAGTAGCCAGACGACCCAGGGTCTGACCAGCAGCATCAACGACGAACCAGTCGCGTTTTACTGTTTCCGGTTTAGCAGTAAAAGTTTTCATTCTTTATAGCCTCGAAGGCCGTCCAGCAAAAAGAGACGGCAGATCTTACTGAATAGTGCGTACTTTGACAAGTCAAAGGCAGCCGGATACAGACGCTATCGGGGGCTCGGGTCAGCGCGTCCAATATACGGCAAGATTCTTCGGCGAGCGGCGCATCACTTCCACTGCAGAGAGAGGGGGCGAATTATCCAGATTGCGAAAAAAATATCAACCTGCTTTTATGATTCCTTTGCCTTGAGGAGACGCAGATGGATTATCGCCGACTGGGACGCACCGACATCAAGGTCAGCGCCCTGTGCCTGGGCACCATGACCTGGGGCGAGCAGAACACCGAGGCAGAGGGCTTCGCGCAGATCGAGCGGGCCAAGCAGGCGGGCATCAATTTCATCGACACGGCGGAAATGTACCCCGTGCCCCCTCGTCCGGAAACCTACGCTGCCACCGAAAAAGTCATTGGCAACTATTTCAAAAGCCGCGGTGATCGCGCCGACTGGGTGCTGGCCAGCAAGATCGCCGGCCCCGGCAACGGCATCGCGCACATCCGCGACGGCCAGCTGCGCCACAACCGCCAGCACATCGTGCAGGCCCTGGACGCCAGCCTCAAGCGCCTGCAGACCGACTGGATCGACCTGTACCAGCTGCACTGGCCCGAGCGCAGCACCAACTTCTTCGGCAAGCTGGGCTACCAGCACACCCAGGACGAGCTGATCACGCCGCTGGAAGAAACCCTGGAAGCGCTGGACGAACAGGTGAAGGCCGGCAAGATCCGCCACATCGGCCTGTCCAACGAAACGCCGTGGGGCACCATGAAGTTCCTGCAACTGGCCGAGAGCCGTGGCTGGCCTCGGGCAGTGTCGATCCAGAACCCCTACAACCTGCTCAACCGCAGCTTCGAGGTGGGCCTGGCGGAAGTCGCCATCCGCGAACAGTGCGGCCTGCTGGCCTATTCGCCGATGGCCTTCGGCATGCTCTCGGGCAAGTTCGAGAACGGCGCCAGGCCGGCCAACGCGCGCCTGACCCTGTTCAGCCGCTTCAGCCGCTATTCCAACCCGCAGAGCGTGGCCGCCTGCAGCCGCTACGTGGCCCTGGCCCGCGAACACGGCCTGGACCCGGCGCAGATGGCCCTGGCGTTCGTCACCCAGCAGCCGTTCGTGACCAGCAACATCATTGGCGCCACCTCGCTGGAGCAGCTGGACGCCAACATCGCCAGCTTCGACCTGAAGCTGAGCGACGCGGTGCTGGAAGGCATCGAGGCGATTCACAAGGACCAGCCCAACCCGGCGCCGTGATGGCCCTGACGCGGCCTTTGGCCGCTGCTACGAAGCCCGTAGCAGCGGCCGCAGGCCGCGTCCCCAGCCTCCTCAAATCACCGAACGGGCAATGATCTCCTTCATGATTTCATTGGTCCCGGCATAAATGCGCTGCACCCGCGCATCCGCCCACGCCCGGGCAATCGGGTATTCCCACATGAAGCCGTAGCCGCCGTGCAACTGCACGCATTCGTCGAGCACCTTGCACTGCAGGTCCGAGCCCCAGTACTTGGTCATCGCTGCCGTGGGCACGTCCAGCTCGCCCTTGAGGTGCAGCTCCAGGCAGCGGTCGATGAACACCCGGCCGATCTGCACTTCGGTGGCAATCTCCGCCAGCTTGAAGCGAGTGTTCTGGAAGTCGGTGATGGCCTTGCCGAACGCCTTGCGGTCGCGGGTGTAGTCCAGGGTCCATTGCAGCGCCGCCTCGGCCGAGGACACCGCGCCGATGGCCACGGTCAGCCGCTCCTGGGGCAACTCCTGCATCAGGTAGGCGAAGCCCTGGCCGGCCTGGCCCAGCAGGTTGTCCTTGGGAATGCGCACGTTGTGGAAGAACAGCTCGGAGGTGTCCTGGGCCTTCATGCCCACCTTCTCCAGGCGCTTGCCCTTGTCGAAGCCCGGGGTGCCCGCCTCCACCACGAACAGGCTGGTGCCCTTGGCGCCGGCCTTGGGGTCGGTCTTGGCCACCACTATGACCAGGTCGGCGAGCAAGCCGTTGGTGATGAACGTCTTGGAGCCGTTGATCACATACTCGTCGCCGTCCAGCACCGCCGTGGTCTTCACCCCTTGCAGGTCGGAACCGGCGCCCGGCTCGGTCATGGCAATGGCGCTCACCAACTCGCCGCTGACCAGGCGCGGCAGGTATTTGTGCTTCAGGGTCTCGCTGCCGTAGTGAAGGATATAGGGCGCGACGATGTCGGAATGCAGCGAGAAGCCAATGCCGCTCAGGCCCAGGCGGCTGATCTCTTCGATCACCACTGCGCTGTAGAGAAAGTCGGCGCCCATGCCGCCGTATTCCTCGGGGATGTGCGAGCACAACAGCCCCGCATCGCCGGCCTTGTTCCACAACTGGCGGTCGATGTGGCCCTGTTTCTCCCACTGGGCGTGAAAGGGCGCGGCTTCTTTCTCGAAGAACTTGCGCACGCTGGCGCGAAACAGTTCGTGGTCGGAGCTGAACACTGTCCTAGGAATCATCCTACACCTCTCGCTGAGCAATCCATGGTAGATAGCTGAGACTAAGCGCGGCGGCATGTATCGGCACTGGACACAAACGCCAAAAAATAAGACGATCCAGCCGCTTATTGACCACTATCCCTTATAAGAATAATGAACATGATGTTTACCCCGAATACCCCGTCCCTGCGGCGCGTGAGCATTCTGGCCATCGACAAGGTGTTCGCCTCGACGCTGATGCATGCCAAGGATTTTTTCCACCTGGCAGGCCTGCGCCACGGCAAACAGATGGGCCAGGGCCTGACGTCGCTGTTCGAAACCCGCCTGATCAGCCCCGACGGCCAACCCGTGATTACCTTCAGCGGCGTACAGGTGCCCGTGGACGGCACCCTGGAAGACGCCGATATCATCGTGCTACCCGCCTTCTGGGATGACTTCGACGCCCTGTGCCTGCGCTACCCGCAGGTGCTGCCGTGGCTGCGCGCCCAGCACGCCCGTGGCGCGGTGCTGTGCGGCGAGGCCAGCGGCGTGTTCTGGCTGGCCGAGGCCGGCCTGCTGGACGGCAAGGAGGCCACCACCTACTGGCGCTTCTTCGGCCAGTTCGCCGAGCGCTTCCCCCAGGTGATGCTCAACCAGGACAAGCACCTCACCGACGCCGACAACCTGTACTGCGCCGCCGGCACCACCTCGGCCTGCGACCTGTACATCTATTTGATCGAGCGCTTCTGCGGCGCCAGCGTCGCCCAGGCGGTGTCGCGCGACATCCTCTACGAGGTGCAGCGCAACTACACCCCGGGGCGCATGGGTTTTGGCGGGCAGAAACTGCACCAGGACCTGATCATTCTGCAGATCCAGCAGTGGCTGGAGGAGCACTTCGCCGACAAGTTCCGCTTCGAGGACGTGGCGCGCGAGCATGGCATGAGCATCCGCAACTTCATGCGCAGGTTCCAGAACGCCACGGGCGACAAGCCGTTGCACTACCTGCAGCGGCTGCGCATCGAAACGGCGAAGGGCTTGCTGTCGGGCTCGCGCAAGAGCATCAAGACCATCAGCTATGAGGTGGGCTACGACGACGCGAGCTTCTTCGCCCGCCTGTTCCGCCAGCACACGGCGCTGTCGCCGAACCAGTACCGGCAGCAGTTCCTGCAAGAAGCCTGACCCGCCCGTAGCAGCGGCCGCCAGGCCGCGTCCAGCCGTTGCACAAAGGTGTTGCCGGACGCGGCCTGACGGCCGCTGCTACGGGGTCAAGGCTTGTGTGCGCGCGACAGGAATTCGTGCGACTGCATTTCCAGCAGGCGGCTGAGTGTGCGCTGGAACTCGAACATCAGGCGGCCGCCGGTGTACAGGTCCTTCAGCTCGACTTCGGCCGAGATGATCAGCTTCACGTTGCGGTCGTAGAACTCGTCGACCATGTTGATGAAGCGCCGGGCGATGTCGTCGGTGGCCACGCCCATCTGCTCCACGCCGCTGAGCAGCACGGCATGGAAGATCTTGCCCAACTCGATGTAGTCGTTCTGGCTGCGCGGGCCGTCGCACAGTTCGCGGAAGTCGAACCAGGCCACGTCGTCACAGGTCTTGAGCGCGCGAATCTCGCGGTTCTCGATCATCAGCACGTCGTTTTCCACCGCCGCAGTGCATTCCGGGGTCAGCGCCTTGAAGCTCTTGCGCAGGCTTTCCGCGGCCGCCTCGTTCAGGGGGTAGTGGAACAGCTCGGCCTGTTCCAGGTGGCGCAGGCGGTAGTCCACGCCGCTGTCGACGTTGACGATCTCGGTGTTCTGCTTGATCAGGGCGATGGCCGGCAGGAAGCGCGCGCGCTGCAGGCCGTCCTTGTACAGGCCGTCCGGGACGATGTTGGAGGTAGCCACCAGGGTCACGCCGTTCTTGAACAGCTCTTCCATCAGCGTGCCGAGGATCATGGCGTCGGTAATGTCGGAGACGAAGAATTCGTCGAAGCAGATGACCCGGGCCTCGTCGGAGAAGCGCTTGGCGATCACCGTCAGCGGGTTTTTCTCACCCTTGAGGGTGCGCATTTCTTCGTGCACGCGCTTCATGAAGCGGTGGAAGTGGGTACGCACCTTCTCCTTGAACGGCAGCGCCTCGAAGAAGGTGTCCACCAGGTACGTCTTGCCCCGCCCTACGCCGCCCCAGAAGTACAGGCCCTTGACCAGGGTCGGCTCCTTCTTGCCGAACAGCTTGCCGAACAGGCCCGGCTTGCTGTCATGCGCCGCGACCAGGTCGTCGTACAGACGCTGCAGGTGACGCACCGCGGTTTCCTGCGCAGCATCATGGAAGAACTCGGGGCGTTTGAGGTCAGCTTGATATCGTTCTAGAGGCGTCATATTCGTTAGCAGGGCAACAAAAACGGGCCGTCACTGTAACGACGACCCCGGGTTATGGCAATTAGACTTGCGACAGTTGGTCGCATTAGTCCTGTTGGGGCTGCAAGGCCACGCGCAGAGCCTCTACCGCGGCATCACGGGCAGCGCTGTCGGCGAACTCGGGGCTGTCGCCCACGCAGGCGTCGTCCAGCCACAGGGTGAAGCCATTGCCTTCGCTGCGCACGTCCAGCGCCGCACCGCTTTGCAGCTGCTTGCTGACCTGGCCGGCGGCCTTGCCATCGGCGAAGTTGCGCGACAGCAGCAGTTGCTCGCCATCGGCGCCCAGCAGGCGGAAGCGGAAGCTACCGTCCTCGTCGCGGAAGCTGACGAAGCGCGCGGCCTTGGCGGCCTTCTTCTTGGTGGCGGTGGCTACCTGCGCCTGCTCGCGGAACGAACGCAGGCCCACGGCTTCGCGCAGCTCACCAAGGAACGGCGTGGCCACCTTGCGGGCCTTGGCGGCGCCGGCCAGCAGGATGTCTTCCAGGTCGGCCGGGCGGGCGATGAACTGATGGTATTTCTCGCGCGCTTCGCCCAGCTCGTTGTCCAGCAGGGTGAACAGGCGGCTCTTGGCCTCGCCCCAGCCCAGGCCCTGCAGCAGCTCTTCGCGGAACTCGGCCTGTTGCGCCGGGGTGGCGAAGGCCTGGTACAGGGTGAATAGGTGGGAGTTGTCCGGGTCCTTCGCCTCGCCCGGCGCACGGGAGTCGGTGACGATGCGCGAGATGGCGTCCTTCATGTCCTTGGCGCTGGTGAACAACGGGATGGTGTTGTCGTAGCTCTTGGACATCTTGCGCCCGTCCAGGCCCGGCAAGGTGGCCACGCTTTCCTCGATCAGCGCCTCGGGCATCACGAAGTACTCGCGGCCCTGGCCGAACAGGTGGTTGAAGCGCTGACCGATGTCG
Source organism: Pseudomonas imperatae (assembly GCF_057128625.1). Lineage (NCBI taxonomy): Bacteria > Pseudomonadati > Pseudomonadota > Gammaproteobacteria > Pseudomonadales > Pseudomonadaceae > Pseudomonas > Pseudomonas imperatae. The sequence goes on along the minus strand of NZ_JBSKHP010000001.1, from coordinate 292,281 downwards.
CGGGCCATTTCCACGTGCTGGATCTGGTCACGCCCCACCGGCACCTGGTGGGCGTTGAACATCAGGATGTCGGCGGCCATCAGCACCGGGTAGCTGAACAGGCCCATGGTGATGCCGGCGTCCGGGTCTTCACCGGCTTCCACGTTTTTGTCCACCGAGGCCTTGTAGGCGTGGGCGCGGTTGAGCAGGCCCTTGCCGGCCACGCAGGTCAGCAGCCAGGTCAGCTCGGGGATCTCGGGAATATCGGACTGGCGGTAGAAGGTCACACGGTCCACGTCCAGGCCGGAGGCCAGCCAGGTGGCGGCGATTTCCAGGCGCGAGCGCTGGATGCGCAGCGGGTCGTCGCACTTGATCAGCGCGTGGTAGTCGGCCAGGAAATAGAACGAATCGGCATCGCTCTGGCGGCTGGCGACGATGGCCGGGCGGATGGCACCGGCGTAGTTGCCCAGGTGCGGCGTGCCAGTGGTGGTGATACCGGTCAGGATACGTGTGGTCATGGGCTAATTCTTGTCTGTCTGCAATCAGTTCGAAAGGCGTGGCAGGACCAGATCTTTCAGGTCGGTCAGCTTGCCATGAAAAAAGTGTCCGCATTCTGCCACTTTCAGCAGCTCATGGGGACGTTGCAGCTGCGCGGACCAGGCATACACCAGGGCCGGGTCCACCACTTCGTCGGTTTCGGGCTGGATCACGGTCAGCGTGCCGCCCAACGGCAGGCTATGCTCCGGCGTCAGGCGCATCACTGCCGGCGCCACCATGAACAGGCGCTGCATGCTCTGCCCCGCCGCTTCCAGGCGCCCGCCCAGGCCGGCGGCCACGAAGCCACCGAAAGAGAAGCCCAGCAGTGTCAGTGGTAGCTCGGGGTGCTGGCTGCGCAACCAGGCGGCGGCGGCCTGGGCGTCATCGATTTCGCCGTTGCCCATGTCGTGGCTGCCGGCGCTGGCGCCCACGCCACGGTAATTGAAACGCAAGGTAACAAAGCCGGCGTCACGCGCCGTGCGCTGCAGGGTCGAGATGACCTTGTTGAGCATGGTGCCACCCTGCACCGGGTTGGGGTGGCAGATCAGCGCAATGCCACGCGCGTCGGGGGTGTCCAGGTACAGCGCCTCGAGCTGGCCCTGCGGGCCATCGATGAAAACGGGGGTTTCGCGGATCAGCAAGGGTACACTCCGTGACCTCGAAAGGGGTCGACTCGTCTAGTCGAAGGATTCTGTCTGAAATATTTGCGATTGCTCGCGGTATACAGCGCAGGTTAGAGCCGTTAACGTAAAGCAAAGCCGTTTATAGAGGAAGGACTCGTGGAACACTCGCTCTTAGTTTGGTTGTTGCCGACAATCGCCCTCGTCGTGGGTGTCGTGATTGGCCTGGTCGTCGCCCGCCTCGTGCCCAATGCCGCTCCCAGCAGCACTCAGCGCCAGCTGGACGAGATCCAGGAACGCTTCGACAGCTACCAGAATGACGTGGTCACCCACTTCAACACAACGGCTTCGCTGGTCAAGAAAATGACCCAGAGCTATCAGGAAGTGCAGGAGCATCTCGCCGAGGGCGCCAACCAGCTGGCCCTGGACGAACTGACCCGCCAACGCCTGCTGGCGGCCCTGCACGCTGAAAGTGCCGGCCCCCGCGAACGCCTCACCCCACCGCGCGACGCCGAGCCGCCCCGCGACTACGCGCCCAAGGCGCCTAACTCGCCCGGCATGCTGGACGAGCAGTACGGGCTCAAGCGCAAGTAAGCGCCCGTGTCATTGAAAAAGGAGCCTGTTGGCTCCTTTTTTGTATCCTGCAAGGACCGCTTTCGTGAAACATACCAACTGGCTGCGCCCTGCCCTGCTGGGCACCCTGGTATTTCTCTGGCTATGGACTGCTGCCGTCTGCCTGGGCCCCGGCTTTGACTGGGGCCTGAAGATCATGGCCGAAGCCGGCGTGCAGGGCTGGCTGGCGAGCCTGGCGGTGATTGGCGGCGCGCTCTGTGATGCCGCGCTCGGGCTGGCCCTGCTGTTCAAACGCTGGCGGCGCAAGGCGCTGCTGGCGCAGTTGCTGCTGATGGTCGCCTACACCCTGTTCATCAGCGTGGTGCTGCCCCATTACTGGTTCGATCCCTATGGGAGCGTGGCGAAGAACCTGGTGCTGATGATCGTCACGTTGTGGCTGCATGGCCAGGAGGCCGTTCGATGAGCCTGTACCTGATGCTCAAGACCCTGCACATTCTGTCGTCCACGCTGCTGTTCGGCACCGGGCTGGGCTCGGCGTATTACGCCATGCGTGCGTGGCGCACGGGTGACGTGGCGGTGATCCGCGCCACCTTCCGCCACCTGGTGTTCGCCGATTGGGCCTTCACGGCCACCACGGCGGTGTTCCAGCCGCTGAGCGGCCTGGGGCTGGCGCATTTGGCGGGATGGCCGCTGGCGAGCCCGTGGCTGCTGTGGAGCCTGGGTTTGTATGTGTTCGCCGGGGTGTGTTGGCTGCCGGTAGTGTGGTTGCAGATTCGCGTGCATCGGCTGGCGGAGCAGGCCGTGGCGCAAGGCACTGGCATGCCGCTGGTGGCCAGGCGGTACATGGCGTGGTGGTTCGGCCTGGGGTGGCCGGCGTTCCTGGCGTTTATCGCGATTTTCTACCTGATGGTGGGCAAAGGCGCGTAACCGCGTAGCAGCTGCCGCCAGGCTGCGTCGGGGCCCAACGCGTTGCACCTGGTGTACTGCGGTGCCTGGGACGCGGCCTGCAGCCGCTGCTACGGGGTTATTCGGCGATAATGAGAACAGCACTTATGAAAAAGCCCGCGGCTCTGGCGAGGCGCGGGCTTTTTCATACAGCGGTGGGGCTTAGATCGCGCCGCGTGAACGCAGCAGGTCCAGCACCTGTTTCACGCCTTCTTCCAGCGAAACGCTCTGGGTGTCGACCACCAGGTCAGCGTTCAATGGCACATCGTACGGGAAGGACTCACCCGGGATGTTGTCGCCATCGGCAGCGTACAGGCCTTGTGGGTCGCGCTCGCGGCACGCCTGTGGCGACGCCTGCACGTAGACGGTCAGCAGGCGGTCGGCGCCGATCAGCGCCTTGGCCTGTTCGCGGCCTTCGGCATCCGGCGCCACGAAGGCGGCCAGGGTCAGCAGGCCCGCTTCGTTGAACTGGCGCGCCACGTGGGCGGCACGACGCCAGTTCTCGGTACGCCCGGCGCGGTCCTGCGGCAGGCCTTTGTTCAGGTCGTGACGCAGGTTCTGGCCGTCCAGCACGAATACTGCGCGGCCCATGTCGAACAGCTTGCGCTCCACGGCGTAGGCCAGGGTGCTCTTGCCCGCGCCCGACAGGCCGCTGAACAGCACGGTAGCCGGCTTCTGGCCGAAGCGCAGGGCGCGCTCCTCGGTGGCCACGTGGGCCAGCTTGCCGTGATGGCCCGCCGCGCCGTGCGGTACCACTGGCGGGGCGATGATCATGCCGGCGCCGACGGTGCCGTTGGTCAGGCGGTCGATGACGATGAACGCACCGGTGGTGCGGTTGCTGTCATAGCCGTCCAGGGCGATGGCGCTGTCCAGCGCGACCTTCACGCGGCCGATCTCGTTCAGGGCCAGCGCGCTGCCCGGGCCTTCGGCCAGGGTGTTGACGTCGACCTTGTGGACGATGCTGGCAATGCTGCCCGGCACGTAGCTGGTGGCACGCTTGATGTCGTATTTCTTGCCCGGCAGCATCGGCTCTTCAGCCATCCACACCAGCATGGCGTCGAAGCTGTCAGTCACCGTTGGCACGTTGTCGGCATGCACCAGCAGGTCGCCACGGGAGATGTCGATCTCGTCTTCCATGGTCAGGGTCACGGCCTGGCCTGGGCCAGCCTGTTCCAGCTCACCTTCGAAGGTGACGATGGACTTGACCCGGCTGCTCTTGCCCGACGGCAGCACCACGACTTCGTCGCCCTTGTGCACGACGCCGCTGGCCAGGGTGCCGGCGAAGCCGCGGAAGTTCAGGTTCGGACGGTTGACGTACTGCACCGGGAAGCGCAGGTCGGTCAGGTTGCGGTCGCCCGAGACTTCCACGGTTTCGAGGATTTCCATCAGCGACTGGCCGGTGTACCACGGCGAGCGCTCGCTGCGGTTCACCACGTTGTCGCCCTTGAGGGCCGACATCGGCACGAAGTGCAGGCTGCTCGGCTTCAGGGCGATACCTTCGGCGAACTTCAGGTAATCGGCCTTGATCTCCTCGAACACGCCTTCGTCGAAGCCCTTCAGGTCCATCTTGTTGATGGCAACCACGATGTGCTTGATGCCCAGCAGCGAGGCAATGTAGCTGTGGCGACGGGTTTGGGTCTGCACGCCGTAGCGGGCGTCGACCAGAATGATCGCCAGGTCACAGGTGGAGGCACCGGTGGCCATGTTGCGGGTGTACTGCTCGTGGCCCGGGGTGTCGGCGATGATGAACTTGCGCTTGGCGGTCGAGAAGTAGCGGTAGGCTACGTCGATGGTGATGCCTTGCTCGCGCTCGGCCTGCAGGCCGTCCACCAGCAGCGCCAGGTCAATGTCGTCACCGGTGGTGCCGACTTTCTTCGAGTCACGGGTAATGGCTTCCAGGTGATCTTCGTAGATCATCTTGGAGTCGTGCAGCAGGCGCCCGATCAGGGTGCTCTTGCCGTCGTCGACGTTGCCACAGGTCAGGAAGCGCAACAGCTCCTTGCGCTCGTGCTGGCCCAGGTAGGCGAGGATGTCCTCGCTGATCAAATCGGATTGATGCGACATGGTTCGACCCTAACTTAGAAATAGCCCTGACGTTTCTTGTCTTCCATCGAACCGGCGCCATCATGGTCGATGACCCGGCCCTGGCGCTCGGAAGTTCGCGTCAGGAGCATTTCCTGAATGATGTCGGTCAGGCTCTCGGCCTCCGACTCCACCGCGCCCGTCAACGGGTAGCAGCCAAGGGTACGGAAACGCACTTTCTTCTTGACGATCTGCGCCTTCTCTTCCTTGCTGAGGTGCTCGAGGATGCGATCGTCGTCGATCATGATCAAGGTGCCGTTCTTCTCGATCACTTCGCGCTCGGCGGCGAAGTACAGCGGCACGATCGGGATACCTTCCAGGTAGATGTACTGCCAGATATCCAGCTCGGTCCAGTTCGACAGGGGGAACACGCGAATGGACTCGCCCTTGTTGACCTTGCCGTTGTACACGTTCCACAGCTCGGGGCGCTGGTTCTTCGGGTCCCAGCGGTGCTTGCTGTCACGGAACGAATAGACACGTTCCTTGGCCCGCGACTTCTCTTCGTCGCGGCGCGCGCCACCGAAGGCGGCGTCGAAGCCGTACTTGTCCAGCGCCTGCTTGAGGCCCTGGGTCTTCATGATGTCGGTGTGCTTGGAGCTGCCGTGGGTGAAGGGGTTGATGCCCTGCGCCACGCCTTCGGGGTTCACGTGCACCAGCAGGTCCAGGCCCAGTTCTTCAACCATGCGGTCGCGGAACTTGTACATCTCCTGGAACTTCCACTGGGTGTCCACGTGCATCACGGGGAACGGCAGCTTGCCGGGGAAGAACGCCTTGCGTGCCAGGTGCAGCATCACGGCGGAGTCTTTGCCGATGGAATAGAGCATCACCGGGTTATCGAACTCGGCGGCCACCTCACGGATGATGTGGATGCTCTCCGCCTCCAACTGTTTCAAATGCGTCAGTTTGTCGACCATGGCTACTCACGGGGATTACATTCGTTATGGACGGCCTGCGGGCCGTGTTCGAGCCGCCCACTCTAGCACAGCGGCATCTTCTATCTAATTGGGTGGTTAGAACGAAGCAGTATAAGAATATGCCTGGGAGTTTGGGCCCTCCCCATCAGATGGGATTGGGGATGTCGATGAAGATATGCTCCAACGCGAAGCGCCGCGCCAGGTAGTCGCCCAGCGCCTGCACGCCGTAGCGCTCGGTGGCGTGATGGCCGGCGGCAATGAAGCTTACGTCGTTTTCCCGCGCGCTGTGGAAGGTCTGCTCGCTGGCCTCGCCGCTGATGAACAGGTCGACGCCGGCGGCGATGGCCTGGTCGATGTAGCCCTGGCCGCCGCCGGTGCACCAGCCGACGCGGCGGATCATGTCGCTGCCTTCGATCACCAGCGGCTCGCGGCCCATGACTTCCTGCACCCGGCGGGCGAAATCACGGGCGGTCATGGGCTCGGCCAGCGAGCCTACCAGGCCCACTACCCGGGCGTTGTCCGGGTCCAGCGGGCCTTCCACGGTAATGTCCAACTGGCGGGCCAACTGCACGTTGTTGCCCACGTCGGGGTGCAGGTCCAGCGGCAAGTGGTAGGCCAGCAGGCTGATGTCGTGCTTGAGCAGCGTCTTCAGCCGGCGCTGCTTCATGCCCACCACGCAGGGGTTCTCGCCCTTCCAGAAATAGCCGTGGTGCACCAGCACCAGGTCGGCCTGGGCCTCCACCGCCGCGTCCAGCAAGGCCTGGCTGGCGGTGACGCCGCTGACGATGCGCATCACCTGCGGGCGCCCTTCCACCTGCAGGCCGTTGGGACAGTAATCCTGGATTTTCGCGCTGTTGAGGTAACGGTCGGCTTCTTCGACCAGGGTGCTCAGGGCAACAGCCATAAAAGACTCCTAAATAGCAGTTCAGAGCGGCTAAAGCACTCGTATAATGGCGCCCATTATGAGCCACCCAGGCGGGTTTGGCTCACGCTCCGTGCAAACTCCCAGGATCCGTTAAATGTTCAAGGCACTGCGTTATTTTGGCTGGCCGCTGCTGACTGGTTTACTCATCGCATTGCTGATCATCCAGCGCTTCCCGCAACTGGTCGGGTTGCCAAGCCAGGACGTCAACCTGCAGCAAGTGGCCCAGACCTCCTCCAGCGTGGTCCAGGGCCCGGTCACCTACGCTGACGCGGTGGTGCTGGCCGCCCCGGCGGTGGTCAACCTGTACACCACCAAGGTGGTCAACAAGACCAACCACCCGCTGTTCGAAGACCCGCAGTTCCGCCGCTTCTTCGGCGACAACCTGCCCAAGCAGAAGCGCATGGAATCGAGCCTGGGTTCGGGCGTGATCATGAGCCCCGAAGGCTACCTGTTGACCAACAACCACGTGGTCACCGGCGCCGACCAGATCGTGGTGGCGCTCAAGGACGGCCGCGAAACCCTGGCCCACGTCATCGGCAGCGACCCGGAGACCGACCTGGCGGTGCTGAAGATCGACCTCAAGAACCTGCCGTCGATCACCATCGGCCGCTCCGACAACATCCGCATCGGCGACGTGGCCCTGGCCATCGGCAACCCGTTCGGCGTCGGCCAGACCGTGACCATGGGCATCATCAGCGCCACCGGCCGCAACCAGCTGGGCCTGAACACCTATGAAGACTTCATCCAGACCGACGCCGCCATCAACCCCGGCAACTCCGGCGGCGCGCTGGTGGACGCCAACGGCAACCTGACCGGCATCAACACCGCCATCTTCTCCAAGTCCGGCGGCTCCCAGGGCATCGGCTTCGCCATCCCGATCAAGCTGGCGCTGGAGGTGATGAAGTCAATCATTGAGCACGGCCAGGTCATCCGCGGCTGGCTGGGCATCGAAGTGCAGCCGCTGACTCAGGAACTGGCAGACTCCTTCGGCCTGAAGGACCGCCCAGGCATCGTCGTCGCCGGCATCTTCCGCGACGGCCCGGCGCAGAAGGCCGGCCTGCAGTTGGGTGACGTAATCCTCAGCATCGACGGCCAGCCCGCCGGTGACGGGCGCAAGTCCATGAACCAGGTGGCACGCACCAAGCCCAATGACAAGATCAGCATCCAGATCATGCGCAACGGCAAGGAAATGAAGCTCACCGCCGAAGTGGGCCTGCGGCCGCCGCCGGCGCCGAGCGCCACCGAAGAAGTGCAGTAACGAAAAAGCCCGCGAAAGCGGGCTTTTTCATGGAGTGCCGTTACGCAAGCTCCGTAGCAGCGGCCGCCAGGCCGCGTCAGGGTCGCCCCGTCACAGGGCGTCCAGCAGCGCCTGGTTCTGCGCAGGCGTGCCGATGCTGATGCGCAGGAACTGGGCGATGCGCTGTTGCTTGAAGTGGCGCACGATCACGCCCTTCTCGCGCACCTTGGCAGCGATGGCTGCGGCGTCCTGTTGCGGGTGGCGGGCAAAGATAAAGTTCGCCGCCGACGGCAGCACTTCGAAACCACGCTGCTCCAGTTCAGCCACCAGCTTCTCGCGGCTGTCGATGACCAGCTTGCAGGTGTGCTCGAAGTACTCGCGGTCCTTGAACGACGCGGCGCCACCGACGATGGCGAGGCGGTCCAGCGGGTAGGAGTTGAAGCTGTTCTTGACCCGCTCCAGTGCCTCGATCAGGTCCGGGTGGCCTACGGCCAGGCCCACGCGCAGGCCGGCCAGGGAGCGCGACTTGGACAGGGTCTGGGTGACCAGCAGGTTGGGGTAGCGGTTGACCAGGCCGATGGCCGTCTCGCCGCCGAAGTCGATGTAGGCTTCATCGACCACCACCACCGAGTCCGGGCTGCCTTTCACCAGCTGCTCCACTGCGTCCAGCGCCAGCAGGCAACCGGTAGGGGCGTTGGGGTTGGGGAAGATGATGCCGCCGTTGGGGCGGGCGTAGCCTTCGACGCGGATCTGGAACTGCTCGTCCAGCGGCACCTGCACGAAGTCGATGCCGTAGAGGCCGCAGTACACTGGGTAGAAGCTGTAGCTGATGTCCGGGAACAGCAGCGGCGCGTCGTGCTGGAACAGGCCGTGGAAAATGTGCGCCAGCACCTCGTCCGAGCCGTTGCCCAGGAACACCTGGTTGGGCTGCACGCCGTAGAACTCGCACACCGCCTGCTTGAGCAGGTCGCTGTTGGGGTCCGGGTACAGGCGCAGGCTGTCACCCAGCTCGGCGCGCATGGCTTCGATCGCCTTGGGCGACGGGCCGTAGGGGTTTTCGTTGGTGTTGAGCTTCACCAGGTTGGCGACCTTGGGCTGCTCGCCCGGCACGTAGGGCACCAGTTCCTTGACGAAGGGGCTCCAGAATTTGCTCATGTCTCAGTTCCCTTGCTTGTCGTCGGCGAGAATGCGGTATTCGGCGCTGCGGGCGTGGGCGCTCAGCGACTCGCCGCGGGCCAGGATGGAAGCGGTCTTGCCCAATTCGGACGCACCTTGCTGCGAGCAGAAGATGATCGACGAGCGCTTCTGGAAGTCATACACGCCCAGCGGCGAAGAGAACCGCGCAGTGCCCGAGGTAGGCAACACGTGGTTGGGGCCGGCGCAGTAGTCGCCCAGCGCTTCGCTGGTGTGGCGGCCCATGAAGATCGCGCCGGCGTGGCGGATCTGCGGCAGCCAGGCCTGGGGGTCGGCTACCGACAGTTCCAGGTGTTCCGGGGCAATGCGGTTGGCCACTTCGATGGCCTGCTGCATGTCCGCCACCTTGATCAGCGCGCCACGGCCGTTGATCGAAGTGTTGATGATCTCGGCGCGATCCATGGTCGGCAACAGTTTGTCGATGCTGGCGGCCACTTTGTCGAGGAACTCGGCGTCGGGGCTGACCAGGATGGCCTGGGCGTCTTCGTCGTGCTCGGCCTGGGAGAACAGGTCCATGGCGATCCAGTCCGGGTCGGTCTGGCCGTCGCACACCACGAGGATCTCGGACGGGCCGGCGATCATGTCGATGCCGACCTGGCCGAACACGTGACGCTTGGCGGTGGCCACGTAGATGTTGCCTGGGCCTACCACCTTGTCTACCTGCGGCACGCTTTCGGTGCCGTAAGCCAGCGCGGCCACGGCCTGGGCGCCGCCGATGGTGAACACGCGGTCGACGCCGGCGATGCAGGCGGCGGCCAGCACCAGTTCGTTCACTTCACCGCGCGGGGTGGGCACTACCATGACCACTTCGGTCACGCCGGCCACCTTGGCGGGAATGGCGTTCATCAGCACGGACGATGGGTACGACGCCTTACCGCCCGGCACGTACAGGCCGGCGCGGTCCAGCGGCGTGACCTTCTGGCCCAGCACGGTACCGTCGGCCTCGGTGTAGCTCCAGGAATCCTGCTTCTGCTTCTCGTGGTAGCTGCGCACGCGGGCGGCGGCGGTTTCCAGGGCCTGGCGCTGCTCGGGGGTAATGCGCGTCAGGGCCAGTTCCAGGCGCTCGCGGCCCAGGATCAGCTCGGCCATGGAAGCCACTTCCAGGCCGTCGAAGCGCTGGGTGAACTCCACCAGCGCCGCGTCGCCGCGCTCGCGCACGGCCTTGATGATATCGAGCACGCGCTGGTTGACCGAATCGTCGGACACGCTTTCCCAGCTCAGCAGATGATCCAGATGGCGCGCGAAGTCCGGATCAGTGGCGTCGAGTCGGCGGATTGCAGTGGACGTGGTCATAGCGGGCCTCAATAGTTGGCGAATGCTGAAAATAGCAAATCTCAGGCGCCGCTAGACTACCAAGCCATCCGCGTGGGCACCTGAGAATTCTGGCTATGACACGGATAGATGGGCGCGGCTCAAGGCCGCGCGAGTGGATCAGCCGCGGTGTCGCGACTCCACAGCCTTGCGCAGGGTGTCGATCAGCGCCTGGATGCGGGCGTGCTGCATCTTCATGGATGCCTTGTTGACCACCAGGCGCGAGCTGATGGTGGCGATCAGCTCCTGGGGTTCCAGGCCGTTGGCCCGCAGGGTGTTGCCGGTGTCGACGACGTCGATGATCTTGTCGGCCAGGCCGATCAGCGGGGCCAGCTCCATGGAGCCGTACAGCTTGATGATGTCGACCTGGCGGCCCTGTTCGGCGTAGTAGCGCTTGGCAACGTTGACGAACTTGGTGGCCACGCGCAGGCGGCCCTTGGGCTCGACGGCACCGATGGCGCCGGCGGTCATCAGCTTGCATTTGGCAATCTGCAGGTCCAGCGGCTCGTACAGGCCCTGGCCGGTGTATTCCATCAGCACATCCTTGCCCGCCACGCCGAGGTCGGCGGCGCCATGCTCGACATAGGTCGGCACGTCGGTGGCACGCACGATCAGCAGGCGCACGTCGTCCTGGGTCGTGGGGATGATCAGCTTGCGGCTCTTATCCGGATTCTCGGTTGGCACGATGCCCGCCTCTGCCAGCAATGGCAGGGTGTCATCGAGAATGCGGCCCTTGGACAGCGCGATGGTCAACATGGAAAACGTCTTTCCTTAATCAGGATTGTGCCCGGTCGCAAACGGCGCCGGGCCACTGCCAGGCCCACAAGGCCTGGCTGGACAGATTCATGGGGCGCGTCCCTGCGCCCGGTAGCAGGTTAACCCGGCACGCGACGGATCTTCGCGCCCAGCATCTGCAGTTTTTCCTCGATGCACTCGTAACCACGGTCGATGTGGTAGATGCGGTCGATCAGGGTATCACCTTCGGCCACCAGGGCCGAGATCACCAGGCTGGCCGAGGCGCGCAGGTCGGTCGCCATGACTGGCGCGCCCTTGAGCTTCTCGGTACCGGTAACGATGGCAGTGTTGCCCTCGACCTGGATGTGCGCGCCCATGCGGTGCATTTCATACACGTGCATGAAGCGGTTCTCGAAGATGGTCTCGATGACCGCGCCGGTGCCTTCGGCAATGGCGTTCAGGGAGATGAACTGCGCTTGCATGTCGGTCGGGAACGCCGGGTACGGCGCGGTGCGCACGTTGACGGCCTTCGGACGCTTGCCATGCATGTTCAGCTCGATCCAGTCCTCGCCCACGGTGATCTCGGCGCCCGATTCCTTCAGCTTCTCAAGTACCGCTTCGAGAATGGTAGGGTCGGTGTCCTTGACCTTCACGCGGCCGCCGGTGGCGGCTGCGGCCACCAGGTAGGTGCCGGTCTCGATACGGTCCGGCATCACCTTGTAGGTGGCCGAGTCCAGGCGCTTCACGCCATCGATGGTGATGGTGTCGGTGCCGGCGCCGTGGATCTTGGCACCCATGGCGATCAGGAAGTTGGCCAGGTCGACCACTTCAGGCTCGCGCGCGGCGTTCTGCAGCACGCTGCGGCCGTTGGCCAGGGCAGCGGCCATCATGATGTTCTCGGTACCGGTCACGCTGACGGTGTCGAAGAAGAAGTTGGCACCACGCAGGCCGCCTTCCGGCGCCTTGGCCTTGATGTAGCCGCCTTCCACGTCGATGACCGCGCCCATGGCTTCCAGGCCACGGATGTGCAGGTCGACCGGACGCGAGCCGATGGCGCAACCGCCAGGCAGGGCGACTTCGGCCTCACCGAAACGGGCGACCATGGGGCCCAGCACCAGGATCGAGGCGCGCATGGTCTTCACCAGCTCGTACGGTGCAACCAGGGTCTTGATGGTGCGTGGGTCGATTTCGACCGACAGTTTCTCGTCGATCACCGGCTCGATGCCCATGCGACCGAACAGCTCGATCATCGTGGTGATGTCGTGCAGGTGTGGCAGGTTGGCAACGGTTACCGGGCCATCGGCCAGCAGCGTGGCGGCCAGGATCGGCAGGGCAGAGTTCTTCGCCCCGGAAATGCGGATTTCGCCATCAAGACGAACGCCGCCAGTAATAATCAGTTTGTCCATAAGAATCTCGACGCCCTCAGGCTCAGGTGCGCTCAGCCCAGGCTGCGCTGCTGAAAAATTTCATTGTGACCGCATGGATGCTGCCATCGACGATCCAGGGATTGAGATGAGCATAGATCTGCTGCTGACGCTTGACCGGACTCAAGGCGGCCAGCTCGTCACTGATCACGTTCAATTGGAAGTTGCAGCCTTCGCCTTCAACTTCGACCTGGACATTTGCCAGCTGTGCTTCAAGGAAGCTTTTAACTTCTACGGCCTGCATGCTCAACCTCGATCGGCGCCCTGTGCGCGCGGGTCGGCCATCATACAAAAAAAGCCCCTCGCCTGCGAACCCTGGTTGCAAGGACTCGGACGGAGGGGCTTGTTCATTGTGCCTGAATGTTCACGCGGCCGACAAAATACCGCTCACCTGGCACACTTCGGCGATCTGTTGCATGTCGCGCGGCAAGCCCCGGATAGCCAGGGTCTTGCCGGCGGCGATGGCGTCGCGCTGCAGGCACAGCAGCAGGGAAAGCCCCACGCTGCTGGACTTGAGCACGCCCGAACAGTCGAGCACCAGGGCATTGCCGGGGCTGGCCTTGACCAGCTTCTGGCCCTGGTTGCGCAGGGCCTTGCCGGTGCTGTAGTCCAGCACGCCGGTCAACAGCAGCTCGCCGCCAGCGCCTTGGCTGATGGCTGCTTCAGTCATTGCGCAGCACCCGTGCCCTTCTCGGCCTTGGCCTTGGCCACTTCGCCAGCCCAGCCGTCGATGGTCTTGTCCAGGTTGTTGCCGTTGCGCTGCATGGCATCGGCGAACTGGTCACGGAACAGCTTGCCCAGGTTGATGCCGTTGACGATGACGTTACGCACTTTCCATTCGCCGTTCAGCTTGACCAGGGTGTACTGGACCGGATAGACCGCGCCGCTGTCGCCCTTGACGGTCATGTCGACGCTGGTACGGTCGCCCTCGTCGCCCTTGGCCGGGCCGACGGTGATGCCCTGGTTGTTGTATTCGAGCAGTGCATTGCCATAGAACTGCATCAGGCCCTTCTTGAAGTTCTCTTCAAAACGGGTGATCTGTGCAGGGTTGGCGCCCTTCGAGTACTTGACGGTCATGATGCTCTTGGAAATGCCTTCCGCATCGACAGCCGGGCCGATGATGTTGTTCAAGGCGTCATAGAACTTGGTCGGATCCGCCTTGTACTGGGCCTTGTTCGCCGCCAGGTCTGCCAGCAGTTCCTTGGTGGTGCGATCCACCAGGTCATGGGCGGACTGGTCGGCAGCATTGGCCAACAGCGGCACACAGGCCAACAGCACCAGCAGGCCACGTCGCAGGATGGACATCATGGAGTAACTCCTCATTTGGCGTCTTTGTTAACGGTATTGAGCAGGAATTTGCCGATCAGGTCTTCCAGTACAAGGGACGACTGGGTGTCGTGAATGGTTCCGCCGTCCTTGAGCAGGGTGTCTTCACCGCCCACGCTCAGGCCGATGTATTTCTCGCCCAGCAGGCCAGCCGTCAGGATAGATGCAGTGGAGTCGGTCGGCAGGTTATTCACCTTCTTGTCGATCTGCATGGTGACGCGGCCGGTGAAGGTGTCCCGGTCCAGGTCGATGGCGGTGACCTTGCCCACGGTGACGCCGGCCATGGTGACCTTGGCGCGCACGGTCAGGCCGGCGATGTTGTCGAAGTTGGCGTACAGCTTGTAGGTATCGTTGGCGGCGCTGGTGGACAGGCCGCTGACGCGAAGGGCCAGCAGAATCAGTGCCAGAATCCCGGCCAGCAGAAACATGCCGACACCGATTTCCAGGGTGCGGTTTTGCATCAGAAATCTCCAAACATCAAAGCGGTCAGAATAAAGTCCAGGCCCAGGATGGCCAGCGAGGCATACACCACGGTCTTGGTGGTGGCGCGGCTGATGCCTTCGGAAGTCGGGTCGCAGTCGTAGCCCTGGAACACGGCGATCCAGGTCACCACGAACGCGAACACCAGGCTCTTGACCACGCCGTTGAGGACGTCGTCGGTGAAATTGACGCTGTTCTGCATGTTGGCCCAGAACGAGCCGTCATACACACCCAGCCAGTCGATGGCCACCCACGAGCCGCCCCAGATGCCCACGACGCTGAAGATCATGGCCAGGATAGGCAAGGAAATGAAGCCTGCCCACAGGCGCGGCGCAGCGATGTACTTGAGCGGGTCGACGCCGATCATTTCCAGGCTCGACAGCTGCTCGGTGGACTTCATGTTGCCGATCTCGGCCGTCAGCGCGGAGCCCGCGCGGCCGGCGAACAGCAAGGCGGTGACCACCGGGCCCAGCTCGCGCAGCAGGGTCAGGGCGACCATCTGCCCCACGGCCTGCTCGGAACCGTACTTGGTGAGAATGCTGAAGCCCTGCAGGGCCAGCACCATGCCGATGAACATGCCCGACACGACGATGATCAGCAGCGACATCACGCCGACCGAATACAGCTGCTTGACCAGCAGCTGGAAGCCACCGCCCACGCCACGACGCCCGACCAGCGCATGCATCAGGAACAGCCCGGAACGCCCCAGCACCGCCAGCATGTCGATGGCCGCGCGGCCGAACAGGCGAATGCGCTCCAGTAGTGATTTCTTGCGCATCAGCGCGTCCCCAGAAGATCGGCGCGGTAGTCCGGCGCCGGGAAATGGAAAGGAACCGGCCCATCGGGGTCGCCTTTCATGAATTGGCGAATGCGAGGATTGTCGGCCGCCATCAGTTCCTGCGGCGTGCCCTGCCCCAGCACCTGCCCGTCGCCCACCACATAGATGTAGTCGGCGATGCTGGCGGTTTCGGCCAGGTCATGGGAGACCACGATGCTGGTAATGCCCAGGGCATCGTTGAGCAGGCGGATCAGGCGCACCAGCACGCCCATGGCGATAGGGTCCTGGCCGACGAATGGTTCGTCGTACATGAGGATCTGCGGGTCCATGGCAATGGCGCGGGCCAGAGCCACGCGACGCTTCATGCCACCGGACAGCTCGTCGGGCATCAGTTCCACGGCACCGCGCAGGCCAACGGCCTGCAGCTTGAGCAGGACGATGTCGCGGATCATTTCCTCGGGCAGGTCGGTGTGCACCCGCAGCGGGAACGCCACGTTCTCGAACACGTCGAGGTCGGTGAACAGAGCGCCGCTCTGGAACAGTACGCCCATGTGCTTGCGGGCGTCGAACAGGTCGCTGCGCGACAGGGCCGGCAGGTTCTGGCCATTGACCCAGACCTCGCCACCACTGGGGCGCAACTGCGCGCCCATCAGGCGCAGCAGGGTTGTCTTGCCGCAGCCGGAAGGTCCCATGATACCGGTGACCTTGCCTCTTGGAATGCGGATATCGACATTGTTGAAGATACTCCGCGAACCGCGCTTGAAGGACACACCCTTCAGCTCGACCGCGTAGTCATTATCGGCACTCATCTAAACTCCTTGCGATGCAGCCTGTCCTCGGACGCTTTCCCCCGTCGCGAAGACACGCGCGCTTCTGGCGGGCCAACTGGCGGCGAACTATATCACCCCAGACACACGCGCCCCAAGGCCGTTCCAAAAGCGAATAGGCAACAAGACATTTAATGGATGACGATCGAACGTGAGGGTTTCGATCAATACGGCTATAATCGCCGCCTTTTCATCAGGCAATACGTTTCCGACATGAGCCAATCCAGCGACCTGATCCAATCGGCACAGCGCACCATCCGCCTTGAACTCGAGGCGGTAGAGGGCTTGCTGGCCCATATTGATGCCGACTTCGTCCGCGCCTGCGAAATGATCCTCGCCAGCAAGGGCCGCGTCGTCGTGGTCGGCATGGGCAAGTCAGGGCATATCGGCAACAAGATCGCCGCGACCCTGGCCAGCACCGGCACCACGGCGTTTTTCGTGCACCCGGCCGAGGCCAGCCACGGCGACATGGGCATGATCACTCGCGATGACATCATCCTGGCCCTGTCCAACTCCGGCTCCACGGCCGAGATCGTCACCTTGCTGCCGCTGATCAAGCGCCTGGGCATCCAGCTCATCAGCATGACCGGCAACCCCGACTCGCCGCTGGCCAAGGCCGCCGAGGTCAACCTGGACGCCCGCGTGGCCCACGAGGCCTGCCCGCTGAACCTGGCGCCCACCTCCTCCACCACCGCGGCGCTGGTGCTGGGCGACGCCCTGGCCATCGCCCTGCTGGAGGCCCGCGGCTTCACCGCCGAGGACTTCGCCTTCTCGCACCCCGGTGGCGCCCTGGGCCGCCGCCTGCTGCTCAAGGTGGAGAACGTGATGCATGCCGGCGAGGAACTGCCGCAGGTGGTTCGCGGCACGCTGCTCAAGGATGCGCTGATGGAAATGACCCGCAAGGGCCTGGGCATGACCGTGGTCCTTGAAGAGGATGGCCGCCTGGCCGGGATCTTCACCGACGGCGACCTGCGCCGCACCCTGGACCGCACCATCGACGTGCACAGCGCGCGCATCGAGGAAGTGATGACGCCCCACGGCAAGACCGCCCGCGCCGAGATGCTCGCCGCCGAGGCCCTGAAGATCATGGAAGACCACAAGATCAGCGCGCTGGTGGTGGTCGACAAGCAGGACCGCCCGGTTGGCGCCCTGAACATGCACGACCTGCTGCGCGCCGGAGTAATGTGATGACCCAGCACCTGTTGCAACGCGGCCAGGCCGTGAAACTGGCGGTGTTTGACGTGGACGGCGTGCTGACCGACGGCCGCCTGTACTTCTGCGAAGACGGCAGCGAGATCAAGACGTTCAGCACCCTGGACGGCCAGGGCATCAAGATGCTGATCAACTCGGGCGTAGCCACGGCGATCATCACCGGGCGCAAGAACCCGATCGTCGAGCGCCGGGCCAAGAGCCTGGGCATCGCCCACCTGTACCAGGGCCGCGAAGACAAATTGGTGGCACTGGACGACCTTCTGGCGCAACTGGGCCTAAGCTATGAACAGGTAGCCTACCTGGGCGACGACCTGCCGGACCTGGCCCCCATCCGCCGCGTCGGCCTGGGCATGGCCGTGGCCAACGCCGTGCCGTTCGTGCGCGAGCACGCCGACGGCGTGACCCAGGCCCGTGGCGGCGAAGGCGCGGCCCGCGAGTTCTGCGAGCTGATCCTGCGTGCCCAAGGCAACCTCGAAGCGGCCCTGGCCGCCTATTTATAGAGTTTCCCATGCCGAGTAAAAAACTGCGCAATCTCCTGTTGTTCTGTGTCGTCGTGGCGATCTTCGTCTCCGTCGGCTACTGGAACATCAACCCGGACACCTTCCTCGACAAGCCTGCGGCTGCTGTCGACGAAAGTGCCATCGACTATTACGCCATCAACGCCCACGCTGTGCAGTTCCTGCCTGACGGCGGCGTGCAGTACCGCATGACCGGTGACAAGGTCGAGCACCTGCAGGCCAGCCAGGTCACCAAGGTGACCAACCCGGACATGAACCTGTACCGCGGCACCGTGTACCCCTGGCACGTGACCAGCGACCACGGCGAAGTGAACCCCGACGGCACCCAGGTCGAGCTGATCGACAACGTCCGCGTGGCCCGCACCGACCAGAAAAACCGTCCTACCCTGATTACCACCACGCGCATGACGGTATTCCCACAACAGCAATATGCGCAGACTGACCGAGACGTTAGAATCGACGGCGCCGGTGGCGTCTCGACGGGCACGGGCATGAAGGCATATTTGAAAGACAGCAAGATCAACTTGCTGTCAAACGTAAGAGGACTGTATGAGGCTCGCTAAAACCCTCCCTTTATTGCTCTCCCTGGGCTCTGCACTGGGGAGCGCTGGCGCCTGGGCACTGCCTACGGATCGCGACCAGCCGATCCACATCCAGTCCGACGACGCACAACTGGATGACAAGCAGGGCGTGGCCGTCTACAAGGGCAACGTCATCATCACCCAGGGCACCATGAAGATCACCGGCAACACCGTGACCATCACCCGCAACGCCCAGGGCGACGTCGACACCTTCACCTCGGTGGGCAACCTGGCCTACTACGAGCAGAAGCCGGCGATCGACAAGCCCATCGTCCAGGGCTACGGCAAGACCATCCAGTACTTCTCGGCGCAGAACCGCATCATCCTGATCGACCAGGCCAAGGTGGTGAACGACGGCAACACGTCCGAAGGCGAGAAGATCGTCTATGACACCGTCAAGCAGGTGGTGAATGCCGGCCGCGCCACGGGCGCCAAGGTCACGCCACGACCACGCATCGACATGGTCATCCAGCCGAAAAGCAAAACCGACCAGCAGCAGGGCAAGTAATGGCTATCCTCAAAGCCCAGCACCTGGCCAAGGCCTACAAGGGCCGGCAAGTGGTGCGTGACGTCAGCATGTCCATCGAAAGTGGGCAGATCGTCGGCCTCCTGGGGCCTAACGGCGCCGGCAAGACCACCTGCTTCTACATGATCGTCGGCCTGGTGCGCGCCGATCAGGGCCGCGTGCTGATCGACGACCTGGACGTGAGCCACCAGCCCATGCACGGTCGCGCTCGCTCGGGCATCGGCTACCTGCCGCAGGAAGCCTCGATCTTCCGCAAGCTGTCGGTCTCCGACAACATCATGGCCATCCTGGAAACCCGCCCGGAGCTGGACAAGGCCGGCCGCGTGAAGGAGCTGGAAAGCCTGCTGCAGGAGTTCCACATCACGCACATCCGCGACAACCTGGGCATGAGCCTGTCGGGCGGCGAGCGGCGCCGGGTGGAAATTGCCCGCGCGCTGGCGACCGCGCCCAAGTTCATCCTGCTGGACGAACCCTTTGCCGGTGTCGACCCGATCTCGGTCGGCGACATCAAGCAGATCATTCATCACCTCAAGAACAAGGGCATCGGCGTGTTGATCACCGACCACAACGTTCGCGAGACCCTGGATATCTGTGAAACCGCTTACATCGTCAACGATGGCCAGCTGATCGCCGAAGGCGATGCCGAGACCATCCTGGCAAACCAACTGGTGAAAGAGGTTTACCTCGGCCACGAGTTCCGCCTGTAACGGCGAGGTGTTTGGCTGGTTGCCCGGGGCGCGCCGCGAATTAATTGCGGTGTCGCTCTAGGCAAACACTTCGGTTTCAGGCATATAATTTGCTTACGACAAAAGCCGAGAGCCTCGGCGCCCGTAGTGGATGGCGCTTTGCGCCGGCGAATAAGGTGTTAAGCCCCTGCCATGAAACCATCGCTCGTCCTAAGAATGGGCCAGCAACTGACGATGACACCGCAGTTGCAACAGGCCATCCGCCTCCTCCAGCTCTCCACCCTGGACCTCCAACAGGAAATCCAGGAGGCCCTGGAATCCAATCCGATGCTCGAACGCCAGGAAGAAGGCGACGACTTCGACAACAGCGACCCCATGGCCGACAAGGCCGAGCAACAGGTCACGCCGGAAATCCAGGAGCCCAGCTACCAGGAAACCTCCGCCCCCACCGTCGACAACCTCGAAGACGGCGAGTGGAGCGAGCGCATTCCCAACGAGCTTCCCGTCGACACCGCCTGGGAAGACATCTACCAGACCAGCGCCAGCAGCCTGCCCAGCAACGATGACGACGAATGGGACTTCACCACCCGCACGTCGGCCGGCGAAAGCCTGCAGAGCCATCTGCTGTGGCAACTCAACCTGGCGCCCATGTCCGACACCGATCGCCTGATCGCGGTCACCCTGATCGACTGCATCAACAACCAGGGCTACCTGGACGAGACGCTGCAGGAGATCTGCGACTCCTTCGACCCGGAGCTGGACATCGAGCTGGACGAAGTGGAAGCCGTGCTGCACCGCATCCAGCAGTTCGAGCCCGCCGGCATCGGCGCCCGCGACCTCAGCGAATGCCTGCTGCTGCAACTGCGCCAGATGCCCCCGCGCACGCCGTGGCTCAGTGAGGCCCAGCGCCTGGTGGCCGACTACATCGACCTGCTGGGCAGCCGCGACTACAGCCAGCTGATGCGCCGCATGAAGCTCAAGGAAGACGAGCTGCGCCAGGTCATTGAACTGGTGCAAAGCCTCAACCCGCGCCCTGGCTCGCAGATCGAGTCCAGCGAAGCCGAGTACGTGGTGCCCGACGTCATCGTGCGCAAGGACAACGAGCGCTGGCTGGTGGAGCTGAACCAGGAAGCCGTACCGCGCCTGCGCGTCAACCCGCAGTACGCCGGCTTCGTGCGCCGCGCCGACACCAGCGCCGACAACACCTTCATGCGCAACCAGTTGCAGGAGGCGCGCTGGTTCATCAAGAGCCTGCAGAGCCGCAACGAGACCCTGATGAAGGTCGCCAGCCAGATCGTCGAGCACCAGCGCGGTTTCCTCGACTACGGCGACGAGGCCATGAAGCCGCTGGTGCTGCACGACATCGCCGAGGCGGTGGGCATGCACGAGTCGACCATTTCGCGGGTGACCACGCAGAAATACATGCACACCCCGCGCGGCATCTACGAGCTGAAATACTTTTTCTCCAGCCACGTCAGCACCTCCGAGGGCGGAGAATGCTCGTCCACGGCGATCCGCGCGATCATCAAGAAACTGGTTGCCGCGGAAAATCAGAAAAAGCCATTGAGTGACAGCAAGATCGCTGGTTTACTGGAGGCACAAGGCATCCAGGTAGCCCGCCGCACTGTCGCCAAGTACCGTGAATCCCTAGGGATCGCGCCGTCCAGCGAACGCAAGCGGCTGATGTGAATCCTGGCAGCGCCAAGGCGCTGCCAGTGGGCTTGCCGGATGTGCCACAGCGTTCCAGTGGCAGGTTAACCAACCTGTCTCTTTATGCACTGGCAATAAGGAGAAAGCGGTATGCAAGTCAACATCAGTGGACATCAACTGGTTGTGACCGACGCCATGCGCACTTACATCGGTGAGAAACTCGACCGATTGGAGCGCCATTTCGACAAGATCACCAACGTGCAGGTCATCATGGAGGTCGAGAAGCTGAAACAGAAAATCGAGGCCACCCTGCGCGTACCCGGTGGCGAAGTCGTGGCAAACGCGGAACATGATGACATGTACGCGGCCATCGACCTGCTGACCGACAAGCTCGACCGCCAACTCAAAAAGCATAAGGAAAAACAGCAGAGTCTGCTGCAAGGCCAGACCGCCCGCTGACACTCCCCCCTCATGATCCGACTTGAAAACATCCTGACCCCCGGCCGTTCCCTCGTGAACGCGCCGGGCGGCAGCAAGAAGAAAGTACTCGAACACATCGCCACCCTCATCGCCCGGGAAGTCCCCGGCCTTGAGATGCAGGTAGTGTTCGAAAGCCTGGTCGCCCGCGAAAAACTGGGCTCGACCGGTTTTGGCAACGGTATTGCCATCCCCCATTGCCGCCTGGTTGGCTGCACCACGCCGATCAGCGCCCTGCTGCACCTGGAGAACAAGATCGACTACGACGCCATCGACGGCGCCCCGGTCGACCTGGTCTTCGTGCTCCTGGTCCCCCAGGAGGCGACCAATGAACACCTGGCGTTGCTGAGCCAGATCGCCGGCATGCTCGACCGCGCCGACGTGCGCGAGCGCCTGCGCTCGGCGAAAAGCAGCGATGCCCTCTATCAGGTTGTGCTGGACGAACAGAAAGGTCATTGACCATGCGCCTGATCATCGTCAGCGGCCGTTCCGGCTCGGGCAAAAGCACCGCGCTGGACGTGCTGGAAGACAACGGTTTCTACTGCATCGACAACCTGCCGGCCGGCCTGCTGCCGGAACTGGCCGAGCGCGCCCTGATCCGCACCGAGCTGGCCCAGCCGCTGGTAGCCGTGTCCATCGATGCGCGCAACCTGCCCAGCGACCTGTCGCGTTTTCCGCAACTGCTGCAGGAAGCCCGCGACAAGCACATCCAGTGCGACGTGCTGTACCTGGACGCCGACGAAGAAACCCTGCTCAAGCGCTTCTCCGAGACCCGCCGCCGCCACCCGCTGAGCAACGCCAGCCGTTCGCTGGCCGAAGCCATCCGGGTGGAAACCGACCTGCTCAGCCCGATCGCCGACCTGGCTGACCTGAAGATCAACACCACCCACCTGAACCTGTACCAGCTGCGCGACTCGCTCAAGCTGCGCCTGCTGAACAAGCCGGAGCCGGGCACCGCGTTCCTGGTGGAGTCATTTGGTTTCAAGCGTGGCATGCCGGTGGACGCCGACCTGGTGTTCGACGTGCGCTGCCTGCCCAACCCCTATTGGAAGCCGGAACTTCGCGACCATTCAGGCCTGGAGCAACCGGTCATCGACTACCTGGCCGCGCAGCCCGACGTCGAGGAGATGTACCAGGACATCTCAAGCTACCTGCTCAAGTGGTTGCCGCGCTTCGCCGCCAGCAACCGCGCCTACGTCACCATTGCCATCGGCTGCACCGGCGGGCACCATCGCTCGGTCTACCTGACCGAACGCCTTGGCCAGGCCCTGCAGCAGACGCTCAAGAATGTCC
Source organism: Pseudomonas imperatae (assembly GCF_057128625.1). Classification (NCBI taxonomy): domain Bacteria; kingdom Pseudomonadati; phylum Pseudomonadota; class Gammaproteobacteria; order Pseudomonadales; family Pseudomonadaceae; genus Pseudomonas; species Pseudomonas imperatae. Next base: position 269,451 of record NZ_JBSKHP010000001.1, on the reverse strand, counting down.
AGGTTCGCCACCGCGACCTCAGTTGAAAGGATCCCCACCGCGATGCCTGCTCGTGAAATCGAAATCATCAACAAGCTTGGCCTGCACGCCCGCGCGGCCGCCAAGTTCGTCGGCGTCGCCGGCCGCTTCGGCAACTGCCAGGTCCGCATCGGCCGCAACGCCGACAGCATGATCGACGGCAAGAGCATCATGGCCGTCATGATGCTGGCCGCCGGCAAAGGTACCCAGGTGTACCTGTCCACCGAAGGCGAGGAACAGGACGAAGCCATGGCGGCGATCGTCGAGCTGATCAACAACAAGTTCGACGAAGGCGAATGACCGCCCTGCCCCCCCCCCAACAAAAAGCCCGGCCAAGTGCCGGGCTTTTTGCTACCAACAACACCCCCGTAGCAGCGGCCGCCAGGCCGCGTCCCGGGGCAACCCGTTACAGCAGGCACACCGCGGACGCGGCCTGGCGGCCGCTGCTACAGGGAGTTCGATCAGAGTGGCGCGAAGCGCGCCAGGGCTTCGGTGATGATGATGGCCGCGCCCGCCAACAGCAGGGCGCTGCCCAGGATCAGCCGCAGCCGGGTCAGCAGCAGGCGCCGATTCAAGCCAGCGCTGCCTTGTAGCGCCGCTCTACCTCGGCCCAGTTGACCACGTTGTAGAAGGCATTGATGTATTCAGGGCGACGGTTCTGGTACTTCAGGTAGTAGGCGTGTTCCCACACGTCCAGGCCCAGGATCGGCGTGTTGCCGTGCATCAGCGGGCTGTCCTGGTTGCCGCTGCTTTCCACCACCAGTTGCTTCTGCGGGGTCACGCTCAGCCATGCCCAGCCGCTGCCAAAGCGGGTCAGCGCTGCCTTGGTGAAGGCCTCCTTGAACGCGTCGAAACCGCCCAACTGCTTGTCAATGGCTTCAGCCACGCTGCCTTGGGGCTGGCCGCCGCCCTTGGGCGCCATCACGTCCCAGAACAGCGAGTGGTTAGCGTGCCCGCCACCCTGGTTGACCACCGCCGGCTGCAACTTCTCGGGCAACTGCTTGACGCTGCCGACCAGCTTGTCGATCGGCCACTCGGCATACTCGGTGCCTTCGACGGCGGCGTTGAGGTTGTTGATGTAGGTCTGATGGTGCTTGGTGTAGTGGATTTCCATGGTGGCCGCGTCGATGTGCGGTTCCAGGGCATCGTAGGCGTAGGGCAGCGCAGGCAAGGTATAGGGCATTTCAATGGACTCCGTGTTGGGGGGCCGCGCGGCCCCGGGTTTCCTGGCCGAACAACAGCCGGCTGGTGCGCGGGTATTCGCCGTATTCGCTGATGAAGGCCAGCAACTCGGCGTAGGTCTTGCTGCTGTGGCGCAGCGCTGCCTCACGCAGCGCCGGGGTAAGGCGCGGGTCCTGGGCGGCCTGCAACAGGCGCTGGTGGATGGCGCACAGGTACTCGGCGCTCTCCTCCGGCTGCATCAGGCGCAGGTGCAGGTCGGCCAGGTTGTGATGGGAAATCACGCACGCCGCCACCGCTTCGTCGACATCCGCCCAGCGCTCGAACAGCACCTGGGCCAGCGCGAGGGCCTGCAGGTACAACTCCCGCGCATCGACCAAGTCACCGCGGGCGAAGCAGGCGTTGGCCATTTCGATGGTGCGTTTCCAGTGCTGCATGGTGTGCCTCCGAAGCGATAGAACAGCGGCTCAGATGCCGCCGGCGGTGAGCTTTTCCGGGTCCAGCAGGGTTTCCAGCTGGCTGCGTGACAGGTCCGTGTGCTCCAGCGCCACATCAATGATCGGGCGGCCTTCCTTGTAGGCGGTCTTGGCGATTTCGGCGGCCTTTTGGTAGCCGATGATCGGGTTCAGCGCGGTGACCAGGATCGGGTTGCGCGACAGCGCTTCCTTGAGCTTGGCTTCGTTGACCTTGAAGCTGGCAATGGCCTTGTCGGCCAGCAGGCGGCTGGCGTTGGCCATCAGCTCGATGCTCGACAGCAGGTTTTGCGCGACGATGGGCAGCATCACGTTGAGCTCGAAGTTGCCCGACTGGCCGGCAATGGCGATGGTGGTGTCATTGCCGATGACCTGGGCTGCGACCATGGCAGTGGCCTCCGGAATCACCGGGTTGACCTTGCCCGGCATGATCGAGGAGCCCGGCTGCAGGCCTTCCAGCTCGATCTCGCCCAGGCCTGCCAACGGGCCGGAGTTCATCCAGCGCAGGTCGTTGGCGATCTTCATCAGCGACACGGCCGCGCCTTTCAGCTGGCCGGACACGGCCACGGCGGTGTCCTGGGAGCCAATCAGGGCGAACAGGTTCTGGCCCTGGGTGAACTCCACGCCGGTCAACAGGCTCAGCTGGTGGCTGAAACGCTTGGCGAACTGTGGGTGCGCGTTGATCCCGGTGCCTACCGCCGTGCCACCCTGGGCCAGCGATTGCAGGCTGGGCAACAGGCCGCGCAGGTGGCCGATGTTGGCGCGGATCTGCGCCGCCCAGCCGTTGAGCACCTGGCTCATACGCACCGGCATGGCGTCCATCAGGTGAGTGCGGCCGGTCTTGACGTAGGCATGCACCTGCCCGGCTTTTTGCTCGATCACCTGCACCAGGTGCTCCAGCGCCGGCAGCAGTTGCTCATGCAGCGCCAGGGCAGCGCTGACGTGAATGGTGGTGGGGATGATGTCGTTGCTGCTCTGGCCACAGTTGACGTGATCGTTGGCATTAACCGTGGCGCCCAGGCGACGGGTGGCCAGGGTGGCGATCACTTCGTTGGCGTTCATGTTCGAGCTGGTGCCCGAGCCGGTCTGGAAAATGTCCACCGGGAAGTGCTGCATGAAGTCTTCGGCTAGCAGCTGCTGGCAGGCCTGGACGATGGCGTCGCCCTGGGCGGCGCTGATCTGCTCGAGCTCGACATTGGCCTTGGCCGCGGCAGCCTTGGCCAGCACCAGCGCGCGAATGAACTGGGTGGGCATGGGTTGCCCGCTGATCGGGAAGTTGTTCACCGCGCGCTGGGTCTGGGCACCGTACAGGGCCGCCTCCGGCACCTGCAGTTCGCCCATGCTGTCACGCTCGATTCGGGTATTACTCATCGGGATGTCCTTGCAGCAGATCGGAAAAGGAAATCGATGGCAGCAGCGTGCACACGGCCAGTTGCCGGCCATGCTGGTGCCACAGTTGCAGGTGTTCGGGGGTGCGCGCGGCCAGGCGCATGTCGCGTAGCGGGCGGTAGGCCTGGTCCAGGCACAGGCAGCGCCAGTGCCACGGCAGGGCCGGGTCGGCGGCGGTGTCCAGCAGCAGGCGGAAGCAGGTGCGGGCCACGGTCCAGGCCGAGGCGGCGCCACAACTGATGAGGAAACGGCCTTCGGCCATGTAGTCCTCGATGATGCGCGGGTCGTTCGGAGTCAATGCGCAGCGGATCTGCCGGCTTAACCAGCGCCAGTTTTCCAGGTAGGACTGCTCTTGAACGGCGGACTTCATCGACGCGGCCTCATGGCGATAATGATATTTATTATTAATTGATATTGAGAATCAAAACAAGCACAAACAAAAAAGGCGTGACGCCCTAAAGCGTCACGCCTTTGCTCGAATCCCCGTAGCAGCTGCCGAAGGCTGCGTCAGGGGGCAACACCGCATCGCCTGTAGACGCGGCCTGCGGCCGCTGCTACGGGGGTAAGGATCAGCTGCCGGCCACGGTCATGCGTTCGATCAGCACGGAACCGGTGCGCACATTGCTGCGCAGCTCCAGGTCGCTGCCAACGGCGACGATCTGGCGGAACATGTCCTTCATGTTGCCGGCAATGGTCACTTCCTGCACGGGGAACTGGATCTCGCCATTCTCGACCCAGAAACCCGCCGCGCCACGGGAATAGTCACCGGTCACCATGTTCAGTCCATGGCCCATCAGCTCGGTCACCAGCAGGCCGCGGCCCATCTGCTTGATCAGCGCAGCCTGGTCCTGGTCGCCATGGGTGACGAACAGGTTGTGCACGCCGCCGGCGTTGGCGGTGCTCGGCATGCCCAGCTTGCGGCCCGAGTAGGTGCTGAGCACGTAAGACACCAACCGGCCGTTTTCGACGAACGGCTTGGCATAGGTGGCTAGGCCGTCGCCGTCGAACGCAGCGCTACCCAGGGCGCGCTGCAGGTGCGGACGCTCGTCCAGGGTCAGCCACTCGGGGAACAGGGTCTGGCCCATGGCGCCTTCCAGGAACGACGACTTGCGGTACAGGTTGCCGCCGCTCACGGCCGACAGGAAGCTGCCGAACAGCCCGCCCGCCAGCTCGGCACTGAACAGCACCGGCACTTCGCAGGTAGGCACCGGGCGTGCACCCAGGCGACCGGCGGCACGTTGCGCGGCGCGCTGGCCGATCAGCGCCGGGTCCTGCAGCAGCTCGCCCTGGCGGTTGACGTCATACCAGTAGTCGCGCTGCATCTGGCCATCTGCCTCGGCAATCATCACGCAGCTGAGGCTGTGGCGGGTCGAGGCGTAGCCACCGATGAAACCGTGGCTGTTGCCGTACACGCGGCAGCCCTGGTGGCTGCTGAGGGTGGTGCCATCTGCGTTGAGAATGCGTGGATCAGCGTCGAACGCCGCGGCTTCGCACGCCAAGGCGCGCTCGATGGCCTGCTCCGGGCTGATGTCCCAGGCGTGGTACAGGTCGAAGTCCGGCTGCTCGCGCGCCATCAGGGCGGCGTCGGCCAGGCCCGAGGCTTCGTCTTCGGAGGTGTGCTTGGCAATGGCCAGGGCCGCCGCCACGGTTTCGCGAATGGCGTCCGGGCCGCTGGCCGAAGTGCTGGCCGAGCCCTTGCGCTGGCCCACGTACAGGGTGATGCCAAAGCCCTGGTCGCGGTTGAACTCCACGGTTTCCACTTCGCGCTGGCGCACCGAGGTTGACAGCCCCTGCTCCAGCGACACCGCCACTTCACAGGCGCTGGCGCCCTGGCGCTTGGCTTCGGCGACGATCTGCTCGACCTGTTCCTGCAGGGCCGGCAGTGCCGCGGGACCGACGCTTTGAATTGCGTTCATGGTGTTCTCCACTCAAATTCTGCTGTCATCAGGGGGTCAAGCTACGACCGGGCCGGACAAGCGGCCCCTGACTGGTTATCATGGCGGCGTTTATTAGCGGACTGCCCCCATGGTTGATTCTTACGACGACTCCCTCGACGAGGGAAAAAGCAAATCTCAGGTCAAACGCGAGCTGCACGCGCTGGTTGACCTCGGTGAGCGCCTGACCACACTCAAGGCCGATGTACTGGCCAAGCTGCCCCTGACCGACGGTTTGCGCCGTGCCCTGGCCGACGCGCCAAAGCACACCGCGAACATCGCGCGCAAGCGGCACATCCTGTTCATTGGCCGGCTGATGCGCGACCAGGACACTGATGCGATCCTGCAACTGCTCGATCAACTCGATGCCTCCACGCGCCAGTACAACGAGCGTTTCCACAACCTGGAGCGCTGGCGCGACCGTCTGGTCTCGGGCACCGACGAGGTGCTGGAGAAATTCGTTGGCGAATACCCCGACGCCGACCGCCAGCACCTGCGCCAGCTGATCCGCCAGGCCCAGCACGAGACCGCGCAGAACAAACCGCCAGCGGCCACGCGTAAAATCTTCAAGTACATCCGCGAGCTGGACGAAGTGCAGCGCGGCTTGCGCTGATCATTCGACCGCCAGCTGTTGTGGGAGCTGGCTTGCCAGCGAGCTTCTGAGCACCCGAAAAGCTCGCTGGCAAGCCAGCTCCCACAACATGTTTCACTTAAGCGCCTGTGCCACCCACGGTAATCGCGTCAATCTTCAGCGTCGGCTGGCCAACGCCCACCGGCACCGACTGCCCGTCCTTCCCGCACGTACCCACGCCGCTGTCCAGCGACAGGTCGTTGCCGACCATCGATACCTTGCTCATGGCCTCAGGGCCGTTGCCGATCAGTGTCGCGCCCTTCACCGGGGCGGTGATCTTGCCGTCCTCGATCAGGTACGCCTCGCTGGTGGAGAACACGAACTTGCCGCTGGTGATGTCCACCTGGCCGCCGCCCAGGTTGGCGCAGTAGATACCGCGTTTCACCGAAGCGATGATTTCTGCCGGGTCGCTTTGGCCGCCCAGCATGTAGGTGTTGGTCATGCGCGGCATGGGCAGGTGCGCGTAGGATTCGCGACGACCGTTGCCGGTGGCGGCCATGCCCATCAGGCGGGCGTTGAGCTTGTCCTGCATGTAGCCGGTGAGCACGCCGTTCTCGATCAGCGTGGTGCACTGGGTAGGCGTGCCTTCGTCGTCCACGCTCAGCGAGCCGCGGCGGCCGGCCAGGGTGCCGTCGTCGACGATGGTGCACAACTTGGAGGCGACCATCTCGCCCAGGCGGCCGCTGTAGTTGGAGCTGCCCTTGCGGTTGAAGTCGCCTTCCAGGCCGTGGCCCACGGCTTCGTGCAGCAGCACGCCGGACCAGCCCGAACCCAGCACCACGGGCAAGGTACCCGCCGGCGCCGGAATGGCTTCCAGGTTCACCAGCGCCTGGCGCAGGGCCTCGCGGGCGTAGCCCATGGCGCGGTCGTCCTGCAGGAAGTAGCGGTAGTCGGTACGCCCGCCACCACCGTGGCCGCCCCGCTCGCGGCGGCCGTTCTGCTCGACGATGACGCTGACGTTGAAGCGCACCAGCGGCCGCACGTCGGCGGCCAGGCTGCCATCGGCGGCGGCCACCAGGATGCGCTCCCACACGCCGGCCATGCTCACGCTGACCTGCTGGATGCGCGGGTCGAGGGCACGGGTAGCGACGTCGATGCGCTTGAGCAGCTCGACCTTCTCGGCGCGGCTCAGCACGTCCAGGGGGTTATCCGGGGCGTACAGCTGCGCCACGTCCTGGCTGGTGAACGCCTGCACGCGGCCGTTCTGGCCGGCGCGGGAGATCGAGCGGGCGGCACGGGCGGCCTGCAGCAGGGCGTCCTGGTTGATGGTGTTGCTGTAGGCAAAGCCGGTCTTCTCGCCGGACTGGGCACGCACGCCCACGCCCTGGTCGAGGTTGAAGCTGCCTTCCTTGACGATGCCGTCTTCCAACGACCACGACTCGGAAATCTGCCCCTGGAAATACAGGTCGGCAGCGTCGATGCCCGGCCCCGCGAGTTCGCCCAGCACCGACTGCAGGCTGTCCAGGGTCAAGCCGCCGGGGGCCAGCAGGTGTTCGCTGACGGTGGATAACATCTCGCTCATAATCACTCCGCGATAGACGCAGGCCGCGTGGCGCCCTGCGAGAAAAAGCGCCGGTGACTGGCCACCGGCATCCGCGCCCGTATGGACGCCTGTTCGCTGCTGTCCCGTTCGGCCAGCAGCACGGCTTCGCCTTGATCACGCTGGGCGACGATGCGCCCCCAGGGATCGACGATGGCCGCGTGCCCGTAGGTCTCGCGCGGCCCTGGATGAGTACCGCCCTGGGCCGCCGCCAGGACGTAGCATTGGGTCTCGATGGCGCGCGCCCGGATCAACACGTCCCAGTGCGCAGCGCCGGTCACCGCGGTAAACGCCGACGGTGCGGTAATCAGTTCGGCGCCGGCCTTGCGCAGTTCGCTGTACAGCTCGGGGAAGCGCAGGTCGTAGCACACGCTCAAGCCCAGGCGCCCCACCGGCGTGTCGGCTACCACTACCTCCTGCCCATGAGCATAGTCGTCCGACTCACGGTAGCGGCCGCGGCTGTCCGCCACGTCGACGTCGAACAGGTGCAGCTTGTCGTAGCGCGCCACTTCCTGGCCCTGGGCGTCGATCAGCAGCGAGCAGGCGCGCACCTTCGCGTCGGGCTGCCCTTGCGGGGGCAACGGCAGCGTGCCGGCCACTATCCATAAGTTGAGGTCACGGGCCGCCTGTTTCAACCATGGCAGGATCGGCCCCCGACCAAGGGCTTCGTCGCGGCCGATTTCAGCGCTGTCGCGGCGGCCCAGGGCGGAGAAGTTTTCCGGCAGCACCGCAAGCTTCGCACCACCGGCGGCGGCCTGCTCCAACAGGCGACGGGCGCTGGCCAGGTTGGCCAGCACGTCGCTCTGGCTGACCATCTGAATCACTGCCAAAGACATGGGGAGCTCCTGCTGCTGTCAGTTCGCTTTCTGGAAGGGCTTGTCGAAGGTAATCTTAGGCTCTTTCCACGGCCCTTCGACCTTGTATTGCACGCTGGCGAAGCGCGCCACGCGGTCGCCCAGCAGCTTGTCGACCAGGAACAGCGCGCCACCCACCGCCGGCGCGCCCACCAGCAGCGCGGCGATTGGCAGGTTGGTGGTCACCGGCAGGGTCACCAGCAGCTTGGCGTCGACTCGGTCCTGGTTCATGTCCAGGGTGCCGTTGAGCTCAAGGTTGGTGGAGGGGCCGGTCATGGTTATCGGCTCGCGGGTCACGTAGACGCCGTTGCTGGCCACCAGCAGGCCCTTGACCTTGTCATAGCCCAGGCCCTTGCCCACCAGGTCGGAGAAGTCCAGGCGCAGGCGGCGGCCGATGGAATTGAAGTTCAGCAGGCCGAATACCCGCAGCGCCTGGGCGCCACCATCAACCTCGACGAACTGGCCACGGTTGAGCGTGGCGTCCAGGCTGCCCGAAAAGCGCTTGAGCGCGGCCCAGGCCGGCGACCCCGGCCAGCTGCCGTCCACGTTCAGCTCGAAGTCCTGGCTGGTGGTGCTGGGCGCGTAGCCCCAGGCCTTGAGCACATCGGCGAGGTTCTTGCCCTTGAGGCTGCCCTTCAGCCAGCTGGCGGAATTGCCCGGCGCGCCTTCCCAACTGCCCTGCCCCACCAGGCTGATTCCCTTGAGGCCCAGGTCCAGGTCCTTGAGGGCGATGCCCTTGCCGTTGGGGCGAATTTTCAGCGCCCAGGCGCCCATCAGGTCGTTGCCCTGCCACAGCTTGAGGATCTTCACGTCCACGGCGGGAATCTTACGCGGGTCCACCGAGGCCAGCGGGTCGGGGGCGTTCTCGTCGGTCACTGCTTTCGGGTCGGGGGCCGGCAGGTGCACGGCCTGCATGTCCACCAGGATCGGCACGCCCTTGGCGTCCGGCAGGCTGGCGGTGCCGGTGAGCTGCTTGGCGTCCACCGACAGGTTCCAGGCGCTGGAGCTGCGGTTGAGCATGACCCGGGCCTGGTCCAGGTCGAAACCGAAGCCGGTGACCTTGCCGATCTTCAGGTCGACGCTGTTCAGGGCCTGGCGAGCGCTGCCACCGGGGTCGTCACCGGCGTAGCGATCGACCTGGGCTTTCCATGGCGTCACGTCCAGGCTGTCCAGCGTACCGCGCACCCGCAAGCCCTTGTCGGCCGGCAGTTGCGGCGTGCCGCTGCCCAGCAGCAGTTCGCCACGGCCGTCGGCCAGCTTGCCACCGGGCGCCAGGTAGCTGAGCATGGCCAGGTCGGCGTAGCTGGCGTCGATGCGCCGGTCGGCGCCCTGCAGGTTCATCTGGAACTGGGCATCGCGGGTGTCGCTGGCGGCCTTGCCGTAGGGCGCCGGCAGGTCGATGGCCAGGCCCCTGAGGTCGCTCTTGATGCTTAGCTGGCTGTTGCCGCCCAGGTTGACCTGCAATTGGTACGGCAGGTCGCCGGAAGCCGGCAGGTTGGGGTTCACCTGCAGCCAGTCGGTGAGTTTGCGCAGGGCAATGCTGCCCTTGGCGGTGATACGGGTCAGCGGGCTGCCCGGCTTGCCCTCGGCGAAGATCTGTGCCGTGACAGGCCGGTCGAAGGCCTGGGCGGCGATGTTCTGGCCGCTCAAGCCCTTGTCGAAGTCGAAGCGGAAGTTGCCCTTGAGCTGGCTGAGGTCGAGGGCCGGCTCCTTGATCTTCAGGTCGGCGCCCTGGGTGTTGAAGTCGACCACCACCTTGGGCTCCTCGCCCTTGACCAGCGGAATGTCGAGGTTCAGGTTGCCCTGCAACGGCCCCGTGCCCTGCCAGCCGGCGAAGATCGGCCCGGTGCCGATGGGCGCGTCCTGGAGGATCTTCACGCCGTCGCCCAGGCTGCCGTCGAAGTCGCCCTTCACGTACAGGTGCGCGTGCTGGTCGGCCGGCACGTGGGGCACGGTGACCTCGACGTTGCTGACCTGGGTGTCGAGCAGTTGGCCCTTGCTGGCGAGGATGCGCACGTCGCCGTCCTGGATGAACACGTCGCCTGCCACCTTCGACACTTCCGGCCAGCCCGGCTGGAACGCCAGGCGGGCGTCATGCACCTTGAAGTACAGGGTAATGCTGCGCGAATGGTCCGGCGCCGCGTGGCTCAGGGAGCCCTGGTACTGGAAGTAGCCCTGGTCCACCGCGCCTTCGAGGATGGCCGTGCGCAGCCAGTGGTCCACCGCCGGGCTGAGCACCTGGGGCAAATACTTGGAGGTGAAGCGGCCGTCGCCCTGGGTCAGGCCCACGCGCAGGTCCATGTAGGGCTCGACGTCGTCGTGGAACGGCAGGCGAATCAGGAAGTCGCCGGCGATGTTGCCCTCGTCGCCCTTCACCTTCAGGTAAGGGGCGACCAGGGTGAAGCCGTCCTGGTTGATTGTCCAGGTCAGGCGCGCGTTGGACTGGTGGTAGTACCAGGGGTTGGCGAAGATCGGGTACAGGTGCAGCATGAACTGGTCGGTGGCCAGGCGCAGCTCGCCCTGGCCCAGGTTGCCGCTGATGGCGCCACTGACACCGCCCGCCGCCGGCGCACCGTGGGTGGCCTGGAAGCCGACGTTGTCGAGGTTGGCGGCGAAGCTCAGGCGTTCGTCACCGGTGGCCTGGGGGCGGTAGTCGAGCAGCACGTTGCGCAGGCCGCCGGTGACCTTCAAGGCATCAATGACTGCGGCCACTTTGTCCGGCACCGGCACCAGGGCGTCGAGTACCGGCGTGATCGGCGTCAGGTCGAGGCGGTCGGCCTGCAGGTGGTAGTTCTGCAGGGTGCTGTCGGTGGCGTCGGCCTGGCGCAGTTGCAGGTGCGACTCCCAGCGGGTCTTGCCCAGGCTCATGGCCAGGGAATCGACCGTCACGTCATAGCCGCCGCTGCTGCGCTGGAACCAGGCATTGAGGGCCAGGTTGTCGATACTGATGGCCTTGCGGTCGGCGTAGGCACCCTTGAACGTCGGGGCGTTGAGGCGCACCGCCGCGCTTTGCAGGGTACCCTTGCCCCACTGTGCCCACAGCTCGCCGCCAGCCTTGAGCTGGGCCAGCTTCCATTGCTGGGTGAGCCGCGCCGGCAGCCAGCGCGCCCAATCGCTCTGGGGCAGGCTCAGGTAGGCCTGGGCTTCGCCATCCTGCCAGTGGGCGGCGTCGATGCGGGTGCGCAGGCTCAGCGCCAGGGGCTGGCCATCGGGCAGGGTCAGGCGCAGGTCCAGGCGCTGGCGGCTGAAGCCGCTGGTCAGGCTGGCCCCCACGTAGGTGAGGGTCATGGGCGCATGGTCGTAGGGCTCCAGGGTCAGTTGGCTGTCGAGCACCGACAGCTTGCTGACCTGCTGCATGCGCTGCAGCACCTGCCCCGGGTCCATGGGCCCGTTGTTCTGGGCCGGCAGGCCCTTGAGCGACCACTGGCCGTCCTGGCTTTCCTCGGCGGTCAACTGCAGGCCGCTGAGTTCAAGGTGGGCGATGCGCAGCGAGCGGCTGCGCAGGCTGGCCCACAGGTCGGGCACCACGCGCACCTGGTCCAGGCGCAGGGCGCTGTCGCCCTCGCCCACCATCACGTCGCGGGCCATCAGCACGGGCGCCATGCCACTCCAGCGCCCCTGCAGGGCACCGATGCTTACCGGCAGGCCAAGAGCCTCGCTGGCCTTGTCCTGGGCGTCGTAGCGGTACTGCTCGACCAGGGGCACCAACTGCCGGCCCAGGCTTACGTACACCGCCACCAGTACCAGAACCAGGGCACACAGCCCCAGGCCCCAGCGGGTCAGCGCGCCCAGCAGGCGGGTCAGGCGCGCCATGCGCGGAGGGTCCCGGAACAGGCAGTCAGGTCAGTGGCGCAAGGCCATGCGGGGGTGAACGAAATCAGAGCAGCACCACGTCGTATTGTTCCTGGGAATACATGGACTCTACCTGAAAGCGAATGGTTCGCCCGATAAAAGCCTCGAGCTCGGCCACATTGCCCGATTCTTCATCCAGCAGGCGGTCCACCACTTTCTGGTTGGCCAGTACTCTATAGCCTTCGGCCTGGTAAGCACGTGCTTCGCGCAGGATTTCCCGGAAAATCTCGTAACAGATCGTCTCAGGGGTCTTCAGCTTGCCGCGCCCCTGGCAGCTGATGCACGGCTCGCACAGCACCTGTTCCAGACTTTCGCGGGTGCGCTTGCGGGTCATCTGCACCAGGCCCAGCTCGGTGATGCCGATGATGTTGGTCTTGGCGTGGTCGCGCTCCAGCTGTTTTTCCAGGGTGCGCAGCACCTGGCGCTGATGTTCTTCATCTTCCATGTCGATGAAGTCGATGATGATGATGCCGCCGATGTTGCGCAGGCGCAGCTGGCGGGCAATGGCCGTGGCCGCTTCCAGGTTGGTCTTGAAGATGGTCTCTTCCAGGTTGCGGTGGCCCACGAACGCGCCGGTGTTGACGTCGATGGTGGTCATGGCCTCGGCCGGGTCCACCACCAGGTAGCCACCGGACTTGAGCGGCACCTTGCGGTCCAGCGCGCGCTGTATCTCGTCCTCGACGCCATACAGGTCGAAGATCGGCCGTTCGCCAGGGTAGTGCTCCAGGCGGTCGGCGATCTCGGGCATCAGTTCGGCGACGAACTGCGTGGTCTTCTGGAAGGTTTCCCGGGAGTCGATGCGGATCTTCTCGATCTTGGGGCTGACCAGGTCGCGCAGGGTACGCAGGGCCAGGCCCAGGTCTTCGTAGATTTCGGTCGGCGCGCCCACGGTCTTGATCTGCAGGCCGATCTGGTCCCACAGCCGGCGCAGGTAGCGGATGTCCATGAGGATCTCGTCGGCGCCGGCGCCCTCGGCGGCAGTGCGCAGGATGAAGCCGCCAGCTTCCTTGATACCTTCCTGGGCCACGCAGTCGCTGACCACCTTCTTCAGGCGCTCGCGCTCGGCTTCGTCTTCGATCTTCAGGGAAATGCCGACATGGCTGGTGCGCGGCATGTACACCAGGTAGCGCGAGGGAATCGACAGCTGCGTGGTCAGGCGTGCGCCCTTGGAGCCGATGGGGTCCTTGGTGACCTGCACCACCAGGCTCTGCCCTTCGTGCACCAGGGCGCTGATGGTTTCCACCGCCGAGCCTTCGCGCAGGGAAATTTCCGAGGCGTGGATGAACGCCGCGCGTTCCAGGCCGATGTCGACGAACGCCGCCTGCATGCCCGGCAGCACGCGCACCACCTTGCCCTTGTAGATATTGCCGACGATGCCGCGGCGCTGGGTGCGCTCGACATGGACTTCCTGCAGAACACCGTTCTCTACCACCGCCACGCGCGATTCCATTGGCGTGATGTTGATCAGAATCTCTTCACTCATGGCAGGGTCTCGTCAAAGGTAGTCACCGAAAATGATGGATTACGCCGCGCTTGTCGACGTTTCCATTCTCACAGGCTGGCGGCGGCCGCTCAGCCTGTCTGTTGGCCTTGCCAACAGGGTATGCCGAAATGGCCCAGCAGGTCTGCGGTTTCGCACAATGGCAGGCCCACTACCGCAGAATAACTGCCGGCGAGGCTTTCGACGAATATCGCGGCCAGGCCCTGGATGGCGTAGCTGCCGGCCTTGTCCCGGGGTTCGCCGCTGGCCCAGTAGGCGCGCGCCTGCTGCGCGCTGATGGGGCGGAAACGTACGCGGCTGCTGACGCTGCGCACCTCACGGCGCTGGCCCGACACCAAAGCGATGGCAGTCAGCACCTGGTGCTCGCGCCCGGACAGCGCGGCGAGCATGGCCAGGGCATCGGCTTCGTCCACGGGCTTGCCGAGGATACGATCATCGAGCACCACTGCGGTGTCGGCGCCCAGCACCACGGGGGCGGGGTCGGCAGGGTCCAGCAACGCCAGGCCGGCCAGGGCCTTGCCCAGCGCCAGGCGCTCCACATAGGCCAGCGGGCTTTCGCCGGGCAGCGGGGTTTCGTCGATGGAAGCGCTCAGGGGCGTGAAGGCGACGCCGATCTGGGTCAGCAGTTCACGCCTGCGGGGGGAGCCGGAAGCCAGGTACAGCGGGTGCATGAGGACGTCTCCCTGTCGAAAATCGAATGCCGGGCGCCAGCCCGCGCCGCGCTCAGTTGATGCCCAGGCGGCGACGCAGGCCCCGCAGGGCGAAGCTGACCCATGGCCACAGCAGTGCACTCATCAGCGCCGGCAGCAGCAACGCCAGGGTGGGCTGGCGGTTGCCGGTCAGGGCGCTGAGCCACAGCTGGGCCAGTTGCCCCAGGCCGAAGATCACCAGGATCACCAAGCACTGCTGCCATACGTGGAAGGTGCGCATGCGCTGCGCCAGGGACAGGATCAGGAAGCTGATCAGCGTCAGGATCAAGGCGTTCTGCCCAAGGTAGGTGCCGTATAGCACGTCCTCGGCCAGGCCCAGCAGGAACGCCGTGGTCATGCCCACCTTGTGCGGCAGTGCCAGGGTCCAGAAGGTCAGCAGCAGGGCCAGCCACAGCGGCCGGAGGATTTCCATGAACTGCGGCAGCGGCGACACACTCAGCAGCAGGCCGAGGGCGAACGTGAACCAGACGAACCAGCCGTTGCGCGGCCGGGTGCTATTGACCATCAGTGTCTCTCCCGGGAGGTGCCATGGGCACTGGCGGCCGGTTTCGCCGGCGGGGCGGCAGGCGTGGTGGCCGGCTTGGCCGCGGCAGCCGGGTGCTCGGCAGCGGCCGGCGCAGGCGTTGGCGCAGCGCTGGCAGCCGGGGCCGCGGCCGGCGCGCCGGGCACGCCTGCCGTGGCGGTCTGGCCTTGATGGTCAGCAGCTTCCTGGGCCTGGGCGGCCTCGGTGGCGCGCTGCTCGGGCGAACGGCTGTCGGAGAACACCAGCAACAGGTAGCGGCTGCGGTTCAGCGCCGCCGTGGGCACCGCGCGGACGATGGCGAACGGCTGGCCGGAGTCATGGATCACTTCCTTCACCGTGGCCACCGGGTAGCCCGCGGGGAAACGCTGGCCCAGGCCGGAGCTGACCAGCAGGTCGCCTTCCTTGATGTCGGCAGTGTCCGCTACATGGCGCAGTTCCAGGCGCTCCGGGTTGCCGGTGCCGCTGGCGATGGCGCGTAGGCCGTTGCGGTTCACCTGCACCGGAATGCTGTGGGTGGAGTCGGTCAACAGCAGCACGCGCGCCGTGTAGGGCATCAACTCCACCACCTGGCCCATCAGGCCGCGGGCGTCGAGCACCGGCTGGCCGAGGAACACGCCGTCGCGCTCACCCTTGTTGATCAGGATGCGCTGGGTGAAGGGGTTGGGGTCCATGCCGATCAGCTCGGCCACCTCGACCTTCTCGTTGACCAGCGCCGAGGAGTTCAACAACTCGCGCAGGCGCACGTTCTGCTCGGTCAGGGCCGCCAGCTTCTGCAGGCGACCTTGCAGCAGCAAGGCTTCGGTCTTGAGTTTTTCGTTCTCGGCCACAAGCTCGGTGCGGCTGCCAAACTGGCTGGCCACGCCCTGGTACAGGCGCTGGGGCAGGTCGGTGATCCAGTAGGCCCGCATCAGCACCAGCGACGCCTGGCTGCGCACCGGCTGCAACAGGGTGAAGCGCGCATCCACCACCATCAGGGTGATGGACAGCACGACCAGCACCAACAGGCGCACGCCCAGCGAGGGGCCCTTGGAGAAAAGCGGTTTAATAAGCCGCTCCTCCCAGGCTGATGTTCATTGGCTCATTCATACGGCTTCAAACCGGCCCGGATGCAGATTGACAGAAATGCGCCAACGACAGGCGCAGGCCCGAGGTCGACAGCGCAAACTGTAGACCGGGCCCCGTGGTTGCCGCCAGCGAAGTTATTCGCTGGAGAGCAGGTCCATGGTGTGCTTGTCCATCATTTCCAGGGCACGGCCACCACCGCGAGCCACGCAGGTCAGCGGGTCTTCGGCAACGATCACCGGCAGGCCGGTTTCCTGGGCCAGCAGCTTGTCCAGGTCACGCAGCAGGGCGCCACCACCGGTCAGCACCAGGCCACGCTCGGCGATGTCGGAAGCCAGTTCCGGCGGCGACTGCTCCAGGGCGCTTTTCACGGCCTGGACGATGGTCGCCAGCGACTCTTGCAGGGCCTCCAGCACTTCGTTGGAGTTCAGGGTGAAGGCACGTGGCACGCCTTCGGCCAGGTTACGGCCGCGCACGTCGACTTCACGCACTTCGCCGCCCGGGTAGGCAGTACCGATTTCCTGCTTGATGCGCTCGGCGGTGGATTCGCCGATCAGGCTGCCGTAGTTGCGGCGCACGTAGGTCACGATCGCTTCGTCGAAACGGTCGCCGCCCACACGCACGGACTCGGCATACACCACGCCGTTCAGGGAGATCAGGGCGATTTCAGTGGTACCACCACCGATGTCGACCACCATCGAACCGCGGGCTTCCTCGACCGGCAGGCCGGCACCGATGGCGGCGGCCATTGGCTCTTCGATCAGGAACACTTCGCGGGCACCGGCGCCCAGCGCCGATTCACGAATGGCACGACGCTCCACCTGGGTGGATTTGCACGGCACGCAGATCAGCACGCGCGGGCTTGGCTGCAGGAAGCTGTTCTCGTGAACCTTGTTGATGAAGTACTGGAGCATCTTTTCACAGACGCTGAAGTCGGCGATCACGCCGTCTTTCATCGGACGAATGGCTGCAATGTTGCCCGGTGTACGGCCCAGCATGCGCTTTGCCTCGGTACCGACGGCAACAACACTTTTCTGATTTCCGTGGGTCCGGATGGCCACTACCGAGGGCTCATTCAGGACGATACCGCGCTCACGCACGTAAATAAGGGTGTTGGCAGTGCCCAGGTCGATGGAAAGATCGCTGGAAAACATGCCACGCAGTTTCTTGAACATGGGAAAGTGACCCTAGGCAACGCGTGGGTAAAAAAGTGCGGCAAACTCTAACAACGGCGGGGATTTTGGGCAAGGCGCCAATATGTTAAATTGGCTGTTTTTCCGAGCAGGCCCTCACTCAATCGCGGCCATATGACCGTAGAATTGGCGTTCTGTTCCGACAATCTAACACACGGACTGACACTTCATTCGATTCCGTGCTGTTTTCCACTGGAGATACCCATGGCGCTTGATCGCTCCGACGTGGAAAAAATCGCTCATCTGGCCCGCCTGGGCCTGAATGAAGCCGATCTGCCACGCACCACCGACGCACTCAACAGTATCCTGGGTCTGGTCGACCAGATGCAGGCGGTCGACACCAGCGGCATCGAGCCCCTGGCCCACCCCCTGGAAGCCAGTCAGCGCCTGCGCGCCGACCAGGTCACCGAAAGCAACCATCGCGAGGCTTACCAGGCCATCGCGCCTGCGGTCGAGAACGGCCTGTACCTGGTTCCGAAAGTCATCGACTAAAAGGGAAAAGAGCCTGCCATGCATCAAATGACTCTGGCCGAGATCGCCCGCGGTCTCGCCGACAAGAAGTTTTCCGCCGAAGAGCTGACCCGCACCCTGCTGGCGCGCATCGCCCAGCTGGACCCGCAGCTCAACAGCTTCATCACCGTCACCCCGGAGCTGGCCATCGCCCAGGCCCAGGCCGCCGACGCCCGTCGCGCCGCCGGTGAAACCGGTGCCCTGCTGGGCGCGCCGCTGGCCCACAAGGACCTGTTCTGCACCCAGGGCGTGCGCACCAGCTGCGCCTCGAAGATGCTCGACAACTTCACCGCCCCCTACGACGCCACCGTGGTGTCGCGCCTGGCCAAGGCCGGCGCGGTCAGCCTGGGCAAGACCAACATGGACGAATTCGCCATGGGTTCGGGCAACGAGAACAGCTTCTACGGCGCGGTGAAGAACCCGTGGAACCTGGCCCACGTACCGGGCGGTTCGTCGGGTGGCTCGGCCGCTGCAGTGGCAGCTCGCCTGCTGCCAGTTGCGACAGGCACCGACACCGGTGGCTCCATCCGACAACCGGCAGCTTTTACCAACCTGACCGGCCTGAAACCGACGTACGGTCGTGTGTCGCGCTGGGGCATGATCGCCTACGCGTCCAGCCTGGACCAGGCCGGCACCTTCGCCCGCACCGCCGAAGACTGCGCGCTGCTGCTGCAAGGCATGGCCGGTTTCGACCCGCAGGACTCCACCAGCATCGATGAGCCGGTGCCCGACTACAGCGCCGGCCTGAACGGCTCGCTGCAGGGCCTGCGCATCGGCGTGCCGAAGGAATACTTCGGTGCCGGCCTGGACCCGCGCATCGCCGACCTGATCCAGCAAAGCATCAAGGAACTGGAGAAGCTGGGCGCCACGGTCAAGGAAATCAGCCTGCCGAACATGCAGCACGCCATTCCGGCGTACTACGTGATCGCCCCGGCCGAAGCCTCGTCGAACCTGTCGCGCTTCGACGGCGTGCGCTTCGGCTACCGCTGCGAGAACCCGGCCGACCTCACCGACCTGTACAAGCGTTCGCGCGGCGAAGGCTTCGGCAGTGAAGTGCAGCGCCGCATCATGGTCGGCGCCTACGCCCTGTCGGCTGGCTACTACGACGCCTACTACCTGCAGGCGCAGAAGATCCGCCGCCTGATCAAGAACGACTTCATGGCCGCGTTCCACGACGTCGACGTGATCCTGGGCCCGACCACGCCGAACCCGGCCTGGAAGATCGGCGACAAGAACGCCGACCCGGTCGCCGAGTACCTGGAAGACGTGTACACCATCACCGCCAACCTTGCCGGCCTGCCGGGGCTGTCCATGCCCGCCGGCTTCGTCGATGGCCTGCCGGTGGGCGTGCAACTGGTGGCACCGTACTTCCAGGAAGGTCGCCTGCTCAACGTCGCGCACCAGTACCAGCAGGCAACTGACTGGCACACCCGCTCGCCCGAAGGCTTCTAAGGAGAAACTCACATGCAATGGGAAGTCGTCATCGGGCTGGAGATTCACACCCAGCTCACCACCCAGTCGAAGATTTTCTCCGGCAGTTCCACCACGTTCGGCTCCGAGCCCAACACCCAGGCCAGCCTGGTAGACCTGGGCATGCCCGGCGTGCTGCCGGTGCTGAACCAGGAAGCGGTGCACATGGCGGTCAAGTTCGGCCTGGCCATCGACGCCGAGATCGGCCAGCACAACGTGTTCGCCCGCAAGAACTACTTCTACCCTGACCTGCCCAAGGGTTACCAGATCAGCCAGATGGAGCTGCCGATCGTCGGCAAGGGCCACCTGGACATCACCCTGGAAGACGGCACCGTCAAGCGCATCGGCGTGACCCGCGCACACCTGGAAGAAGACGCCGGCAAGAGCCTGCACGAAGACTTCAACGGCCTGACCGGCGTTGACCTGAACCGTGCCGGCACGCCGCTGCTGGAAATCGTTTCCGAGCCGGACATGCGCAGCGCCAAGGAAGCCGTGGCCTACGTCAAGGCCATGCACGCGCTGGTGCGCTACCTGGGCATCTGCGACGGCAACATGGCCGAAGGCAGCCTGCGTTGCGACTGCAACGTGTCGGTACGCCCCAAGGGCCAGGTCGAGTTCGGCACCCGCTGCGAGATCAAGAACGTCAACTCGTTCCGCTTCATCGAGAAGGCCATCAACAGCGAGATCACCCGTCAGATCGAGCTGATCGAGGACGGCGGCAAGGTCATCCAGCAGACCCGCCTGTACGACCCGAACAAGGACGAGACCCGTCCGATGCGCAGCAAGGAAGAAGCCAACGACTACCGTTACTTCCCCGACCCGGACCTGCTGCCGGTGGTGATCGAGGACGCGTTCCTGGACACCGTGCGCGCCACCCTGCCCGAGCTGCCACCGGCCAAGCGCGAGCGCTTCCAGAGCCAGTACGGCCTGTCGGCGTACGATGCCAGCGTGCTGGCTTCCAGCCGCGAACAGGCGGACTACTTCGAGCAAGTGGTAGGCCTGAGCGGTGACGCCAAGCTGGCCGCCAACTGGACCATGGTCGAGCTGGGCAGCCTGCTGAACAAGCTGGGCGTGGAAATCGAGCAGTCGCCGGTCAGCGCCGAGCAATTGGGCGGCATGCTGGTGCGCATCAAGGACAACACCATCAGCGGCAAGATCGCCAAGATGGTCTTCGAAGCCATGGCCAATGGCGAAGGCAGCGCCGATGAGATCATCGAGGCGCGCGGCCTGAAGCAGGTCACCGACAGCGGCGCCATCGAGAAGGTGCTGGACGAAGTGCTGGCCGCCAACGCCGAGCAGGTCGAACAGTACCGCGCCGCCGACGAAGCCAAGCGCGGCAAGATGTTCGGCTTCTTCGTGGGCCAGGCCATGAAAGCCTCCAAGGGCAAGGCCAACCCGCAACAGGTGAACGAATTGCTGAAAAGCAAACTCGAAGGCTGATGCGCCAAGGGGGCACCACAGCTCCTGATTGGCGCCCCCGTAGCAGCTGCCGCAGGCTGCGTCCGGCATCACCTCGGTGAAACGCCGGACGCAGCCTGCGGCAGCTGCTACGGGGCTCAACCTATTCCTGGAGATTGCTGCATGCTGCGCCTGGTCGCCCCCCTCCTGCTACTCACCCTCCTCGCCGGCTGCGCCAGCCACGACATCGACCCCCGCGGCTACGATGAAACGGGCACCGCCAGCTTCTACGGCGCCAGGCACCAGGGCAAGCGCACCGCCAGCGGCGAGCGTTTCGACCAACACGCCATGACCGCAGCCCACCGCCGCCTGCCCTTCGGCACGCGCGTGCTGGTGACCAACCTTGCCAACAACCGCAAGGTCGAAGTGCGCATCAACGACCGCGGCCCCCACACCCGCGGGCGCCTGATCGACCTGTCACATGCCGCCGCAGAACAATTGGGCATGATCGGTAGCGGTTCGGCCAAAGTGCGGGTACAAAGTCTGAGCGACTAGGCCTCAAACCGGAGCTTTACCATTTTCGACCTGGACTCCTTTACCGTCTTCAGCCTGCTGCAACTGGCTGGCGGCCTCGTGCTGCTTATCCTCGGCGCCGAACTGATGGTGCGCGCCGCCGTGCGCCTGGCCGCCAGCTTCAAGGTGCGCCCGCTGATCATCGGCCTCAGCGTGGTAGCCCTGGGCAGCAGCGCGCCGCAGATGGCCGTCAGCCTGCAAGCGGCATTCAGCCACGCGCCCGACATTGCCGTGGGCAGCGTGTTCGGCAGCAATATCTTCAACATCCTGGTGACCCTGGGCCTGTGCGCGCTGATCATTCCCCTGCGGGTGTCGCGCCAGCTGGTGCGCCTGGACATCCCGCTGATGATCAGCGCCAGCGCCCTGGTGTTCGCCATGGCCCTGAACCAGACCCTCGGCCGCCTGGAAGGCGCCGTGCTGCTGGTGGGCCTGGGCGGCTATTTCGCCCTGCTGCTGCGCCAGTCCCGGCGCCACCACCGGCCCCGGGTGCACACCCACGCCGTGGAACGCCAGGGCCCACCACCGTGGCTGAGCAGCGCTGCCATGACCCTGGCGGGCCTGGGCCTGCTGGTGTGGGGCGGCCACTTGATCCTCGGCGCGGCGGTTGAACTGGCCACCGACTATGGCTTCTCCGACCGCATCATCGGCCTGACCATCGTCGCCGTGTCCACCTCGCTGCCGGAACTGGCCACCTCGCTGATCGCCGCCATTCGTGGCGAACGCGAGATTGCCGTGGGCAACGTCATCGGCAGCAACCTGTTCAACCTGCTGGGGGTGCTGGGCCTGACCGCCGTCATCGCGCCCACGCCGCTGTCGGTGTCGCCCAACGCCCTGGACTTCGACCTGCCGGTGATGCTCGGCGTGGCCGTGCTGTGCCTGCCACTGTTCTATTCGGGCTACCGCATCACCCGCGCCGAAGGCCTGGTGCTGCTGGGGCTGTTCGCCGCCTACGGGCTGCACGTGATCACTTTCACCACCGGCATGCCCCTGGCGGGCCGGCTGGAACACCTGATGCTGTTCTACGTACTGCCGGTGCTGGGCCTGTTCGTGCTGGTCAGCACGCTGGTTGCCTGGCGCCGGCAACATTGAGAAAGGAGAAGCTGATGACCGCCAACAACCACAACAAGCCGGGCGTCGAGATGCGCCGCCAGGTGATGGGCGACGCCTTCGTCGACCGCGCCCTGGGCAACGCCACCGAGTTCACCCAGCCGCTGCAGGACTTCGTCAACGAACACGCCTGGGGCAGCGTGTGGAACCGCCCGGGCCTGGAGCTGAAAACCCGCAGCCTGATCACCCTGGCGGCGCTGACCGCGCTCAAGTGCCCGCAAGAGCTCAAGGGCCACGTGCGTGGCGCCTTGAACAACGGCTGTACGGTAGAGGAGATTCGCGAAGCGCTGCTGCACTGCGCGGTGTACGCCGGTGTGCCGGCAGCCATCGATGCCTTCCGTGCGGCGCAGGAAGTCATCGACAGCTACCAGCCGACCTAGGCCTTGGCGCGGCGCTTGAAGAGGTAGGCCAGCACCAGCACGATGACCCAGGCTGGCATCAGCATCACCGAGATGCGAATGCCCGGCGTCAGCCACATCACCAGCACGATGCCGGCCACGAACAGCAGGCACAGGTAGTTGGTGAACGGGTAGCCCCAGCTTTTGAACGAGGTGTCTTCACCGGCCTGGCGCTTGGCCTTGCGGAACATCAAGTGGGTGATGCTGATGATCACCCAGTTGATGACCAATGCCGCCACGGCCAGGGCCATCAGCAGGCCGAACGCCTGGCCGGGCATCAGGTAGTTGATCAGCACGCACAGGCCGGTGGCGGTGGCCGACACGCCCAGCGCCGTCAGCGGCACGCCACGCTTGTTGACCTTGAGCAGCGCCTTGGGGGCATCGCCCTGGGTGGCCAGGCCGAACAGCATGCGGCTGTTGCTGTACACGCAGCTGTTATAGACAGACAGTGCGGCGGTCAGCACCACGGCGTTGAGCAGCGTGGCGACGATGTTGCTGTCCAGCGCGTGGAAGATAAGCACGAACGGGCTGCCGCCAGTCACCACTTTCTGCCACGGGTACAGCGACAGCAGGATCGCCAGCGCGCCCACGTAGAACAGCAGGATGCGGTAGATCACCTGGTTGGTGGCGCGCGGGATGCTGCGCTTGGGGTCATCGGCCTCGGCCGCGGTGATGCCCACCAACTCCAGGCCGCCGAACGAGAACATGATCACCGCCATGGCCATGGCCAGGCCGGCGATGCCGTTGGGGAAGAAGCCGCCGTGCTGCCACAGGTTGGCCACGGCCGCGTCAGGGCCGCCATTGCCGCTGGCCAGCAGCCAGGCACCAAAGCCGATCATGGCGATGATCGCCGCCACCTTGACCAGCGAGAACCAGAACTCCATCTCGCCGAACACCTTCACCTGGGTGAGGTTGATCAGGTTGATCAGCACGAAGAAGATCGCCGCCGACACCCAGGTCGGCACGCCCGGCCACCAGTACTGCACGTAGATGCCCACGGCCGTCAGCTCGGCCATGCCCACCAGCACGTATACCACCCAGTAGTTCCAGCCCGACACAAAGCCGGCCATGCCACCCCAGTAGCGGCTTGCGAAGTGGCTGAAGCTGCCGGCCACCGGTTCGTCCACCACCATCTCGCCCAGCTGGCGCATGATGAAGAAGGCCATCAGGCCGGCGATGGCGTAGCCGAGGATCACCGACGGCCCGGCCATGTTGATGGTCTGGGCAATGCCCAGGAACAGCCCGGTGCCGATGGCACCACCCAGCGCGATCAGCTGGATATGGCGGTTCTTGAGGCCCCGGTGCAAGCCCGTGGGCGTCGATTGTTGGTCCATTGAAGCTTCCTTGAGCTCGGATGACTGCATGACGGCATGCGCAAAGGCGCACAGGATCTAGATCCAGCCGCCCCACTGCAATAGGAAAATGCCGATATTGGTGGTAATTGCAGCACCAACGGTCGTAATAACGATGATGGCCGCAGCCAATTGATGGTTGCCGTTGGCCGCCCGGGCCATGACATAGCTGGCCGCCGCGGTAGGGCTGCCGATGTACAGGAACAGGATGCCCAGTTCCGCGCCCCGGAAGCCGCACAGCCAGGCGCCCAGGGTGCCGAACAGCGGCAGCCAGACCATCTTCACCAGGCTGGCGCTCAGGGCCAGCTTGCCGCTTTCGCGCAGCGCCGCCAGCGACAGGGTGCCGCCGATGCAGATCAGCGCCAGCGGCAGGGTCATCTGCGCCAGGTAGTCGCCGCTGGCCAGCAGCCAGTTGGGCAGGCCGATCTGCAGGTAGGCCATGGGCGCGGCCGCCAGCACGCTGATGATCAGCGGGTTGGCCAGCACGCTCTTGAAGATGCTCCAGGGGTCGGACTTGATGTTGGGGCTGTAGATGGCCAGCACCACGGTGGACAGGCTGTTGTAGAGCAGAATCACCAGGCCCGCGAGGATAGCCCCCAGGGAGATGCCGTAGTCGCCGTACATACTGGCCGCCAGCGCCAGGCCCACCACGCCGTTGTTGCCGCGAAACGCACCTTGGGTATAGATGCCGCGGTCTTGCACCGGGCTGCGCCAGATGGCCATGCCCCAGGCGGCGGCGAAGCTGGCGAAGGTCACCAGCACGAAATACAGCAGCAGGCCCGGCTTCATCGCCGCGTGCAGGTCGGCGTGATAGATGCCCAGGAACAGCAGCGCCGGCATGCAGACGTTGAACACCAGGGCCGAGGCGATATGAATGAAGTTGTCGTTGATCCAGTCGATGCGCTTGAGGAACACACCGAGAAACAGCATCGCGAACACCGGTGCGGTGATGTTCAGCGTCTGTATGAAGATGGCCAGCATGCCAAGGGAACCTGATTGCCCGTTGTTAGGGGGCCAATGATAAGGCCTGCGGGGCTGTTGATGTGAAAATCAATCGTCCGTGACGCGGCCTGCGGCCGCTGCTACAGAACCCGTAGCAGCGGCCGCAGGCCGCGTCCCGATTTCAGGTAATCGGCGCCGGGTTGAACAGCACGATGTCATTGTGCAGCTTGTGCTTCTCGGCCCAGGTCTGTTCCTTGCCGCTGGCCACGTCCAGGTAGTAGTGGAACAGTTCCCAGCCCAGGTCCTCGATGCTGGCCCGGCCAGTGGCAATGCGCCCGGCGTCGACGTCGATCAGGTCCGGCCAGCGTTGGGCCAGTTCGGTACGGGTCGACACCTTGACCACTGGCGCCATGGCCAGGCCGTACGGCGTACCGCGACCGGTGGTGAACACGTGCAGGTTCATGCCCGCCGCCAGTTGCAGGGTGCCGCAGACAAAGTCGCTGGCCGGCGTGGCGCAGAAGATCAGGCCCTTGCGCTGCACCCGCTCGCCCGGCCCGACCACCGCGTTGATGGCGCTGTTGCCGGATTTCACGATCGAACCCAACGACTTCTCGACAATGTTCGACAACCCGCCCTTCTTGTTGCCCGGCGTGGTGTTGGCGCTGCGGTCGGCCTCGCCCTTGGCCAGGTAGCGGTCGTACCAGTCCATCTCGCGCACCAGCGCATCGGCCACCGCCGGGGTTTCCGCGCGCGAGGTCAGCAGGTAGATGGCGTCGCGCACCTCGGTCACTTCCGAGAACATCACCGTGGCGCCGGCGCGCAGCAGCAGGTCACTGGCGTAACCCAGCGCCGGGTTGGCGGTGATGCCAGAGAAAGCGTCACTGCCGCCACACTGCATGCCCAGGATCAGCTCGCTGGCCGGCACGGTCTCGCGGCGGCGCTCGTTGAGTTTCTTCAGGCGCGTCTCGGCCAGCTCCATGATCTGCTCGATCATCTCGCCGAAGCCGTGGCTGGCGTCCTGCAAGCGGTACAGCCAGGGCTCGCTGAGGTCCACGGAAGCATCGCCTTCGTGCATCACCTGCCCGGCCTGCAGCTTCTCGCAGCCCAGGCTGATCACCAGGGCTTCGCCGCCCAGGTTGGGGTTGCGCGCCAGGTTGCGCACGGTGCGAATCGGGATGTAGGCGTCGGTGGCGGTAATGGCCACGCCGCAGCCGTAGCTGTGGGTAATGGCGACCACGTCATCCACATGGGGGTATTTGGGCAGCAGTTCGTCGCGAATGCGCTTCACCGCATGGTCCAGCACGCCGGTCACGCACTGCACGGTGGTGGTGATGCCGAGGATGTTGCGCGTGCCCACGGTGCCATCGGCGTTGCGGTAGCCTTCGAAGGTGAAGCCTTCCAGCGGCGGCAGCGCCTGCGGCACCTTGTCGGACATGGGCAGGCTGTCCAGCGCCGGCGCCGTTGGCATGCGCAGCAGGTCCTCGCGCACCCAGGTGCCGCGCGGGATGGGCTTCAGGGCGTAGCCGATCACCTGGCCGTAGCGAATCACTTCGCCGCCCTCGGCGATGTCCACCAGGTTGACCTTGTGGCTTTGCGGTACGTGTTCCAGGGTGATCAGGCCGCCCGGCAGTTCGGTGCCTTCCGGCACGCCCTGGTCGTTGACGATCACCACAACGTTGTCGCGCTCGTGCAGGCGAATCACCCGCGGCGAGTCAGCGTGCTCAATTAACTGCATGAAACGCGCTCCTCAAATTTTGGCTGGGGACAGCTGTTCTACCGGCTTGCGCGAGCCTTTGCTCGGCGGCTCGGTCAGCTCGACCCGTTTGATCTGGCCGACAATCACCAGGTAGCTGATCACCGCCACCAGCGCGTTGGCGCCGACGAACACCAGGGCCCACTTGAACGAGCCGGTGGTGCTGATGATGTAGCCGATGACGATCGGCGTGGTGATCGAAGCAATGTTGCCGAACATGTTGAACAGGCCACCGCTCAGGCCGGCGATCTGCTTGGGCGAGGTGTCGGACACCACGGCCCAGCCCAGCGCGCCCACGCCCTTGCCGAAGAACGCCAGGGCCATGAAACCCACCACCATCCACTCGATGTCCACATAGTTGCACGCCACGATGGTGGTCGACAGCAGCAGGCCACCAATGATCGGCGCCTTGCGGGCAAAGGTCAGGGAATGGCCGCGGCGCAGCAGCCAGTCAGAGATGATGCCGCCCAGCACGCCGCCGATAAAGCCGCAGATGGCCGGCAGCGAAGCGATGAAACCGGCCTTGAGGATGGTCATGCCGCGCTCCTGCACCAGGTACACCGGGAACCAGGTCAGGAAGAAATAGGTGATGCCGTTGATGCAGTACTGGCCCAGGTACACGCCCAGCATCATGCGGTTGGTGAGCAGTTGGCGAACGTAATCCCACTTGGGGCCTTCGCGCTTGCCCTGGGGCTTGTCGTCCATGTCGACCATGCCGCCGTTGCCGGCGATGTGTTCGAGTTCGGCCTTGTTGATCATCGGGTGCTGGCGCGGGCTGTGGATAACTTTAAGCCACACCAGCGAGAAGGCGATGCCGATGCCGCCCATGATCATGAACACGTGCTGCCAGCCAAAGGTGAAGACAATCCAGCCCATCAGCGGCGCGAACAGCACGGTGGCGAAATATTGCGCGGAGTTGAAGATCGCCGACGCGGTGCCGCGTTCGGCCGTGGGGAACCAGGCGGCAACGATGCGCGCGTTGCCGGGGAACGACGGCGCTTCGGCCAGGCCCACCAGGAAACGCAGCATGAACAGCGCGACCACGGCCGTGGACACGCCAAAATCACCGACGAAGCCTTGCAGCACGGTGAACGCCGACCAAGTAAAAATGCTCAGGGCGTAGACCTTCTTCGAGCCGAAGCGGTCCAGCAGCCAGCCACCGGGAATTTGCCCGGCCACGTAGGCCCAACCGAACGCGGAGAAGATGAAACCCAGGGTGACGGCGTCGATGCCGAGGCTTTTTTGCAGGCTGGAACCGGCAATAGCGATGGTCGCACGGTCGGCGTAGTTGATCGTGGTCACCACAAAGAGCATGAGCAGGATCAAATAGCGGACGTGCGTCTGCTTGGCGGCTTGCATGAAGGTGTACTCCCACTGATTATTTTTTTTAACGCGGGTTTTTCATTCACGGTGTAACAGTGTGGGAGCTGGCTTGCCAGCGAGCTCTTAGGGCCTCAAAAGCTCGCTGGCAAGCCAGCTCCCACTGGCCAGGTAGGAGCAGTAAAGCTTACTGCGGGCCCATCTTGTCCATCAGGGCTGCCAGCATTTCGTACTCTTCGCCGGTCAGGTCGGTCAGCGGGGTACGCACCGGGCCTGCGTCGTAGCCGGCGATCTTGGCGCCTGCCTTGACGATGCTCACGGCGTAGCCGGCCTTGCGGTTGCGGATGTCCAGGTAGGGCAGGAAGAAGTCATCGATGATCTTGCCGACGGTGGCGTGATCTTCCTTGGCGATGGCGTGGTAGAAGTCCATCGCGGTTTTCGGGATGAAGTTGAACACTGCGGATGAGTACACCGGCACGCCCAGGGCCTTGTAGGCGGCGGCGTAGACTTCGGCGGTCGGCAGACCGCCCAGGTAGCTGAAGCGGTCGCCCAGGCGACGGCGGATCGACACCATCAGTTCGATGTCACCCAGGCCGTCCTTGTAGCCGATCAGGTTCGGGCAGCGCTCGGCCAAGCGTTCCAGCTGCACGGCGTTCAGGCGGCAGACGTTGCGGTTGTAGACGATGACGCCGATGTTCACCGACTTGCACACCGCTTCCACGTGGGCGGCAACGCCGTCCTGGCTGGCTTCGGTCAGGTAGTGCGGCAGCAACAGCAGGCCCTTGGCGCCCAGGCGCTCGGCTTCCTGTGCGTACTCGATGGCCTGGCGGGTGGCACCACCGACGCCGGCGAGGATTGGCACGCTACGGGCGCAGGTGTCGACGGCAGTCTTGATGACTTGCGAGTACTCGCTGGCAGCCAGGGAGAAGAATTCACCGGTACCGCCGGCGGCGAACAGCGCGCTGGCGCCGTACGGGGCCAGCCACTCCAGGCGCTTGATGTAGCCAGCGCGATCAAAGTCGCCCTGGGCATTGAAATCGGTCACCGGGAAAGACAGC
Source organism: Pseudomonas imperatae (assembly GCF_057128625.1). NCBI lineage: Bacteria > Pseudomonadati > Pseudomonadota > Gammaproteobacteria > Pseudomonadales > Pseudomonadaceae > Pseudomonas > Pseudomonas imperatae. The sequence goes on along the minus strand of NZ_JBSKHP010000001.1, from coordinate 240,711 downwards.
AGGCCGGCGGAGAGGATGGACTTCAGTTCTTGTGGATTCATTATTCGAACACCCTGGTTTGCGTGGAATGTGCGCTCAGCCTTCGCTGATGTCGTACGTCATCGTACAACTGAAATTATGAATGCTCAATAGGCTGGGCGACGAAATGTCATGGGAAGTGCGAAGGGGTCGAAGACGTCTGTGGGAGCTGGCTTGCCAGCGAGCTTTTGAAGGCCCCAAAACTCGCTGGCAAGCCAGCTCCCACACTGCGAATCAGGCGGTTGCCTGGGCCTCTTCGTGGGCCTGGCGCAGCCGTTCGCGGCTGTTGGTGAGGTGCAGGCGCATGGCCGCGCGGGCGGCATCGGAATCCTGGCGGGCGATGGCCTCGTAGATTTCCTCGTGCTCGCGGCTCAAGCGGTTCATGTAGTGCTGCTGGTCATCATGGGCCAGGCGCGCCGAGTTCAACCGCGTGCGCGGGATGATGCTGGTGCCCAGGTGGGTCATGATGTCGGTGAAGTAGCGGTTGCCGGTGGACAGGGCAATCTGCAGGTGGAACTGGAAGTCCGAGGCCACGGCGTCCGAGGCGTGCGCGGCGCTTTCGGCCAGCGCATCCAGGGCCGCGCGCATGGCGGCCAGCTGCTCGGGCGAGCGGCGCTGGGCGGCCAGGCCGGCCGATTCCACTTCCAGGCTGATGCGCAATTCCAGCACGGCGAGCACGTCACGCAGGGTGACGATGGTCGCCGGGTCGATACGGAAGCCGCTGGGGCTGGGCGTGTCGAGCACGAAGGTGCCGATGCCATGGCGGGTTTCCACCTGCCCCGCCGCCTGCAAGCGCGAGATGGCCTCGCGCACCACGGTGCGGCTGACGCCCTGCTCTTGCATGATCGCCGACTCGGTGGGCAGCTTGTCGCCACGCTTGAGCTCACCCTTGAGGATGCGCTCGGTCAGCACGGTGACCAGTTCCTGGGCAAGGCTGCGAGGTTTGCGACGGCCGCGAGGCGGGGCGATTGGCGTTTCCATGGCGAACTTCTTATCTCGAGATCACGTTTATAGGCGCATCATAGCGCATTCCAGTCGTACGACCACATTACACCGCGGTCGGTGCCCCAGTGATTTGATTCACCAGATGTCCGCCCTCGATGCGCACGTGGCGCGAATGGAAGCGCTTGAGCGTGCTGCGGTGGCCAACGCTGATGATGCTCAAGCCTGGCAGCTGCTCGATCAGGCCCTGGTACAGCGCCGCTTCGTCTTCCTCGTCCATGGCCGACGTCGCCTCATCCATGTACAGCCACTTGGGCGCGTAGAGCATGGCGCGGGCAAAGGCCACGCGCTGCTGCTCGCCCGGCGAGAGCAGGCGCTGCCAGTGGTTGCCTTCGTCCAGGCGCTCCACCAGGTGCGGCAGGCGGCAGGCTTGCAGCACCTGCACGTAGCGTTCCTGGCTGTAGGTGTCACCCGGCTGTGGATAACTCAACGCCTCGCGCAGCGGGCCGATCGGCAGGTACGGCTTCTGCGGCAGGAACAGCGAGCGGCCCTGCGGCATGCGGATATGCCCGTGGCCGTTGGGCCACAGCCGCCCCATGGCGCGCAGCAAGGTGCTCTTGCCGCTGCCCGAGCGGCCGCTGACCAGCAGGCGTTCGCCCGAGGCCACAGCCAGGCTGGCGCCCGCCAGCAGGTGGCGGCCATCGGCCAGGTCGAGGTTGAGGTTGTCGACGCTCACAGCCTCGCCCTGCTCTTCCACGGCAATGGCCGGCGCGCGGCTTTCATTGTCGCTCATGGCCTGGCGGAAGCTGATAAGACGGTCGCAGGTGGCTTTCCAGCCGGCGATGGTGGAAAAACTGTCGATGAACCAGCTCATGTCGCCCTGCACGTTGCCGAACGCCGAGTTGATCTGCATCAGCTCGCCCAGTTCGATCTTGCCGGCGAAATAGCGCGGCGCCGCCACCACGAACGGGAAAATCACCGCCGCCTGGCTGTAACCGGCGGTGAAGAAGGTCAGGCGCTTGGTCACTTTCATCAGCGCCCAGTAGTTGCTCCACACCTTGCCGAAGCGGGTGGTCAGGCGCTCTTTCTCGTTGGGTTCGCCGCTGTACAGGGCGATGCTCTCGGCGTTTTCACGCACCCGGATCAGCGAGAAACGCATGTCGGCTTCGAACCGCTGTTGCTGGTTGTTCAGCGGGATCAGGCTGCTACCGATCCAGCGGGTCAGGAAGCTGCCGACAATGGCATACACCAGCGCGCACCAGAACATGTAGCCGGGGATGGTCACGCCAAACACTTCGATGCTGCCCGACACGCCCCACAGGATCACCGAGAACGACACCAGGCTGACCACCGTGCGGATCAGGCCCAGCACCAGGCTCAGGGTGTCGGAGGTGAAGTTGTTGAGGTCTTCGCTGATCCGTTGGTCAGGGTTGTCGGTGTGGCCGCCCTGCTCCATCTGGTAGTAGCTCTTGTTCTCGAGCCAGCGGTTGAAGTGGCGTTGGGTGAGCCAGCGGCGCCAGCGAATGGTGAGCATCTGCGTCAGGTACAGGCGGTACACCGCGCCAAGGATGGCCACCGCGGCAATGCCGCAGAAATACAGGATCAGGTGGGTGAAAGCGGCGAAGTCTTTCTTCTGCAGGGCGTTGTAGAAGTCGCGGTACCAGCTGTTCATCCACACCGAGATCCACACGCTGAACAGCGACAGGCCGATCACCGAGGCCAGCAACAGCCAGGCCTTGCCCTTCTCTTCACTGCGCCAGTAGGGCCAGATCAGCTGCCATACCCTTCGAAAAAAATGACCACGCACGGCATCGTTGACCGCGGAATATTCAGCGTTCTGATTCATTGGACAGGCTCGACGGTAGGAGGCCACGCAGGGCAGATCGATCCCGATCCACCCGCGCGGAAAAAAGACTCATGGGTTCGGCGACTCAGCGACGAACCGGGCGCTTCTGAAGTTTGCGCTGCAGGGTGCGCCGGTGCATGCCCAGGGCGCGGGCAGTGGCGGAGATGTTGCCTTCGTGCTCGGTGAGCACGCGCTGGATGTGCTCCCACTGCAGGCGGTCCACCGACATCGGGTTTTCCGGCACCAGGGTGTCCAGGTCAGCGTGTTCGGACAGCAGGGCTGCCAGCACGTCGTCGGCGTCGGCCGGCTTGCACAGGTAGTTGCAGGCGCCGCGCTTGATGGCCTCGACCGCAGTGGCGATGCTGGAGTAACCGGTGAGGATCACCACGCGCATCTCCGGGTCCAGCTCCAGCAGCTTGGGCAGCAGCACCAGGCCCGAGTCGCCTTCCATCTTCAGGTCCAGGGCCGCGTAGTCCGGCAGGTCTTCCTGGGCCAGCTTCAGGCCTTCGTCGGCGCTGGCGGCGGTGGTCACGCGGAAGCCGCGGCGCGCCATGGCGCGGGCCATCACGCGGGTAAAGGTCGAATCGTCGTCGACCAGCAACAGATGCGGCAGCTCTTCGCTTTCGACCTGGTTTTCATCACTCATGTCTGTCTCCTCGGGCGTCACGGGGCAGGCGCAACTCTGTGAGTGTACCGCCCTGCTCATGACTATAGAGTTTTACCGAGCCGCCTGCGCGTGTCACGCTGGCTTTGCTCAAAAACAGGCCAAGGCCGAAGCCCTTGCCCTTGGTAGTAAAGAAAGGTTTGCCGATTTGCTCGGCGATAGCCAGCGGCACGCCCGGGCCGTGGTCGCGAATCACGATGAAGATATCTTCAGCGTTCCAGTCCAGGTGCACTTCCAGGCCTTCGGCGCAGGCATCGGCGGCGTTGTTCAGCAGGTTCAGCAGCGCCTGGGTCAGGTCTGGCGGCGGCGCCAGCTCCGGCACCTCGCCCTGGCCCAGGCGCTGGAAGCGGTAGGTGGCTTCCGGGCGCATCAGGTGCCAGCGGTTCAGCGCCTCGTCCAGCCAGGCCGTCACGGGCTGTTCCATCACCGCCATGCGGCGGTTGGCCTCGGCGGCGCGCACCAGTTGTTGCAGGGTTTCCTTGCACAGCTTGACCTGGTCCTGCAGCACCGACAGGTCCTCCTGCAGCGCCGGGTCGTGGTGGTCCTGGCGCATTTCCTTGAGCAGCACGCTCATGGTCGCCAGCGGCGTGCCCAGTTCATGGGCGGCACCGGCGGCTTCCGTGGCCACGGCCAGCAGTTGCTGGTCGCGCAGGCCTTCCTCGCGGCGCTGGGCGCGCATCTGCTCCTGGCGGCGCAGCTCCTCGGCCATTTTCGCGGCAAAGAAGGTGATGACCCCGGCGGCCAGGGCAAAACTCAGCCACATGCCGTAGTTCTGCAGGTTTTCCCGGGCGATCGGCAGCGTTGGCAGCGGGTAGAAGCGCACCAGCAGCACCGAGTAGCAGGCCAGGGCGATACCCGACAGGATCACCGAATACAGCCACGGCAGCGTCACCGCGGCAATGGTCAGCGGCACCAGGTAATAGGACACGAAGGGGTTGGTGGACCCACCCGAGTAATACAGCAGCGCACTGTGCAGCAGCAGGTCGCAGGTCAGTTGCAGGGCGTATTCCTGCTCGGTCACCGGCAGCGAGGCGCGCACGCGCAACGCGGTCACGGTGCACAGCAGCAACGACACCGCCAGGGTGGCGCTGAGCTGCAGCCAGGGCAGTGGCAACAGGTGCGTCAGGTAGGCGAAGCCCACCGAGCCGGCTTGCGCGGCCAGCACCAGGAAACGAATAAAGGTCAAGCGCCAGAGGTTCTGGCGTGTAGCGGACAACGGCATAGATGGGGCGAGCATGAGCTCTCCTGATGAGCGCTCCAGGCAGATCGTTGCAAGTATAACCAACTCGCGGCGCGCACAGACAATTGTGCGGCAAAGCGCCACAGGCCGCGTCATGGGCGCCGCATGGTTCCTGGCAGCTCGCGCGGGGCCCGGACGCAGCCTGCGGCAGCTGCTACGGCGGTTGGCGGTGGCCCTGTAGCAGCGGCCGCAGGCCGCGTCACGGGCGCCGCGCAGTTCCAGGCAGCTCGCGAGGCCCCGGACGCCGCCTGCGGCAGCTGCTACGGGGGTGGGGAGGCAGTGATGGCAATTGTGTCATAGAAGAAAAAATCATGAGACGCGAGCAGAAATCATTTGATAAAGATTATCAATCACATTAGTTTTACCGCTTCCCCATGTGCACTGCCGCATAGGTCAACACGTCAAATGCCTAAAACAATCAGCATCGAGCCAAGGCCGGCTCTTCAGCAACTGTTCGTGACCCATCGCCAGCGCTTCATCAACGCCGCCACCCGCATCCTGGGCTGTCGCGCGTCGGCTGAAGACGTGGTGCAGGATGCCTTCGTGAAAATGAACGGCAACGGCGAAAGCCCGGGCATCCAGTCCCAGAGCAGCTACCTGATGCGCGTGGTGCGCAACCTGGCCATCGACCACTATCGCCGCCAGGCGCTGGAAAAACGCTACAAGTGCAGCGAAGAGGAAGGCCTGAGCGTGGCCGTGCCCGGCGCCAGCCCCGAGACCCTGCACGAAGACCGCCAGACCCTCGACAAGCTGGCCCTGGCCCTGCAGGACCTGCCGCCGCGCACCCGCTACGCCTTCGAGCAGTACCGGCTCAATGGCCAGTCGCAGAAAGACATCGCCCTGGAACTGGGGGTGTCGCCGACCCTGGTCAACTTCATGATCCGCGACGCCCTGGTGCACTGCCGCAAGACCCTCAACACCCTGGGCTGAAGCCTACGCCCCGGCGCCGTCGAAAGCGCCGGCGAACTCTTCGCGCAGCGCCTGCGCCAGCCACTGCTCGAACCACTGCACGTCCGCCGACAACTGCCCGCTGGGCGTCAGCAACTGGTAGCTCTCCAGCGGCACCTCCACGTCGATCGCCCGCACCAGCGTGCCGGCCGCCAGCTCGTCGCGCACCAGTACTTCGTTCGCCAAGGCTATGCCCTGCCCGCTCTCGGCCACGGCCAGGGCGTGGTCGTTGCTGACGTAGAGCACGTCAGACGACAGCTGGGCGTCGATGCCCAGGGCCTTGAACCACATGTTCCACCACTCGCCGTCGTCGAAGTGGATGAGGTCCAGCTTCATCAGGTCCTGCACCCGGCGGATAGGCTTGATGCTGGCCAGGTACTTGGGCGTGCAGATGGGGAACACCCGCGGGCAGATCAGCGTGGCGCGGCTGTTGGCGTACTGGCCGGGCATGCCGTAGACGATGCCCAGGTCGGCGGTGCGCGCGTCCACCTCGGTAAAGGTGGAGTTGGGCTCTATGGCCACCTTCAAGCCCGGGCGCAGGTGGCGCAACGTCTCGATGCGCGGCGTCAGCCAGCGCTTGGCCAGGCCCGGCACCACCATGATGCGCAGCCAGCGCTCGCTGGCGTGGGGCTGCAGGGCCTCGCCGGCCTCGATGATCTGCTGCAGGGCACGGGAGATCTTCTGGTGATACTTGCGCCCGCCCGGCGTCAGCACCACGCCCCGCGAGGTGCGTTCGAACAACTGCACGCCCAGCCAGTCCTCCAGCAGCTTGACGTGCCGGCCCACCGCCGGCTGGGTCACGTGCAGGGCCTTGGCGGCTTCCACGTAGCTGCCCAGGCGCGCGGCGGCATCGAAGGCGCGGATGGCGTTGAGGGGTGGCAGATGCAGGTTGGACATGACGTTTCCGGCCTCGCGCGCTGTTAAATTATTTAACACCACCTATGTTAAAATTGATCTTTCGCCCCGGCAATCCCTCGCTGATAATCAGGCCAACGCAGAACAACAACGGCCCTGCCAAGCGGCCGGTATCACGACTCTCTACTCCTGCCAAAACAACAATATTCCATCGTCCCGGGCTGCATGCGGTGCACTTGGCCGCCTGCTGGAAAGGGCTCGATGGGGGAATCGGAGGTACTGCATGAGCGCCCTGCATTCGCTACAGATGCTGGCTGTTTCCATCCGTTCGGTACGCAAGGTCTACGGCGACCCGGACACCGGGCCCGTGGCCCTGAAGCACGTTGACCTGGACATCCGCGACAACGAATTCTTCACCCTGCTCGGTCCCTCGGGCTGCGGCAAGACCACCCTGCTGCGGATGATCGCCGGCTTCGAGTTTCCCACCCGCGGCGAGATCCAGCTGTATGGCGAAAACATCGCCGACCGCCCGCCCCACCAGCGCCCCGTGAACACCGTGTTCCAGCACTACGCGCTGTTCCCGCACATGAGCATCGCCCAGAACCTGGCCTTTGGCCTGGAATCGCACCCCATGGGCAAGCGCCTGGGCAAACCGCAGGTGGCCGAGCGGGTGCGTGAAATGCTGGCGCTGGTACAGATGGAGCGCTTCGCCGAACGCCGCCCCGCACAGTTGTCCGGCGGCCAGCAGCAACGTGTCGCCCTGGCCCGGGCGCTGGCGCCACACCCCAAGGTGCTGTTGCTGGACGAACCGCTGTCGGCGCTGGACCTGAAGCTGCGCCAGGCCATGCGCGAAGAACTCAAGGCCATACAGGCGCGCACCGGCATCACCTTCATCTTCGTCACCCATGACCAGGAAGAAGCCCTGACCATGTCCGACCGCATCGCCGTGCTCAGCGAGGGCGAGGTGCAGCAGGTGGGCCGCCCGGACGAGATCTACGAACGCCCGCGCAACCGCTTCGTCGCCGACTTCATTGGCGAGACCAACCTGATTCCGGCGGTGGTCAGCCGCATCGACGGCGCCAGCGCGCTGTACCAGACCCCAGGCGGCGCTGCCGTCACCGCGCCGGTGCACGAGGGCCTGCGGGTGGGCGCCAGCGTCAACCTGTCGATCCGCCCCGAGCGCCTGCAACTGATCGAGCTGCCCCGCCAGGGCGCCATGGACTGCACCGTGGAGCAGCAGATCTACCTGGGCACCGACCTGCAGTACCAGGTGCGCCTCACCGGCGGCCAGCGCCTGACCGTGCGCGTGCCCAACAGCGGCGGCCAGCGCTTTGCCCTGGGCGGCCGCGCCGGCCTGCTGCTGGAAAACAACAGCGCCAGCGTGCTGGTGGACTGAGGAGGCAACATGGACACAACCACTGTGCTGCCCCGCCCCAGCGCCCTGCTGCGCCGCAAGGCGCTGGGCAACGTGCTGGGCGTGAGCCCGGCGCTGACCGCCATCGGCCTGTTCCTGGTGGTGCCGATACTGATCGTGATGGCCTACTCGCTGATGCAGGCCAACCCCTATGGCGGGGTCGATCATCACTTCAGCACCGAGGCCTACATTTCCCTGCTGTTCGAACGGCAGATGGACGACAGCCTGGCCTTCACCGACGCCTACCTGATGATCGCCCTGCGCTCCATCGGCATCGCCGGGCTGACCACGCTGATCACCCTGCTGATCGGCTTCCCCGTGGCTGTGTGGCTGGCCATGCAGCCGCCCCAGCGCCGCGGCCTGCTGATTTTCCTGATCACCGTGCCGTTCTGGGCCAACCTGCTGATCCGCACCTACGCCTGGATTCTGCTGCTGCGCGACAGCGGCGTGATCAACAACAGCCTGATGGGCCTGGGCCTGATCAAGCAGCCGCTGCCGCTGCTGTACACCGACGGCGCCGTGCTGCTGGGGCTGGTCTACACCTACGCGCCGTTCGTGGTGCTGCCCATCTACGCCACCCTGGAGAAGATGGACATCCGCCTGCTGGAGGCCGCGCAAGACCTGTACGCCGGCAAGTGGCGCACCCTGCGCAAGGTGGTGTTGCCCATCGCCAGGCCCGGCATCATGGCCGGCGCCATCCTCACCTTCGTGCCGTGCCTGGGTGCCATGATTGCCCCGGAACTGCTGGGCGGCGGCACGAAGCTGATGCTCGGCAACCTGATCTTTCGCCAGTTCAGCGACGCCCGCAACTGGCCGTTCGGCGCCGCGCTGGCGCTGGTGCTGATGGCCGCCGTGATGCTGGTGTTGACCCTGTACGCCCTGCGCGCCGAGCGCCAGCGCGTTGCCCAAGGAGGCCTGTGATGCTGCGTCTACTGACCCGTGGCCGGCTGGGGGTGCAGGACTTCCCCGGCTTCGGCGGCTTCAGCTTTTTGTTCTACCTGTACCTGTACGCGCCCATCGTGGTGCTGGTGGTGTTCTCGTTCAACGCCAACCAGTCCGCCACCGTGTGGACCGGCCTGAGCCTGGACTGGTACCGCGCCGCCTTCGCCAACCAGGCCCTGCGCAGCGCCGCCGGCAACAGCCTGCTGATTGCCTGCTGCGCCAGCGTGATCGCCACGGTGATCGCCACCCTGGCGGCGCTGGGCACCTCGCGCGGGGCGAAGTTCAAGGGCATGCAGCTGTCCATGGGCGCGATCATGCTGCCGCTGGTGCTGCCGGAAATCGTCGTCGGCGTCGCTACCCTGGCGCTGTTCTCGTCGCTGGGGGTGTCGCTGGGCTATGGCAACCTGATCATCGCCCACACGGTGTTCTGCATCCCGTTCGCCTACCTGCCCATCCGCGCGCGGCTCAACGACATGGACCTGTCGCTGGAGCACGCCGCAGCCGACCTGTACGCCGGCGCCTGGCGGATCTTCACCAAGGTCACGCTGCCACTGCTGATGCCGGGCATCGTCAGCGGCCTGATGCTGGCGTTCATCGTCTCGCTGGATAACTTCGTGATCTCGATGATGGTCTCGCAGGCGGGCACCACTACCTTGCCGATCTTCATCTTCGGCCTGCTGCGCATGGGCGTGACGCCGGACGTGAACGCGGTTTCCACGCTGATCCTCGGCGTGTCGGTGCTGTTCGTCAGCCTTTCCTATCTGCTCGGCAAAAAGAAAGCCTGAGCCTTTTGTCCAACCGTGGGGGTTTTGCATGAAGACGTTGATGACCACCGTAGGGATGTCGCTGGCGCTGGGCCTGGCCGGCACCGCGCAGGCGGCGGAGCAGTTGAACGTGGTGAGCTGGAGCGGCTACTTTTCGCCGGAGATTCTCAACAAGTTCGAGAAGGAAACCGGCATCAAGGTGACCGTGGATTCCTACGATTCCAACGAGACCCTGCTGGCCAAGCTGAAACAGGGCGGCAGCGGCTATGACGTGGCGATTCCGTCGCACCAGTTCGTGCCCATCCTGATCAAGGAGCAGCTGCTGGAGCGCTTCGACCCGGCCAAGCAGCCGTACTACGCCAACGTGGTGGACAACCTGAAGAATCCCACTTGGGACCCGGACGGTGCCTACGCCATGCCGTTCATCTGGGGCACCACCAGCGTGGTCCTCGACACCGCGCGCTACAAAGGCCCGCTGGACAGCTACGACGTGCTGTACCACCCGCCGGCCGAGCTGCAGGGGCGCATCAACATGTTCGACTCCTCCAGCGAGGTGATCGACACCGCCAGCCTGTACCTGAACATTCCGCTGTGCAGCGAAGACCCCAAGCAGATGCAACAGGTGCTGGCGCTGCTCAAGGCGCAGAAGCCGTTCGTGAAGACCTACAGCTCCAAGGCCGGCTCGATTCGCGAGAACCTGGCCGCGGGTGAAGTCGACATGTCGATGTTCTGGGGTGGCTCGGCCATGCGCGCCCGCGAGATGAAACCGAGCCTGGCCTACATGTACCCCAAGCAGGGCGTGATGGCCTGGGTGGACAACATGGTCATCCCCAAGGGCAGCCAGCACCCGGACAACGCGCGCAAGTTCATCGCCTTCCTCAGCCAGCCTGAAAATGCCGCCATCACCCAGAACTTCCTCAAGCACCAGAGCCCGATCAAAGGCGTGGAGCCGTTCCTCGACGCTAGCCTGAAGGATGCACCGGAGCTGCACATTCCCACCGGCACCAAGGTCGTGTTCAGCCAGACCTGCGGCGAGGGCGCCATCCGCCTGGCCGACCGGCTGTGGACCAACCTGATGCGCTGATGCACCCCTGCCCCGCCAGGACGGCGGGGTCTGTTTTCCTGTTACCAAGGTTGCTGCCATGAACACCCCGACTGTCAACGAGCTGGTGCTGCTGCCGGCCCATGAGCTTGCCGAACGAATCCGCCTGCGCCAGGTGTCCTGCCGCGAGGTGATGCAGGCCTACCTGGCCCACATCGAACGCTTCAACCCGCTGGTCAACGCCCTGGTCAGCCTGCAACCGGCCGAACGGTTGCTGGCCCAGGCCGACGAGCGCGACGCGCAACTGGCCCAAGGCGTCTACCTGGGCTGGATGCACGGCCTGCCCCACGCCATCAAGGACCTGTCGCTGACCCAGGGCATTGCCACCACCCTGGGCTCGCCGCTGTACCGCGACTTCATTCCCGAGCGCGACGGCATCATGGTGGCGCGCATCAAGGCCGCCGGCGCGATCATCATCGGCAAGACCAACACCCCGGAATTCGGCCTCGGCTCGCAAAGCTACAACCCGCTGTTCGGCGCCACCGGTTGCGCCTTCGACCCCAGCAAGACCGCCGGCGGCAGCAGCGGTGGCGCCGCCGCGGCCCTGGCCCTGCACCTGGTGCCGGTGGCCGACGGCAGCGACATGATGGGCTCGCTGCGCAACCCGGCGGCCTTCAACAACATCATCGGCTTCCGCCCGTCCCAGGGCCGCGTGCCTTTCGACGACGCCGCCGACCTGTTCTTCGACCAGCTGGGCTACGAAGGCCCCATGGGCCGCACCGTGCGTGACACCGCCCTGCTGCTGTCGGTGCAGGCCGGCCATGACCCGCGGGCACCGCTGTCGCTGGCCGGCGACGGCAGCGAATTCGCCGCGCCCCTGGCCCGTGACTTCAAGGGCACCCGACTGGGCTGGCTGGGCGACTTCGGCGGCTACCTGCCCATGGAACATGGCGTCACCGCCCTGTGCGAAAAGGCCCTGGGCGACTTCCAGGCGCTGGGCTGCAGCGTGGAGCACGCCGACCTGGGCTTCAGCCCGGAACGCCTGTGGGACTGCTGGCGCACCCTGCGCCACTGGACCGTGGCAGGCTCCCTGGGCAAGGCCTACCAGGACCCGGCCAAGCGCGCGCAGCTCAAGCCCGAAGCGCAATGGGAAGTGGAAAACGGCCTGGGGCTGAGCGCCAGCGCCGTGCACCAGGCCGGCGTCACCCGCACCGACTGGTACCGCGCTATCAACGCGCTGTTCGAACGCTACGACTACCTGCTGCTACCCAGCGCCCAGGTCTTCCCGTTCGACAAGCGCCAGCACTGGCCCGCCGAAGTGGCCGGGCGCAGCATGGACACCTACCACCGCTGGATGGAAGTCGTCATCCCCGGCACCCTCAGCGGCTGCCCGGTGGCCAACGTGCAAGTGGGCTTCAACGCCCAGGGCCTGCCCATGGGCATGCAGATCATCGGCCGCCACCAGGCCGACTTCGCGGTGCTGCAACTGGCGCATGCGTATGAGCAGGCGAGCCGGTGGTTTGCGCGGGTGCCGGCGCCGGTGTTGAACCTGACAACGTAAACCTTGCAGCCGCTGCCGCCAGGCTGCGCTGGCCCTCGTGCACGCTGGAGATCTTCACCGTGGCACACGCCCTGCGCAGCCTGGCGGCAGCGGCTACAGGTCCGGTGGTCGGTGGCGCAGTTGCTCGGGAGGCGTGGCGCGATTGTGGCGCGATTCAAAATAATCGCGCCATTTGCGCCCCCACACGCACCCCGTAGCCGCTGCCGG
>NZ_JBSKHP010000001.1:0-228258 GCF_057128625.1 Pseudomonas imperatae | reverse complement strand
GGCGTGGCGCGATTGTGGCGCGATTCAAAATAATCGCGCCATTTGCGCCCCCACACGCACCCCGTAGCCGCTGCCGGCAGGCGGCGCTGGCCCTCGTGTACGCTGCAGATCTTCACCGTGGCACACGCCCTGCGCAGCCTGGCGGCTGCGGCTACAGGTCCGGTGGTCGGTGGCGCGGTTGTTCGGGCGGCGTGGCGCGATTGTGGCGCGATTCAAAATAATCGCGCCATTTGCGCCCCCACACGCACCCCGTAGCCGCTGCCGGCAGGCGGCGCTGGCCCTCGTGTACGCTGCAGATCTTCACCGTGGCACACGCCCTGCGCAGCCTGGCGGCTGCGGCTACGAAAAGGCCCGCATCGCGCGGGCCTTTTCGTGGGTCAGGCTTTGCGCGTATTAGGCAGCAATATCGTCAGGATGCCGAACAGCGGCAGGAACGAGCACAGGGTGTACACGTACTCGATGCCGTGAATGTCCGCCAGATGCCCCAGCAGCGCAGCGCCGATGCCGCCGAAGCCGAACATCAGGCCGAAGAACACCCCGGCGATCATGCCGACGTTGCCGGGCACCAGTTCCTGGGCGAACACGACAATGGCCGAAAACGCCGACGCCAGGATGAAACCAATGATCACGCTGAGCACCGTGGTCCAGAACAGGTCCACGTAAGGCAGCGCCAAGGTAAACGGCGCCACGCCCAGGATGGAGAACCAGATCACCGCCTTGCGGCCGATCTTGTCGCCGATGGGGCCGCCGAAGAAGGTCCCCGCCGCCACCGCCCCGAGGAACAGGAACAGGTGCAGCTGCGAGCTGGCCACCGACAGCTGGAACTTCTCGATCAGGTAGAAGGTGAAGTAGCTGGTGAAGCTGGCCATGTAGAAGTACTTGGAGAACACCAGCAGGCCCAGCACCACCAGCGCGGCGGTGACGCGGCGCTTGGACAGGCCGTGGGTGGCTTGGCCGCCCTTCTTGGCCTTGAACAGGTTCAGGTGTTCCTTGTACCAGCGGCTCAGCACCCAGGTAACGCCCAGGGCGAACAGCGCGAAGACGCCGAACAGCGCCACGTTGCCCTGGCCGAACGGAATGATCAGCGCCGCCGCCAGCAGCGGCCCGAATGCGGAGCCGGCGTTGCCGCCCACCTGGAAGGTCGACTGCGCCAGGCCATAGCGGCCACCCGAGGCCAGCCGCGCGATGCGCGAGGTTTCCGGGTGGAAGGTCGACGAGCCAATGCCCACCAGCGCCGACGCCACCAGAATCATCGGGAAGCTGCCGACGAAGGCCAGCATCACGATACCCACCAGCGTACAGATAGTGCCCAGCGGCAGCAGGTTCGGCTTGGGGTTGCGGTCGGTATAGAAGCCCACCCACGGCTGCAGCAGCGAGGCGGTGATCTGGAAGGTCAGGGTAATCAGCCCCACCTGGGTGAAGCTCAAGCCGTAGTTGGCCTTGAGCATCGGGTAGATGGAGGGCAGTACCGACTGGATCAGGTCGTTGATCAGGTGCGCCAGCGCGCAGGCGCCGATGATGCGCATCACCAGGGGGCTGGTCTGCGCCGCAGCGGCCGCCGGGGCCGAGCTGGTTTGAACGTTGGTTATGGCCATCAGGCAAATCTTCCACACAACGGGTAGGAACGCTGCTCAGCGTGCCGCAAACGAGTGCACGTCCAGCGCATGGGGTCCTAATGTGCCATTTTTCGGGGCGGGATTGCTAACAATGAAACAATTTATGTCCGAACGGCCCGGGTTTTCCGGCCCGTTCGTCCGTGTGGACCCTAACCTTTTGATCACACGTAAAAAATTTTCAAAAAGATGATTGACACATGTTCGTTCTGAGGGAATAATGCGCGCCATCTTGGCTACATAGCTCAGTTGGTTAGAGCATAGCATTCATAATGCTGGGGTCCGGGGTTCAAGTCCCTGTGTAGCCACCAAGTACGAAAAAGAGCTTACCGAAAGGTAGGCTCTTTTTTTTTGGCTTGGGAAAAGTCCTACGCAATGATCAGGCCGGGCTGATCGACGCTTCGTGGAAAAGAGCCCATCGTGCACTGCCTGCACAGATACCTTTTCCCTGCTACAGCGCACCGGAGGCCCGATGGCCGCAAGCACAGCAAATGGGGTAGCCGATTATCTCCTGTGGTTCGCCCAGGAGCACGGCGACGTCCTCACCGCCTTGAAGTTGCAGAAACTGATGTTCTACGCCGATGCCTGGCACATGGTCATGAACGACGGCGAACCGCTGATTCCCGAACCATTTGAAGCCTGGGTTCATGGCCCCGTGCATCGCGACACGTATCACCGGTTTTCCCAGTTCCGCTGGCGCTCGATTCCCAGCGACACACAAAAACCAGCCCTCGCCCCTGCCATCCAAACCTTTCTGGATGAGGTCTACCGTGTTTTCGGCGGGTACTCGGGGTACGAACTGGAACAGCTGACCCATCAGGAACGCCCGTGGTTATCCGCCAGAGGCCAACTGGCGCCGGATGCGCCCTGCACAAATGCCATTGATAAAGGCATCACCCGCGATTTCTACACAGAGATGTCCCACAGCGACCAATAGGACACAACCATGGGCATGAAGGCAGGACGCCTCCCACAATCGGAATTGAAAATGCGGGCCGGTACTCCAGACGCCCGGCAACGCATCAGCTTTTCGTTCCGCCACATAGAGCAATCCCACGACAAATTTCACTACGACAGCCGCGAAGCCCGGTACTTCTGCAGGTTCATTGCCCGCCTAAGCGCCCTCAGCAACTTCTCCGTGCAGGAGTTCCACGCCAACCGCTCCTCTGCGATTCGGGCCCACCCCATAGCCTGGGATCGCACTTCCGAACCCAAAGGTTTTCACCATCTGCACGAACAGCTGAAAAGCACCACTCCATTCCAGTTTGCAGTCAGCGCCAATGAACATGGCCGGGTTCATGGCTTCTTTGTAGACCATGTGTTTTTCGTGGTTTGGCTGGATCCGGACCATCGGCTGTACCAGAGCAGCAGATAAATAACCGTTCAGCCCGGACGCAGCCTTCGGCAGCTGCTACAGCGCCCCCGTAGCAGCTGCCGAAGGCTGCGTCCCGAAAGCGAAGTCCGCTTAAAGCCTTCATGAAACACCTTGTCTCACTGCGGCATTTCTAGATCTTTGGGAAATGTCCTACCCTGCGGTCGGCCGTTTCGGATCGTCGAACCAAACCCGCTGCTTTAGTCTTCGGTTGCCATTGAAAACCAATGGCCGGGTTAGCAGACCCGCGCAATTACCGATCTTCGCATAGACGTTCCGCGAGCCAGGCTTAACCAGCCTGCATCTCATGGCGGCTGTGTGCAGGGCACCTTCGGGTGCGCCGGGATCCGATCGGCCGGTCTGCTAACCTGCGTACAGCTGCCACCTTCGTTTAGCAGCGAGCAGTGGTAGCTCCATTTACCGAACGGAGCTACACCATGACCAAAATCGTCCCCGACCCACCGCATCCCCCCCTCGACGCAGCCCCCAGCGAACGCTTCTTCACCACCCACACCGAACCTCACAACGACGAACACCACCTCTTCACCGTGCGCGAAGGCATTGGCATCGACGACATCCTGCAGCACGCCAGCGAACTGCTGACCTGCACCGCCAGCTCAGCCTACGAACTCGCCGACAACTACATCGGCGACCAACGCGGCCAGGCCATGGCCCTTTACCATCTGGTGAACATGGCGAACACTCTGGTGGGTGCTGCGCTGGAAAGCCGTGATCGGCAGGGCAATCGGCTGGGGCAGTAAGCGGGTAATCATTACCTTGGGAAAGGCCTTCGCTTTTCCCGAGGGAACCCGCTGAAACAAACCCGCCCCACAACCGTCACAAACCACTGCTACCCTCCCGACCAGTATTTTTTTGTTACGCCTGACCAGGGATGCCGTGATGAGTGACAAGACTGACGATATCCAAGCCCCCTCCTCCCCCTTGCTGCCCGACACCAGCCGCCGCCGTTTCCTGGGTGGCGTGGCGGTGCTGGGCGTGGGCGCGGCGACGCTGAGCGCCTGTGGCAGCACCAATGACCAGCCGGGCAAGGCCGACGAGCACCCGCTGTCGCCCAGCGAGCTGGACAAGGCGCTGGCCGACAACGTCAAGACGGTGGTGGTGATCTACGCCGAGAACCGCAGTTTCAACAACTTGTTCGCCAACTTCCCTGGCCTGGAACAACCGCTGGCGACGCTCAAGCCCGAGGAGCACCAGCAGCGCGACCGTGACGGCAGCCTGCTCAAGACCCTGCCACCGGCCTGGGGCGGCACCCTGCAGCTTGGCCCGCAAACCGTGGATGGCGTGACCTACGCCCCGGGCGTGCAGTACCAGGAAAACCTGCCCAACGCGCCGTTCGCGCTGAAAGGCCCGAACCAGGAAGACCTGCCCCTGGGCGTGGTGACCCGCGACCTGTGGCATGTGTTCTACCAGAACCAGATGCAGATCAACGGCGGCAAGAATGACCAGTTCGTGGCCTGGGCCGACTCCGGCGGCCTGACCATGGGCTACTACGCGCAGACCCAGTATTCCCTGCGCCTGTGGGACGTGGCGCGCGAGTTCGTGCTGTGCGACAACTTCTTCCAGGGCGCCTTCGGCGGCTCGTTCCTCAACCACCAGTACCTGATCAGCGCCACCGCGCCGTTCTACCCCAACGCCAGCAGCTCGGTGGCCAAGGAGCAGATCGCCACGCTGCAGAGCGATGACCCGCTGGACACGCGCCTCAAGCCCCTGGACAAGTCCCCGGCCAGCGCCATGACCGGCGCCCCGGCGTTCGGCCCCAGCGCGCTGACCCCGGACGGCTTCGCCGTGAACACCATGGCGCCGCCCTACTGGCCAACCTGGATCCGCGACCCGGAACGCCCAGACTACTCCAAGCCGGACCTGGCCAGCGTGCTGGTACCCCAGAGCCACGAACACATCGGCGACAAGCTGAGCAAGAAGAACGTCGACTGGGCCTGGTACGCGGGCGCCTGGCAGGCCACCCTGGACCAGTACAAGGACTCGGGCGGCATCCCCAAGATCCCCAACTTCCAGTATCACCACCAGCCGTTCAACTACTTCAAGCAGCAAGGCCCGGAGAACCCGGCCGAGCGCCAGAAGCGCCTGCGCGACGGTGGCCTGGGCGACGAGCCCGGCAGCAACAAGTTCCTCGCCGACGCGGCCGCCGGCAAGCTGCCCGCCGTGACCTTCTACAAGCCCCAGGGCAACCTCAACATGCACGCCGGCTACGCTGACGTGGCCGCCGGCGACCGGCATATCGCCACCGCCCTGAAGGTGCTGCGCAACAGCCCGCAATGGAAAAACATGGTGGTGGTGGTCACTGTCGATGAGAACGGCGGCTGGTGGGACCACGTGGCGCCACCCAAGGGCGACCGCTGGGGCCCGGGCACGCGCATTCCGGCGCTGGTGGTGTCGCCGTTCGCACGCAAGGGCACGGTGGACCACACGGTGTATGACACCGCGTCGATCCTGCGGCTGATCACCCGGGTATTCAAGCTGGAGACGCTGGACGGCCTCAAGCAGCGCGACGACGCCATGGTGGCACGTGGACAGAAGCCCATGGGCGACCTGACCAATGCCCTGAAATTCTGAGACCGTAGCAGTGGCCGCCAGGCCGCGTCATGGCGGCCACGGTGCGTCAGGCTAACCGCACATGCCGTCTGACGCAGCCTGGCGGCAGCTGCTACGCGGCTGCTCACAGGCGCCGCGCCACCAACCGCCGGTTCCACGCCTGCCCTACCACCAGCACCAACCCTGCACCCACCACGCTGGCGGCATAATGCTGCACCGCCACGCTACCCGGCAGGTACCCCGCCAGCGCCGGATCCGCCACCGCCATGCCGCCGGCAATCCAGCCAATCAACGCCCCGCCCAGCTGAATCACCACCGGGAAACGCTCCATGGCCGTCAGCACCAGGCGGCTGCCCAGCACGATCACCGGGATGCTGATCAACACCCCGAAGCTGACCAGGTAGATATTCCCAGCGCCCGCAGCCGCCACCGCCAGCACGTTGTCCAGCGACATCACCGCGTCGGCGATGATGATGGTCTTGATGGCATTGAACAGGTGCACATCGCCACGAATGTCGGCATGCCCGTCCTCTTCGCGAATCAGCAGCTTCACGCCGATCCACAGCAACAGCAGCGCCCCCGCCAGTTTCAGGTAAGGCAGCGACAACAGTTGCATGGCAAAGAACAACAGCACCACGCGCAGCAGGATTGCCCCCGCCACACCGCCCAAGATGGCCTTGCGCCGTTGTTCGCGCGGCAGGTTGCGGCAGGCCAGGGCGATGACCACGGCGTTGTCGCCACCCAGCAGCAAATCGATGGCGACAATCTGCAACAGCGCGGTCCAGACAGCGGGGTCGGTCAACCAGGACATGAAATAAACTCGCAGGGCCTTGAATAGTCATTGACCATTGTCGCCAGGAATCGGTCAATGGGCGCCTGACTTACTTTATTCCGGAGGGAACCCATGAGCGCAACGGTCCTGGTGCTGGTGGAAGCCGTCAACGACTACCTGCATATCCTCGAAGACAGCGGCTTCACGCTGATTCTGGCGCCCACCCGCGAGCTGCGCGCCGCCGCCATCCGCGACCACGGCCAGCGCATCACCGCCGTGCTCACCCGTGGCCCGCTGGGGTTCTTCGCCGATGAAATGGCGGCGCTGCCGCACCTGAAAATCATCTGCGTGATCGGCGCCGGCTACGAGCACGTGGACCTGGCCGCCGCCCATGCCGCCGGCATCACCGTGACCAACGGCGCCGGCGCCAACGCCTCGTCGGTGGCCGACCACGCCATGGCCCTGCTGCTGGCGCTGGTGCGCGATATTCCAGGGGCCGATGCCTCGGTGCGCCGCGGTGAATGGCGCAAGCTCAGCCGCCCCACCCTGGAAGGCGGCCGCCTGGGCATCCTGGGCCTGGGCGCAGTGGGCCTGGCGATCGCCAAGCGCGCCGCGCGCGGTTTCGACATGACCGTCACTTACCACAACCGCCGCCCACGCACCGACGTCGACTACCACTACTGCGCCAGCCCGGTGGAACTGGCGGCCTCCTGCGATTACCTGGTGATCGCCACTCCCGGCGGCCCGAGCAGCCAGCACGCCATCGACAAAACCGCGCTACTGGCCCTGGGGCCGCACGGTTTCGTGGTGAATATTGCCCGCGCCAGCGTGATCGCCACCGCCGACCTGATCGAGGCCCTGCAGCAACGCACCATCGCCGGCGCGGCGCTGGACGTGTTCGACGACGAGCCCGCCGTCCCTGACGCGCTCAAGGCCCTGGACAACGTGGTGCTCACGCCACACGTCGCCGGCCTGTCGCCCCAGGCCTCCGAGGCCACGGTAAACCTGGTGAACCAGAACCTGCTGGCCTTCTTCGCCGGCCAGCCGGTGCTGACGCCCATTCCCTACCCGTGAAGCTCAGGCCTGGGGGTGCTGGTAGCGGTACTCCTGGGTAATGCCGGCGTAGCTGTAGGCCGAGGCGCGGCAATCGATCAGGTGCACGTTGGAGTGCGAGTGCAGGTTGCCGATGCGCTCGGCCAGCAACGCGTAGGCCTCGCGCTGGAACCGCGCCTTCTGGTCCTTGGTGGTGGTTTCGTCAGTAATGGTCACCTGCAGGCGGAAGGCGTCCTTGCCCAGCTCGGCCAGGCTGCGGTTGTAGATAAACCACTGGGCGCGGGGCAGGAAATCCACGGTCACCGTGGTGCTCTGCTGCTGTTTGTCGAGGATGGCGCAGGTGAGCTCGGTCAGTTCGCGCGCCAGCACGGGCACCAGGGCGTCCTTGGGTTCACCGGAAATCAGTAAGGTCAGGCCAGGCATGATGTTGCTCCTTGTGGGTGGATTGCGCCCTGATCATCGCCCTTGCTCCATCATCGGAAAAGCGGGATATTCAGAGCACATCCATCGGCAAAAGGCGTGATGACCGTGAGCCGCTTTGACCTCGATTTGCTCAACACCCTGACCGTGGTCGCCGAGGCCGGCACCCTGGCAGCGGCGGCCGAACGCCTGCACCGCTCGCAGTCCGCGGTCAGCGAGCAACTACAGAAACTGGAAAGCTTCTGCGGCCAGCAACTGTTCACCCGCAGCAAGCGCGGCACCCGCCTCACGCCTGCGGGCGAGCGCCTGCTGGGCCACGCGCGGCAGTTGCTGGACCTCAACGACCAGGTGCTGCACGACATGCGCGGCACCGGCCTGAGCGGCGACCTGCGCCTGTTGATAACCGACTACTTCCGCCCCAACGCCATCGCCCCGCTGCTCAAGCGCCTGGCCGAACGCTACCCCGGCCTGCGCCTGCACGTGACCGTGCGCAAGAGCGCGCTGATCGAGGCCGAACCGGCAGATTTCGACATCGGCCTGTACATGCAGATCCTCCACGACCACGCCCAGCCGCTGCTGGCGGGCGTGGAACCGGTGCGCGACGAACGCCTGCACTGGGTGATCGCCGAACACCTGGCCGCCGAACGCCCCGCGACCCTGCCACTGGTGGTGCTGCCCGCCACCTGCTCGCTGCAGGGCCTGGCACTGGACATTCTCGAACGGGCCCGGCGGCCCTACCTGGTGGCCCATTCAGCCTCGGGCGTGGCCGGCCTGCAATCAGCGTTGAGCGCCGGGCTGGGGGTGGCCTGCCTGAATGAGTCGTCGATACCGCCGGGCACTGTGCCGGTGCCGGCCAGCTGGCAATTGCCGGCGCTGCCAGCCGTGCAGTTTCGCGCCAAGGTCAACGCGCACAGCGGCGCCTTCGCCCGCGACGTGCTGGGCGTGCTCAAGGCGCATTTAACCTGACGCTGGCTGCAGGCAATAGGACGTGCGCGCGCTGTAGTCGTCACCCCAGGTGCGGTAGCCCGTGGTGTCCAGGTGCACGCGCCCGGATGGGTAACGGCTGAGGCCCAGCTGCCATTCGCCGCCGTGCTGCTTCCAGAAATCGCACAGGCGCTGCGGGTCGGCGCTGCCCTCGGGAAACGCCAGGTCCACGGCAAACGCCTGCACATGGGCGCTGTGGGCGGCGCCGCCGGCGCAGGCGTTCAGGCGCTTGCCGCGGTACGCCGAGACCACCTCGAAATGGTTCAGCACACCTTCGCGCTTGAGCGTGGCCAGCAGCTGCAAGGTCGACTCCACCGCCGGCCAATGACTGGCCGGCGGCACCGCAAACGGCTGTGCCTGGCACTGCTGCCAGTCGCTGGCCGTGCGCAGCAGCTGGTACAGCGGCACCACGGTGTCGACCTTGCGCTGCACCAGGAAGCGCTCGAAGGCCGCGGTATCGTGATGGCGAAACCAGGCCACGAACAGGGCTTCGTCGCGTGGGTCGTCAGCGTGGGCCACCGCGCCATACAGCAGCATCCCCAGGATAAAAATGGTTTTCATGACACCGCAGTGTAGCCGCTGCCGCAGGCTGCGCTGGGCCTATGTCTTGCTGCAATTTTTGGGTTGTTCATCCTGGCCAGCGCAGCCTGGCGGCAGCGGCTACATGACCACACACTTTTTTTCTCGGAAAGCATTCCCCGGTAACGCACACTCGCGCACTATTCGGCCTCTCACTGACAAGGAGTTATGCATGCCAAAGGTTTCCGCGCTCGCCACTGCACTTGCCGCCCTGACCCTGGCCGGGGCCGCCCAGGCAGACATCCAGATCGACCTGGGCAGCACCCAGCGTGTGACCCAGTTGTTTGCCTACCCCAACAACTGCAATGTCATCTGCTACAAGAACTGGACGCTGGAGCAGACCGTCGAGCACTACCTGGACCAGAGCCTGAAACGCGACGGCTACAGCCAGGCCACCGTGCGGGTGACCACCGACAACCAGCAGGTGTTCGCCACCCTCAAGGGCGTGCCCGACAACTACGACCAGCCGCTGGTGCAGTTGCTCAACGCCGGCGACCTGGCCTACAAGGGTGCCAGCCAGCTCAACGCCGACAACAAGTGGGCCTACAACTGGTACCTGTTCCTGCCCCTGGGCATGGCCCTGGAAAACCGCCGCAGCGTCGAGCTGCTGCACTTCCCGCCAGACTATTCGCTGACCCAGGCCCAGGACTACCTGCGCTCCAACACCACTGACCGCTGGGCCCAACTGCTCACCGACAACGGCGTGGCCGCCGAGCAGACCCCGGGCTACCAGACCATCATCGACATCGCCCCCATCGCCGCGCCCGCCACCGCCGGCAAGGACCTGGAAGGCGTGTACGGCTACTTCCAGGATTACCAGACCACCATGGTCAAGCAGGTCAGCCAGAACCTGGCCGGGCAGACCCTGCCCATGGTCGCGTTTGGCGCGCCGGTACGGGCCTGGATCAAAGCGCAATACGGCCAGAGCCTGAACGTGCTGGGCCTGGCCAGCATCAGCCCCAACCCTGGCCAGAACGTGCCGGTGCTGGGCGCCAACCACCCCAGCTACATCTGGAACGCGGCAGACCCGGCCAACTACGACAACAACGTGCAGGAAGCCGATGCCGTGGGCCTGAAGGTGATGGGCCAGGACCTCAGCGCCGCCTGCTGGCAGGCCGGCATGGGCGGCAACCCGAAGGCCGACGCCCAGGCGACCCTCAGCGCCTGCATGCAGAAATGGCAAGTGACGGACAAGGAGCAGACCTGCGAACTGTTCTACACCTCGGTGCGCCATGACACGGCCGAGCAGGCCAAGGCGAAATGCGCCACGGCGCCGGTGAGCAAGGTGCTGAAGACCCTGAAGGCACCGCTGGTGGTGCCCGAAAGCATCTAACTCGTAGCAGCTGCCGAAGGCTGCGTCCGGGCCCGACGCGATAGGCGTGGGGCCTTTGACGCGGCCTGGCGGCCGCTGCTACGGGAGTCAGTCTGGCTCTTACAGCGGGCGCAAACGGTACTGCGGCGGCAGTTGCTCGAAGCCGCTGATGTTGGCGCCCAGGCTTTTCCACAGGCCATCCTTGATGCCGTAGATGCAACCGTGCACCGACAGCGGCTGGCCGCGGTGCCAGGCGTTCTGGACGATGCTGGTGTGCGCCACGTTGGCCACCTGCTGAATCACGTTCAGCTCGCACATACGGTCCACCCGCTCTTCCTCGGTGGGCAGCTCGGCCAGGGCCAGGCGGTTTTCGTAGTACAGGTCGCGAATCGAGCGCAGCCAGCCGTCGATCAGGCCGAACTGGCGGTCCTGCATCGACGCCCGCACGCCACCACAGCCGTAGTGGCCGGTAACCAGGATGTGCTTGACCTTGAGCACGTCAACCGCGTACTGGATCACCGACAGGCAGTTGAGGTCGGTGTGCAGTACCACGTTGGCGACGTTGCGGTGCACGAACAGGTCGCCCGGCAGCATGCCGACGATCTCGTTGGCGGGCACACGGGCGTCCGAGCAGCCAATCCAGAGAAACTCCGGGGTCTGCTGGCGCGCCAGCTTGGCAAAGAAGTCGGGATCCTTCTGCTTGATGCCTTCGGCCCAGCGGGCGTTGTTATCAATCAGTTCCTGTAGATCGTTCATGTTCTAGCCTCGAAATTGGTGCGCAACCTATGACTGGCGCCGGGCGCGCCGGGTCACGCGCAAGCCGCGATGGCCGGCTCGATACAGGGGGAATCTTCATGAAGGCCACGGGTCCACCCTATTAAGGCCCCAAACATGAGGAATTGCCATGACCGAGTCACACCGCCCGATGCACGCGCCACAACCGGCGCCCATCGACGACAACGAAGACCGCATGGGCTCCATGGAAGAGCTGCACCTGGACCAGGATGAGCCATCGGCAAAGATCGGCGACGAGATGACCAACCCGGAGCTGGAACAGCAACTGCCACCACGCCGCGCCCGCGAAGCCGGCATGACCGGGGCCTCGATGGACGACCATGAGCCCACTGACGACGACATGAGCCCCGAGACCTTGATAGAGGAAGACGGCGCCCGCGACGCCGACGAACCCGGCCGTGGCCGCGCGGCAGACTCATCGCTGAGCGTGGTGGACGAGGACGACATCGGCGGTGGCGATGGCCTCGACGAAGCGGAGTGGGCGCAACTGGACCCGCTGGACGGCAAGCCGGAAAACCGCTGACGGCATGCGGCGCTGCCACTACGGGCAGCGCCGCGCCTACCTCAGAACAGCACCGTCCACAGGGCGATCACCGCGTACCACAGCACCGCCGAGCGCAGCAGCAGGTCCCACAGATTGTCCAGGCTGGCGACGCCGGCCTCGCCCGCGGCCGAATCCGGCAGCTCGCCGGCGACACGGCCGACGTCGGCAATCAGCTTTTTCGCGCCGATGTGCCAGTGCAGCACTTCATGCAGCATCACCTTGCCCACCGCGACGAAGTTGCCCACCAGGGCGAAGCTGGCCGCCAGCACCCGCACCGGCAGCCAGTCGAAGGCATGGCGAATGCTGCCTGCGCGCGCAACGACGCCCGGATGTTTCGAATGCGCCACCGCCAGGGCCAGCAGGCGATACACCAGCGCCGCCACCGGGCCCAGCAGCACGTACCAGAAAATCACCGCGAAGAAGCTCTGGTAGGCCTGCCACAGGAACAGGTTCTGCACCTTGGCCAACAGGCTCGCCTCGTCGTCCCCGGTAACCCCCAGGTCACGCTCGGCCACGTGCACTGCGGCCTGCTCGTCACCCCGGCGCCAGGCGTCACGGAACGGCCCCAGCGAAGCCTTCACGTCACCGCGCCCCAGGCTGTAGATCACCACCCACAGGTGGATGGGAAACGCGATCAAGCCGTAGGCCACAGGCTTGAGCGCCAGCAGCACGACGCCCAGCACGATGGCCGGCAACAGCACCCACAGGGCCAAAATCAGCGCCGGCTCCTTGGCCAGTTTCGGTTTCGCCTCCAGCCGCGCCAGCTCCTTGAGCCAGGCGCCATCACGTTGCAGGCGGTGACGCAGGGCGGAGAATTTCTCGACCCACAGCACCAGCACCAAGACCAGAAAACTCATTGTTCGCCCTCGTTGGCCGCCAGGCTGGCGCGGTAGCGCGCCCAGTCGAAATGCGGCCCTGGATCAGTCTTGCGCACCGGGGCAATGTCGCTGTGCCCGCAGATGCGCGTCGGGGTAATGCCCGGGTAATGCGTCAACAGCTGCCGGGTCAGCTGCGCCAGCGCCTGGTACTGGGCATCGGTGAAGGGTTCGAAGTCAGTACCTTCCAGCTCGATGCCCAGGGAGAAATCGTTGCAGGCCTCGCGCCCCTCGAAACAGGACACGCCGGCATGCCACGCACGCTGCAAGCAGGAGACGAATTGCGTCACCTCACCGTCACGCTCGATCAGGAAGTGCGCGGACACCCGCAGCTCGGCGATGGTCTCGAAGAAAGGGTGGGCCGTGGTGTCCAGCTGGTTCTGGAAGAACTGCTGCACGCGGCCGGTCTTGAACTGCCCCGGCGGCAGGCTGATGTTGTGGATCACCAGCAGGGAAATCTCGCCATCCGGGCGCTCGTTGAAGTTCGGCGAAGGGCAGTGCTGGGCGCCCTGGCACCAGCCAGTGGCAGGATCGATGTGCATCCGTGGCTCCAGGAAGAGGGTTGCTGGCAGTCTACTTGCTTTTCAGCTGCCGCAGGTTGCTGACCACCGAATCCAGGGCGCGGTCGAACAGCAGGGCGTCATCGAGGATGCGCACGCTGCCATTACGGAATTCCAGGGCCAGGCCGTTGCGAGTCTTCTCCAGCACCTTCATGCCGGTGCGGTTGACGAACACGTACTTGTCGGTGGCCTCGATGATCGCGGTCAGCTTGCAGCGCAGGCGGTGGTCGTGGTCTTCCTGGATCTCCACCCAGCAGCCAGGCCGCAGCTTGGCCACCTGCAACAGGCCCGGGTCATCGGCAGGCAGGCGCACTTGAGGCTCGCTGGCCTCGGCGTCGCCATGGCCGGCCAACACGATCTCCTCCACCACGGCCACCAGCGCCGGCGGCTCCTGCCCCGCCACCAACGGCGCCGGGTGCAGGGCGTCACGCTTGAGCGCCTGCACGTGCAGCAGCTCCAGCTGGCTGAAGAATTCGCTGGTGGCAAAGGGGTCGAACGCCGAGCTGGTCAGGCCATCGCGCAGCGCCTTGAGCAGGCCGGGCACCACCTCCAGCAGGCGCTGGTGGGCGTCGGGCTCGTCATGGGGTTCCACGCTCCAGATCAGCTCGTCCATGGTGTTCAGGCCGTCCTGCCATTGCGTGGAACCGTCGCCGTGCTTGAGGCACACCAGCAGCAGCACCTTGCTCCAGGCTTCCTCCAGCAGGCGCACCACGACCACCGGCAACACCTTGCCCAGCAGCCGGCGGTTAAGCTCCTGTTGCACCCGGTGGCGCGCCAGCTCGGCCTTGGCGCGGCCTTCCTCGGCGTCGCGGGTGCGCTGCTCCAGCAATTCGCTGCGGCGGCGCTCGTCGGCGGTAAAGGCCAGGAAGTCGGCGAGCAGCTCGGAGAAAATCGCCGGGTCGTCGACAAAGTCGTTGAGCAGGCGCTGCACGATCTGCTCGATGCGCAGGTACAGGCTGTCGCGTTGATAGTCGTCGCGGTTGCCCCAGCCCATGGCAGCCGAGGCAATTTCGTTGAGCAGCCGCCGCGCCGGGTGGCTGCCGCGGCTGAAGAAGCTCTTGTCGAGCACTGCCACCTTGAGCATGGGAATCTGCAGGCGGCCGATCAGCGCCTTCAGCGAGTCTGGCAGGGTGCGATCATCGAGGATGAATTCGAACAGCATGGCGATCAGGTTGATGACGTCTTCGTCCACCACCCCGATCACCCGAAACTTGCCACTCTTGACGCTGACCCGGGTCAGCAGCTGTTCCAGCTGGTAGCGCAGGTCGTAGTCGTCCTGCGCCGCCTGGGACGACGGCACGTACTGCTGCAAGTGCGACAACAGGCGCATCAGGTCGTTGGTGGTGATGGGCTGGGCTTCGTGGCTGGCCTCAAGCTTGGGCGCCACACTGCCACGCAACTGGCGCAGCAGGTCCTGCAGGGCGCCGAACACCTCCTGCACGCTTTCATCCAGCTGCGCGGCACTTGGCGCGGCGGGGCCGGTGGCGTCATCGCGGCGCGGGTGCTCGCGGGCCGGGGGCCGGTCGGCGCTGCGGCGGGCCGGCGCGGCCTTGAGTTCGGGCAGCACGCCGGTGGCAATCAGCAGCTGGTTGGCCTCGGCGTACAGCTGGTCGCAATCGCTGAGCACGTACTTTTCGAACAGCTTGAGCACGATCAGCTTGACCTTGATCTCCACGCCCAGGTTGCGCCCCGCCTCCAGGAAATAGTCGCAGAGCATGGCCGGGCCCAGGGGGTTGCTGGCGTCTTCCAGGCGGCGCAGCACCAGGGAGTTCAGGCGCGCGGTCAGCTGCCCCAGGGCAAAGCCGTCGCGGGCCAGCACCTTGCCCACCATGGCGTCCAGCGCCACGGTGCGCTCCAGGTCGTCGTTGGCCACCAACTCTAGCTTGTCGTAGTTGACCGGGGCAGCCACCACCGGCTCGGCGATTTCGTACTGGCCGATGGCGACGAAGGCTTCGTAGAGGCGTTCGAGGAAACCGCGCTCGATGCTCTTGCGCTTGAGGCGCAGGTCGCGCATGGCCTCGAAGAACGTATTCTGTTCGACATTGTTCTGGGCCCGGTCGGCCATCTCGAACAGCGTGTCGTCGGCGTTGTCGAACAGTGCCTGCAAGCCCTGGCGCAACTGCTGGGCGGCCTTGTCGCGCACTTGCAGGAGGACAACGGGCAGGCGTGCCAAGGGCGTCTGACTGGCTTGGTCAGCAGCGGCCTTGTTCAACGGCACGACTTTCCCATCGTTGTGCATCCCGTCCTCCTGAAAGAATGAGGTCCTGTTTGCGTGTCGCTCTAGTATGCAGGTTCCCGGCACCCGCCCACAGCTCTCTGCGCAACGCTTTTTGTAAGCGCCAGCACGCAGAACGAAAACAATATGGACCGACGTCAAAGTCATGACGCCAATAACAAGGCGCTCATTATCTGCAAATCCGGGCGGCAGCGCTAGAGCGCCTGAACGGGTTATTTGCAACCCGATGCGAAGTGGACAACAAAGATGGCAAAAAGCTCCCACGCACGGCTCTATTTCGTCGCCTGGCGCCACCGGGCCGCAAGCCGCTCGCAAGGCTTCGCGCCAGGGCATCACTGCCCTATAATCCGGCCACTTTGCCTGTGGAGCCTGCTATGCCGAATCTACGCCTCGCCGACCTGACTGCCGAGATCGAAGCCAACGTGCGCCGTGCGTTGCTCGAGGACATTGGCAGTGGGGACATCACCGCCCAGCTGATCCCGGCCGAGCGCCTGGCAAAAGCCACCATCATCACCCGCCAGGACTGCGTGGTGGCCGGCACCGCCTGGGTGGACGCGGTGTTCCGCCAGCTCGACCCGCGGGTGGCCGTGCACTGGCAGGTCAGCGACGGCCAGCGCGCCAGTGCCAACCAGGCCCTGTTCCACCTCGAAGGCCCGGCGCGCTCGCTGCTCAGCGGCGAGCGCACGGCGCTGAACTTCCTGCAGATGCTGTCCGCCGTGGCCACCCAGGCCCAGGCGTTGGCCGACAAGGTCGCCGGCACCCAGGTCAAGTTGCTGGACACCCGCAAGACCCTGCCCGGCCTGCGCCTGGCGCAGAAGTACGCGGTAACCTGCGGCGGCTGCCATAACCACCGCATTGGCCTGTACGACGCCTTCCTGATCAAGGAAAACCATATTGCCGCCAGCGGTGGCATTGCCCAGGCCATCAGCGCCGCGCACCGCATCGCCCCCGGCAAGCCGGTGGAGATCGAGGTCGAAAGCCTGGACGAACTCAAGGAAGCCCTGGACGCCGGCGCCGACATCATCATGCTCGACGAGCTGAGCCACGACGACATGCGCGAGGCCGTGCGGCTGAACGCCGGCAAGGCCAAGCTGGAAGCCAGCGGCGGCATCAATGAAAGCACCCTGTTGCCCATTGCCCAGACCGGTGTGGACTACATCTCCATCGGCGCCATGACCAAGGACGTCAAGGCCATCGACCTGTCGATGCGCCTGAGTCTGTGACACCACCACCCACGAGATGAACGAAGGTATTGGAGTACTCGCAGTGACGAACACGCTCAACCCCGGGGCCGACAAGGTCTACATCATCCGCATCGACGGCACCCGCCTGGGGCCCTTCCAGACCCGGGTCGAACCCAACAAGGCGCTGATCTACGAAGTAACCCTCAACGCCGGCGCCGGCGACACCCTGGAACACCACCGGGACAACGGCCAGGTGGACAAATACCTGATCACCAACACCCACTTCCAGCCGCAGATGACCAGCGTGGCGGCGCACTACACCGTGCGTTGGCGCCAGGAAGGCTGACGCCCCCCGTAGCCGCTGCCGCAGGCTGCGCTGGCCCTGATATTCACTGGAGATTTCCAGCGAGGTTCAAGGTCTGCGCAGCCTGCGGCAGCGGCTACAGTGGCTTGAGCGGCAACGCGCCCACCTGCGGCCGCGCAAACAGATAGCCCTGCATCAACTCAATGCCCAGCGCCAGCAGCGCATCACGCTCGCCATCCGTCTCCACGCCCTCGGCCAGCAAGGTTATCCCCAGCCGCTGCGCCACCAGCACGATCCCCGCCACGATCGCCTCGCGCACGCCGTCACTGTCGATATTGCGCGTCAGCGCCATGTCCAGCTTCAACACCTGGGGCTGGAACGTCGCCAACAGGTTCAACCCCGAATAGCCCGAACCGAAATCGTCGATGGCGGTGGTAAACCCCTGGCGCTCATACGCCTTGAAGATCGACTTCAAGTGCTCGGGGTCTTCCACCTTCTCGCCCTCGGTCACCTCGAACATCAGCCGCTCCAGCGGAAACGCCGAGGCCTGGGCCGCCTCCAGCGTCGCGCGGATGCAGGTTTCGGCGCGGTACACCGCGTTGGGCAGGAAGTTGATGCTCAACTTGCAGTCGGGGATATCCACCAAGCCCAGCCTGGCAGCCGTCTCGATGGCCTTCACCCGGCAAGCCT
This sequence comes from Pseudomonas imperatae, assembly GCF_057128625.1. Classification (NCBI taxonomy): domain Bacteria; kingdom Pseudomonadati; phylum Pseudomonadota; class Gammaproteobacteria; order Pseudomonadales; family Pseudomonadaceae; genus Pseudomonas; species Pseudomonas imperatae. Next base: position 210,394 of record NZ_JBSKHP010000001.1, on the reverse strand, counting down.
GGTCGAAGCGGTAGCGATTGCCGTCATTGACCTGCCCCAGCACGCTGGCCGCCGACTCGCCATTGGGCCCGCGCACCAACGCCTCGTAGGCGTACAGCAGGCCGCTGCGCACGTTGACGATGGGCTGGAAGGCCATGGTGAAGTCAAAATCCAGCGCTTCCAGGTTGCGGCATTGGGCGCAGCTGGCGGGCTCGAAAGGCGTAGGAAAAAAGGTACGGGTCATAGGCCCCCCTGAAAACGTGGCACGTGGGTAATTTCGCAGCTGGAGCACTTGGCCATCATCGCATTTGACTAACGTCCGGCGCGCAATTTTCTTCAATCAACTCGATAGCAATGCCATTGCATTGCCGAACCGCGCGCGCCCTGGTTAGTTCCGAAAACATGCAGAACCGTTGCGCATCACCGCCACGCGCCCTATCGCCAATCAACATAGCCCCGCCCCTTCCCCTGACTACGCTGGAATATGCAAATCTCCCCTCAGTGGGCCCTCCAGCCAATACAGGTACTTCACCATGAAAGGGATCTGCTTGACCGCCCTGGTCATTCTGCTCGCCGGCTGCGCCATGCACGACGAACGCACCAACGACCCCCGCGACCCTTCGGCCAACGCCATGGACCTCAAGGGCGACGCCATCAGCAGCGCACTGGTAGGCCGCCCGCACCGCGGCATCAACCGTGACGGCCAACCCTACAGCGAGACCTTCCAACCCGACGGAACCGCCGTACTGAGCATGGGCGGCACCGGGCCGCAGAAAGGCAGCTGGCAAGTGACCGAAAGCACCCTGTGCGTGAACTACGCGGCGTATGGCAACAAGTGCAACAACGTGAAGGCGGATGACCAGTGGATCTGGTTGATCGATACCACGAACATGACCACGAACAATCGCATATCGCGGCATTGAGGGAGGAAGGTGCTGGTGACGCGGGGGGAGATGGTGCCGGGGATAGGAATCGAACCTACGACCTTCGCGTTACGAGTGCGCTGCTCTACCGACTGAGCTACACCGGCATTCCAGCAGCTACGCTAGCATTCCGCCTATCGGTGAGCAAGATATGACTGTTCATCAGCTTCCAGGGCAGCTAAACGGTGCCAATGCAGCAGGCGCTGTAGTCGCACAGGTCCAAGCTCCCGCTGCCGCCTTCGTCCACCGAACAGTCTGCCCATCTACGGTAGCAGGCGCATTCGTCAAGACGCATACAACTGAGGCAACGCCGGTAAGAGCACTTCCTGAAAGTGTCATTGAGCTGCAGTTGTTCGAGGAGGCTGATGCGCCGACGTCGGAAGCGGAACTAACATCGTGTCCTTGGTCCAGCTCTACCTGAACGAGTGATTTGAGGCTAGCGGTCTCTGTAATTCCTGCGGTTACTTTCGTTCGGGCCAAATAGTTTGAGTAAATCGGCAGAGTAATCGAGACCACTACCCCGATTACCGCGACTACCACCATCAGCTCAACCAGCGTGAACCCCTCCTCCCTGTTCATTTTTACTCCTCAACGACTTCACGGATGAGCAGACGCTCACCCGTGAAGGAATCCATCAACCAGCGTTAGCTGCTGCAGCGCAACCTTTAGGCAGGTAAGTCGAAGCAATGGAGCTGGAGGTGCATGTCCAGCCGGTGGTTGAGCGGGTCAGCAAAATGGTACCACCGGCAATAACGGTAGGCGGGTTGACCAAGGCGCATTGGATGGTGCCCGTCACGCCGTCGGTGAAGGTGAAGGTGCAGTTGCCAGTGGAAGCCGGAGCGTTCAGGTTAGCCTGGCTGATAGTGGTACCCGAGTTAAGCAAATCCTCGAAACCACTTTTATACGAAGCAGCTTCTGCCAGGCCAGCAGAGACCTTGGCACGTGCTTGGTATTTAGAGTACTGGGGGATCGCGATCGCGGCCAGAATGCCAATGATTGCAACAACCACCATCAATTCGATCAGGGTGAAGCCCTTTTGATTTCTCATTTCGTTTCTCCGATGTGAATACCCGGCCGAGCGACCTTGCTGAGGACGAGCAATGTATGTGCCAGCCCTTGCACGACTGCCGATGCGGGAGCATTCTTTGGCCCCAGCCAACAAAACGTGTCGAAAAGCGCTTTAAAGTGACGTTTTTTGTCACGAATACAACAGAATTTGGCACCTTGGGCTGACTAAGCTATAAAACACCGAATAGATGTTATCGGTGCCCCATGAACGATATTACCCTCAGTGGCCTTGCCAAGCATTTGGTCCAAGCCGAGCTGCTCTCGGACAAAAGTGCACAGCAAGCTTTTCAGCAAGCCCAGCGAAATCGTACGTCCCTCGTACATTTCCTGGTACAAAACAAGTTGGTCACCAGCAGGGCAATTGCTGAAATAGCGTCCGAGCAATTCGGCGTTTCTTTTCTTGATCTTTCGACGCTAGACAAAGATTCGCAGCCCAAAGGGCTTGTCAGTGAAAAACTCGTTCGCCAGCACCATGCACTCCCCCTATGGCGGCGCGGAAATAAATTGTTCGTGGGCGTGTCCGACCCTACTAACCATCAAGCCATTACTGACATCCAGTTCAGCACGGGCCTGACAACGGAAGCTATCATCGTTGAGGACGACAAGCTGGTGGAGGCGATCGACAAGCTTTTCGATCACGACACCACGGGCCTCGAGGAAATGGCCGATGTTGATCTGGACAACGTCGATGTCCAAAGCACCACGGAAGACGACGGCCCGATAGCCGGCCAAGATGCAGATGACGCGCCCGTGGTGCGTTTTGTAAATAAAATGCTCTTGGACGCCATCCGGGGAGGATCCTCTGACTTGCATTTTGAACCCTACGAGAAGGTTTACCGTGTCCGCCTGCGGACTGACGGCATCCTTCGAGAAGTTGCTAAGCCCCCCATCAACCTCGCCGGGCGAATTGCAGCCCGACTCAAGGTAATGGCTAGCTTAGATATCTCGGAGCGCCGCAAACCTCAAGACGGCCGTATCAAGATGCGTGTATCTAAAACCAGATCAATTGACTTCCGCGTCAACACCCTGCCAACCCTTTGGGGGGAAAAGATCGTGATGCGTATTCTTGATCCTTCAAGTGCGCAAATGGGCATCGACGCATTAGGTTACGAGCCTGAACAAAAGGAACTTTACCTGCAGGCATTGCGCCAACCGCAAGGGATGATTCTAGTAACAGGTCCAACTGGCTCAGGCAAGACCGTGTCACTCTATACAGGCCTAAACATACTCAATACAGTTGACATTAATATTTCAACCGCCGAAGACCCGGTAGAAATAAACATGGAAGGAATCAACCAGGTTAATGTGAACCCCCGCCAAGGGCTGGACTTCGCCCAAGCGCTGCGCTCATTTCTTCGTCAAGACCCAGACGTAATCATGGTCGGCGAAATTCGCGACCTAGAAACAGCAGAGATCGCGATCAAAGCAGCACAAACTGGCCATCTTGTATTATCGACACTGCATACAAATAGTGCCGCAGAGACTTTGACTCGCTTGCAGAACATGGGGGTAGCAGGATTTAATATCGCCACATCTGTCAACTTAATAATTGCTCAGCGACTCGCTCGCAAATTGTGCCCCCACTGTAAACGGGAGGCTGATATACCCCAAGAAACCCAGCTCAAAGAAGGCTTCCCATCGCATCTTATCGGGACATTTAAAATCTATGAACCGTCAGGATGTGCTCATTGCAATAGTGGATATAAAGGCCGCCAAGGGATTTATGAGGTAGTACGTAACACCCAGGCCCTGCAACGCCTCATTATGGAGGACGCAAACTCGATTGACATTGCCAATCAGATGCGAGCGGAGGGCTTCAACGATCTACGCACCTCAGGCCTATCTAAGGTTATGCAAGGTGTGACGAGTCTCGAGGAAGTCAACCGGGTTACCAAGGATTAAGCAATGGCAGCGAAAGCAGGTACAAAAGTCGGCACTTACGTCTGGGAGGGCACTGATCGTAAAGGAGCCAAAGTTACCGGGGAGATGAGCGCACCCTCGCTCGCATTGCTCAAGGCCCAATTGAGAAAGCAAGGAATCAGTCCCGGAAAAATAAAGAAAAAAAGCGTTTCGATCTTCAGCAAAGGGAAGAAGATCAAACCAATGGATATCGCGCTTTTCACCCGGCAAATGGCGACAATGATGCGAGCGGGTGTACCACTGCTTCAGTCGTTCGACATTATCGCTGAAGGGGTAGACAACCCAAACATGAGAAAGCTTGTGGAGGATCTGAAGTCTGAAGTAGGCGCAGGTAATTCATTTGCGTCTGCCTTACGACAGAAGCCAGAATACTTTGATGATCTTTATTGTAATTTGGTAGACGCAGGCGAGCAGGCGGGCGCACTTGAAGCCTTACTGGATCGCGTTGCAACATATAAAGAGAAAACCGAGGCACTGAAAGCAAAAATCAAAAAAGCCATGACGTACCCTATCGCGGTACTGGTGGTCGCCGTAATTGTTTCGTCAATTCTTCTGATTAAAGTAGTCCCGCAATTTCAAACGGTATTTCAAGGCTTCGGCGCACAACTGCCCACCTTTACGTTGCTGGTAATTGAACTTTCCGAGATACTCCAGCACTGGTGGTGGATTGTACTGGCCGGGGTTTTCGCCGCCATATTCATGTTCCGCCACATTTATAAAACGAGCCGGAAATTTCGTGATGGGCTGGATCGAGTACTCCTTAAGATGCCAATCATAGGGATGATAATCTATAAATCATCAGTCGCGCGCTACGCCCGCACTTTATCCACAACTTTTGCGGCTGGGGTGCCGCTAGTTGAAGCGCTGGACTCGGTAGCGGGAGCGACTGGTAACGTAGTATTCAGGAATGCCGTAAATCAGATCAAAGCAGATGTCTCCACCGGCATGCAACTTAATTTCTCTATGCGCTCCACGGGCGTATTTCCAAGCATGGCTATCCAGATGACGGCTATCGGAGAGGAGTCAGGTGCCTTGGATGACATGCTGGACAAGGTCGCGAGCAACTACGAGGCGGAAGTCGATAACATGGTTGATAGCTTAACCAGCTTAATGGAACCGATGATCATGGTTGTATTAGGGCTTGTCGTCGGCAGTTTAGTAGTTGCGATGTATCTACCCATATTCCAACTCGGCGACGTGATTTAATGCCCCTATCCGACTACCTGGCCACCACCCCCGTGGCCTTCACCCTCTGCGCCCTGATCCTGGGCCTCGTAGTGGGTAGCTTCCTCAACGTCATCATCCACCGCCTGCCGAAAATGATGGAGCGCGACTGGAAAGCCCAGGCCCGTGACATCCTCGGCCTACCCGCCGAGCCAGAGGGCCCGCGCTACAACCTGATGCTGCCCGCCTCGGCCTGCCCGCACTGCCAGCACAAGATCCGCGCTTGGGAAAACATCCCCGTGGTCAGCTGGCTGGCGCTGAAGGGCCAATGCAGCCAGTGCAAAGCCCCCATCAGCAAACGCTACCCGCTGGTGGAGCTGGCCAGCGGCCTGTTGAGCGCTTTCGTGGCCTGGCATTTCGGCTTCGGCTGGGCCGCCGGGGCGATGATGCTGCTGACCTGGGGCCTGCTGGCCATGAGCATGATCGACGCCGATCATCAGTTGCTGCCCGATGCGCTGGTGTTGCCGCTGCTGTGGCTGGGGCTGATCCTCAATGCCTACGGCATTTTCACCAGCCTGAGCGACGCACTGTGGGGCGCGGTGGCCGGCTACCTGGCGCTGTGGCTGGTGTTCTGGCTATTCAAGCTGGTGACCGGCAAGGAAGGCATGGGCCATGGCGACTTCAAGCTGCTGGCGATGCTCGGCGCCTGGGGTGGCTGGCAGGTGTTGCCGCTGACCATCCTGCTGTCGTCGCTGGTGGGCGCCATTCTCGGGGTGATCCTGCTGCGCCTGCGCAATGCTGCGCACAGCACGCCGATCCCTTTCGGGCCGTATCTGGCCATTGCGGGCTGGATCGCATTGCTGTGGGGTGGTCAAATAACCGCTTCCTACATGCAGTTTGCTGGTTTCTGATGACTACAGCTTCTTCGACGCCCTGGATCCTGGGCCTTACCGGCGGTATCGGCAGCGGCAAGAGTGCCGCCGCCGAGCGCTTCGCCGAGCTGGGCGTGCACGTGGTGGACGCCGACCAGGCGTCGCGCTGGGTGGTCGAGCCGGGGCGCCCGGCCCTGGCCGAGATTGCCCGGCACTTCGGGCCCGGGGTATTGCAGGCCGATGGCACGCTGGACCGCGCGGCGCTGCGCCGGCTGATTTTCGAGGACGCCGAGCAGCGGCGCTGGCTGGAAGGCCTGTTGCACCCGCTGATTGCCACCGAGATTGCCCAGGCGCTGGCCAGGGGCACTTCGCCCTATGCGGTGTTCGTCTCGCCGCTGATGGTGGAGTCAGGGCAGTACCGGCTAGCCCAGCGCCTGCTGGTGATCGATGTGCCCGAGGCGCTGCAGATCGAGCGCACCCTGCGCCGTGACAACACCAGCCTTGAGCAGGTGCAGGCCATCCTCAAGGCCCAGGCTACCCGCGAGGAACGCCTGCGCCACGCTGATGACGTGCTGGTCAATGACCGCGACCTGGGCGCCTTGCGCGCCGAAGTCGAGCGGCTGCATGATTTTTACCTGACGTTGACTGGAGGCCAATCATGAGCCAACCCCTGACCGTACAATGCCCCACTTGCGGGGCGCCGGTGGAATGGACCGCGGCCACCCCTACCCGGCCATTCTGTTCCGACCGTTGCAAGCTGATCGACCTGGGCGCCTGGGCCGCCGAGGAACACAAGATCCCGGTGGCGCCGGACGCCGAGGATGAGCTGTTCTCGGGCGACCTGCCCCACAGCGAGCACTGATATATCCCCGTAGCCGCTGCCGTAGGCTGCGCTGGCCTCGTGCCCCACTGTAGATTTTCAGGGTTCACACCGGCCAGCGCAGCCTGGCGGCAGCGGCTACAGAGCTCCGCGCGCCATCCGGGGGGCATCACTCATCCTTCCACGGCGCCGCCAGGTACCGCGTGCGGTTAAAGGTTTCCAGCCACTCGGGGCAGAACACCACCAGCGCCGTGACGATCACCCCATTGATAAACGCCTCGGGAAAGATCACCAGCCACAGATAGCCGACAAAGTCCCAGATCCACTCCGGCAGCGCGAAGCGCCCGTCCAGCCACAACAGCCCCAGCCCGGCGAACACGCACAGCAACGCCGCCAACGCGGCAGGAAAGAACCCTGAGCAGAAGATGTAGACGAAGGGATTCTTCGGCTGCGCGCGCTCCACCAACACGGCACAGACTTCCGTCACCAGCACCGGCAGGCCGATCAGCAGCAGGCCATTGATGCCGGCGGCCAGCAGGTCCTGGCGCCCCAGCAGCACCAGGCCCATCTGCGCGGCCAGGCCGCCGAGCAGCGCCAGCGGCCAGTCCAGCAGCAAGGTCACGGCGGTCATGCCGATGAAATGGTAGGACACCCCGGTGTCGAAATCGCGCCGCACCAGCCACAGCAGGAACAGCGCCAGCACCGTGCCGAACAGCAGGTGCTGGCGGCGGCTGTCACTGAACAGTTCAACCCAGGGCGCGCGCCAGGCGGCCCAGCCCAACACCGGTATATACAGGCACCAGCCCACGCTTAGCGTCGCGCCGGACAGCACCTGCGCGCTGATCATTTTTGCGCCTGTTCCAACGCCGTCCTCAACGCAGCGGCGTCGGTGAACGCGTGTTGGGCTACCACCCGCTGGTGGTCCAGCTCCAGCCACAGCACCGAGTCATCGGCCACGCCGTAGTTGGGGGCGATGCGGCCTTCGCGGTCGAGCACCACGCGGTAGTCGTAGGAACGCATGGACGGCAGCGCGAACATCCTGGCAATCAAGGCCGGCATGCGCTGGATGTCCGCCAGGAACACCGCCTTGCGCCCTTCCAGGTAGCCCTTGGGCTGGCCTTGCAGGGCGGCGTTGACCAGCTTGGCGCCGCCCATGTCGCGGGCCACCAGCAGAATGCGCGCGTCTTCGTTGAGGCTGTAGGGCGCGTCGAACTGGTCCAGCAGCGTCCACGGCGGCAACCGTTCGCCCACCTCCAGGGCCATGGCCCAGCAGGGCAGCAGGCTGAGCAGCAACAGGGTCCAGAACTTCATGTGCAGGTTCCTCTGGCGAATGTGCTTGTTGGCAGTTTACACCCCACACCGTGACACAGCGTGTGCAAGTCATTCACGGCAAAGCGCATTTGACCCGCTAAGCTTGTGTGCATGGATGACTCAGATTACCTGCGCCTGCTTACCATCCAGGCCGAACAAGCCAATGCGTTCCTATCCAATGCCCGCAAATGGGAGCGCGAGCGTTGGGTGTGCCAGCGCCTGCTGCAAGGCCTGAACATCCCGTACCGCGCCGAGGAGTTCAACCCGGCGGGCCAGGAGCCGCCCGACGTGCTGTTCCGCGACGCCAGTTTCGAGGTGTTTTTCGTGCTGGACGAGGGCCGGCGCCTGAATGACGAGTGGCGCGAGGAGCTGCAACGGCGCCGCAGCGCCTTTTCCCTGGCCCAGCTGGTGCGGCGCGAGGCCCGGCCCAAGCGCATCGGCGCGCCGGAACTGCTGCAGCGCCTGGCCCCCACCCTGCGCAAGAAGTCGCACAACTACAAGGAACGCGGCCTGGACCTGGGCGAGTTGGACATCATTGCCTTCGCCAGCCTGAAGCGCGAGGTGCTGGACCTCAACAGCCATTTCCCGCCGCCGACCGAATACCTGCGCCAGGGCTGGCGCTCGCTGTCGCTGGTGGGCCCGACCTTCGCCCGGGTGCTGTTCGCCCATCCGGATGCGCCGGACTTCCTGCGCAGCAACCTGGGGCGCAGCATTGTGTTTGATGTGGGCATCAGCCTCTAACCCCCGTAGCAGCGGCCGCCAGGCCGCGTCTCAGGCGACGCGTTCCTGCAGGCATACCTCGTGGGGGCCGGACGCCGCCTGCGGCAGCTGCTACGGGGGTGGAATGGTTGTATGATTTGCGGTGGGAACACTGTACTTTTCCTACAGTCAGAAGCGTCTACCTTGCGAGGCCATGATGAGCAGCCGTCTGAATCCCAAAGATCAGCAACGCGTGGATCACTACCTGCAGCTGCCCCAGCACAAAGTCGAGCGCCGGCCCTTTCGGCCGTGGATGCTCCTGGTGCTGACGGTAGCCGTCACCATCGGCCTTGGCCTGTTGAGCCGCCTGATCAGTTACCTGGTGCTTTGAGCTGCCTTGCGCTCGCCCTTCCCACTGACCTACAGAATTCCGTAAACCTTATGAGTACTTTGAATGACACATCGTATCGTGATTGTCGGCGGCGGCGCCGGCGGCCTGGAGTTGGCGACCCGCCTGGGTAAGACCCTGGGCAAGCGTGGCACCGCCAGCGTGACCCTGGTCGACGCCAACCTGACGCACATCTGGAAACCGCTGCTGCACGAAGTGGCTGCCGGCTCCTTGAACTCCTCGGAAGACGAGTTGAACTACGTGGCCCAGGCCAAGTGGAACCACTTCGAGTTCCAGCTGGGGCGCATGAGCGGCCTGGACCGTGCCGCCAAACAGATTCAGCTCGCCGCCACCATCGACGAGAACGGCCTGGAGCTGCTGCCTGCGCGCACCCTGGGCTATGACAGCCTGGTGATTTCGGTGGGCAGCACCACCAACGACTTCGGCACCCTGGGCGCGGCGCAGAACTGCCTGTTCCTGGACACCCGCAAGCAGGCCGAGCGCTTCCACCAGCAGCTGCTCAACCACTATTTGCGCGCCCATGCCCACAGCGACCTGGACAGCCAGATCAGCGTCGCCATCGTCGGTGCCGGCGCCACTGGCGTGGAGCTGGCCGCCGAGCTGCATCACGCGGCCCACGAGCTGGCGGCCTATGGCCTGGACAAGATCAAGCCGGAAAACATGCGCATCACCCTGATCGAAGCCGGCCCGCGGGTGCTGCCTGCCCTGCCGGAGCGCATCGGCGGGCCGGTGCACAAGACCCTGGAAAAACTCGGCGTCACCGTGCTGACCAACGCCTCGGTCAGCGAAGTGGGCCCCGACAGCCTGAAGACCGCCGATGGCAAGGTCATCCCCGCCAGCCTGAAAGTCTGGGCGGCAGGCATCCGTGCGCCGGCGTTCCTCAAGGACATCGACGGCCTGGAGACCAACCGCATCAACCAGCTGCAAGTGCTGCCGACCCTGCAGACCACCCGCGACGAGAACATCTTCGCCTTCGGTGACTGCGCGGCCTGCCCGCAGAAAGGCACCGACCGCAACGTGCCACCGCGCGCCCAGGCGGCCCACCAGCAGGCGTCCCTGCTGGCCAAGTCGCTGAAGCTGCGCATCGAGGGCAAGGAGCTGCCGGAATACACCTACAAGGACTACGGCTCGTTGATCTCGCTGTCGAAGTTCTCTGCAGTGGGCAACCTGATGGGTAACCTGACCGGCAGCGTGATGCTGGAAGGCTGGCTGGCGCGCATGTTCTACGTGTCGCTGTACCGCATGCACCAGATGGCGCTGTACGGCACCTTCAAGACCATGATGCTGATGCTCGGCAGCCGCATCGGCCGCGGCACCGAGCCGCGCCTGAAACTGCACTAACAGCCCCCGCAGTTACGTAGCCGCTGCCGCAGGCTGCGCTGGCCCTGAGCCCCACTGAAAATCTCCAGTGAGGCATGGGGCCAGCGCAGCCTGCGGCAGCGGCTACGTCGTTTGTGGCGTATGGATTTGCGACAAGGTGCGCTTTACCGGCGACAGGGCTCTTGCTATACCTGTATATACAGGCTTATATAGCTACCCTCTCAACCTGACACCAGGACACCGCCATGCCCGCCACCCTGCAGATCCTGCCCGGCCATTTCGACCTCGACCAACTGCGCGCCATCTATCAGCACCAGGCTCCCTTCGAGCTCGACGCCTCGGCCCGGGATGTAGTGGCGGCCAGCGCCAACACCGTCAGCCAGATCATCGCCAACGAACGCACCGTCTACGGCATCAACACCGGCTTCGGCCTGCTGGCGCGCACCTCCATCGCCACCGATAAGCTGGCCAAGCTGCAGCGCAACCTGCTGCTGTCGCACTGCACCGGCACCGGCCCGCTGCTGGATGACGCCAGCGTCGGCCTGATCATGGCGCTCAAGGTGGCCTCCCTGGCCCGTGGCTTTTCCGGCGTGCGTTGGGAGCTGATCGAGGCGTTGCGCCAGCTGTATGCGGCCAAGGTGTTCCCGTGCATTCCGTCCCAGGGTTCGGTGGGCGCATCGGGCGACCTGGCGCCCCTGGCGCATATATCGGCGGTGCTGATTGGCGTCGGGCGCGTGCGCCATGAAGGCCGTGAGATGGACGCGGTCGAAGGCCTGGCCATCGCTGGCATGACGCCGCTGGAGCTCGGCCCGAAGGAAGGCCTGGCGCTGATCAACGGCACCCAGGTGTCCACCGCCCTGGCCCTGCGCGGGCTGTTCGCCGCAGAAAAACTGTTCAGCGCCGCCGTGGTTGCCGGCAGCCTGACCGTGGAAGCGCTGAAGGGCTCGGCGGTGCCGTTCGACCCACGTATCCAGGCGGTGCGTGGCCAGCCTGGGCAAATCGCCGCCGCGGCCTATTATCGCGACCTGCTGGGCGCCACCAGTGAGATCCGCCAGTCCCACGCCGACTGCAAGCGCGTGCAAGACCCTTATTCCCTGCGCTGCCAGCCGCAGGTGATGGGCGCCTGCCTGGATCATATGCGCTTTGCCGCCGGGGTATTCCTGCGCGAAGCCAACGCCGTGTCCGACAACCCGCTGGTGTTCAGCGCCGACGGTGACGTGCTGTCGGGCGGCAACTTCCACGCAGAACCGGTGGCCATGGCCGCCGACGTGCTGGCCCTGGCCATCTCGGAAATCGGCGCGCTGTCCGAGCGCCGCACCGCGCAGCTGGTGGACCCGGCGCTGTCCGGCCTGCCGGCGTTCCTGGTGCGCGAAGGAGGCCTGAACTCCGGGTTCATGATCGCCCAGGTCACCGCTGCCGCCCTGGCCTCGGAAAACAAGACCCTGGCCCACCCCGCCTCCATCGACAGCCTGCCCACTTCCGCCAACCAGGAAGACCACGTGTCCATGGCCACCTTCGCCGCCCGCCGCCTGCTGGACATGGCCGGCAACAGCAGCGCCGTGGTCGCCATCGAACTGCTGGGCGCAGCGCAGGGCATCGACCTGCTGGCACCGCTGCAGACCTCGCCAAAGCTCACCGAAGTCATGCACTTCATTCGCGAGGGCGTGGCCCACTACGACGAGGACCGCTACTTCGCCCCGGATATCGCCGCCGCCCGCAGCTGGGTGGAAGATGGCGTGTTTGGCCGCTGGCTGGCCTTCGCCGAGCTGTACCAGGGATGAACACCCGGCCAGCCCAGGCGCTGTACCAACGCGCCAAGGACTTCGTGCTGGACAAGGTCCACGCCGGGCACTGGAAGCCCGGTGACCTGATTGCCTCGGAAAACCAGCTGGTGCAGACCTTGGGCATGTCGCGCATGACCGTCAACCGCGCCCTGCGCGAGCTGGCCGAGGAAGGCCGGCTGGTGCGGGTCAACGGCGTGGGCACTTTCGTGGCCGAGCCCAAGCCGCAGTCCAACCTGATGCGCATCAGCAATATCGGCGACGAGATCCTCGCCCGTGGCCACCGTTATGAATGCCGCATGCTGCACATGGGGCGTGAAGCCGCGTCCCTGCAGGTGGCGGCGGCCATGGGCCTGGCCACCGGGGCATCGGTGTTTCACCTGCTGTGCGTGCACCTGGAGGAAGGGGTGCCGGTGCAGCTGGAAGATCGCTACGTGAACCCGGACCTGATCCCGCAGCTGCTGGCACAGGACTTTGGCGCCCAGCTGCAACCTGCCAGCTACCTGCTGCAGGTGATTCGCCCGGACGAGATGGAGCACATCGTCGAAGCCGGGCACCCCAGCGAGGAGGAAGCGCGGCTGCTGCAGATGGAGATGGATGAGGCGTGCCTGGTGCTGCTGCGGCGCACGTGGAATGCGGAGCGGGCGGTGACCTATGTGAAGCTCACCCATCCGTCTTCGCGGTATCGGCTAGGTAGCCGAATGACCGTCAAAGCCTGATACCCGTAGCCGCTGCCGCAGGCTGCGCTGGCCCTATGCCCCACTGGACTTTTTCAGCGTTCACAAGGGCCAGCGCAGCCTGGCGGCAGCGGCTACGGATCGTGTTTGGAGTCGGAGAAGTTTTTCAGGCATAAAAAAAGGCGTCCACGAGGGACGCCTTTTTTCTGAAGATGGTCGGGGTAAGGGGATTCGAACTCCTGACATCCTGCTCCCAAAGCAGGCGCGCTACCGGACTGCGCTATACCCCGGTACAAAAAAGGCACCCAGAAGGCGCCTTTTTTGATGCCTTCCAGTGTTACCCGGAAGGGCTTTTAAGATCTGACCCAGCGAACTGGAATCAAAAATGGTGGGTCGTGTGGGACTCGAACCTACGACCAATTGGTTAAAAGCCAACTGCTCTACCAACTGAGCTAACGACCCAAAAATGGTCGGGGTAAGGGGATTCGAACTCCTGACATCCTGCTCCCAAAGCAGGCGCGCTACCGGACTGCGCTATACCCCGATATGAAATTTGGCTCCGTGACCAGGACTCGAACCTGGGACCCAATGATTAACAGTCATTTGCTCTACCGACTGAGCTATCACGGAACTATCAATTTCAGTACTGCAAGTTTCGAACCTGTATTCCTACCGCTTCGAACTCTTCGGCTTTCCCGTATCGCTACGTTAGTGCCTCTGAGGCGCGCTATTCTACAACCTTCAAAACCCTTGTCAACCCCTAATTTTCATTCAACTTACTGAATTTCAAACTATTTTCAGATCCCGGTGCAGCGTGGTGATCTGTGGGTTGCCGTTACAGCGAGGCGAACTTTACTCAACCTTTTTGAGAAATGCAAATAGAAACATGCATTTAGCTGCAATTTTTTTCAAAGTGCCGATTTTCCAGGGCCGAAACGCCGTAGCCGCTGCCGCAGGCTGCGCTGGCCCTATGGCACACCTGTAATTTCCCGGGTGTACTACAGGGCCAGCGCAGCCTGGCGGCAGCGGCTACAGAGACTCAACCATCAGGCGAAGACGATTTCGTCGTCCGCAACGCTAGCAGTAATGGTCGTGCCCGGCAGGAACTGCCCGGACAGAATCAACTGCGCCAACGGGTTCTCGATCCAGCGCTGGATCGCGCGCTTCAGCGGCCGCGCGCCATACACCGGGTCGTAACCCACGGCAATCAGCTTGTCCAACGCCTCTTCGCTCAGCTCCAGGTTCAGCTCGCGCTCGGCCAGGCGGCGGCGCAGGCGGCCGAGCTGGATCTGCGTGATGCCGGCGATCTGGTCGCGCGCCAGCGGCTCGAACACCACCACCTCGTCGATACGGTTGATGAACTCCGGCCGGAAGTGCGAGCTTACCGCGTCCATCACTGCGGCACGCTGGGCCTCACGGTCCCCCACCAGCTCCTGGATCTGCGCGGAGCCCAGGTTGGAGGTCATCACGATCACGGTGTTGCGGAAGTCCACGGTGCGGCCCTGGTTGTCGGTCAGGCGGCCGTCGTCCAGCACCTGCAGCAGCACGTTGAACACGTCCGGGTGAGCCTTCTCCACTTCGTCCAGCAACACCACCGAGTACGGCCGGCGGCGCACGGCCTCGGTCAGGTAGCCGCCCTCTTCATAGCCGACGTAGCCCGGTGGTGCACCGATCAGGCGAGCTACGGAATGTTTCTCCATGAACTCGGACATGTCGATACGCACCATGGCCTCCTCGGTGTCGAACAGGAACTCGGCCAGGGCCTTGCACAGCTCGGTCTTGCCCACGCCGGTAGGGCCCAGGAACATGAACGAGCCGCTGGGGCGATCCGGGTCCGCCAGGCCGGCACGGGAGCGACGCACGGCACTGGAAACCGCTTCCACAGCCTCGTTCTGGCCGATCACGCGCTTGTGCAGCAGGCTTTCCATTTTCAGCAACTTCTCGCGCTCGCCTTCGAGCATCTTCGCCACCGGAATGCCGGTCCACTTCGACACTACCTCGGCGATCTCTTCCTCGGTGACCTTGCTGCGCAGCAACTGGTTGTCGCTCTTGCCGTGCTGGTCGACCATCTGCAGGCTGCGCTCCAGGTCAGGGATCACCCCGTACTGCAGCTCGGCCATGCGGCTGAGGTCGCCACGCCGGCGGGCGGCTTCCAGTTCCTGGCGCGACTGTTCGATTTTCTGCTGGATCTGCGCCGAGCCCTGCACTTCGGCTTTCTCCGAGGTCCAGATCTCTTCCAGGTCGGCGTACTCACGCTCGACGCGGGCGATTTCCTCGGTCAGCTTCTCCAGGCGCTTGATCGCCGCTTCGTCGTCTTCTTTCTTCAGGGCCTGGGACTCGACCTTGAGTTGAATCAGGCGACGCTCCAGGCGGTCCAGCACCTCGGGCTTGGAGTCAATTTCCATGCGGATGCGGCTGGCGGCTTCGTCGATCAGGTCGATGGCCTTGTCCGGCAGCTGGCGGTCGGTGATGTAGCGATGGCTGAGCTTGGCCGCGGCAATGATCGCGCCGTCGGTGATCGCCACCTTGTGGTGCACCTCGTAGCGCTCCTTCAGGCCGCGCAGGATGGCGATGGTGTCCTCCTCGCTCGGCTCGTCCACCAGCACTTTCTGGAAGCGCCGCTCAAGGGCCGCGTCCTTCTCTATATATTGGCGGTACTCGTTGAGCGTGGTGGCGCCCACGCAGTGCAGCTCGCCACGGGCCAGGGCCGGCTTGAGCATGTTGCCGGCGTCCATGGAGCCCTCGCCCTTGCCGGCGCCGACCATGGTGTGCAGCTCGTCGATGAACAGAATGATCTGCCCTTCCTGCTTGGACAGGTCGTTGAGCACGCCTTTGAGGCGCTCTTCGAACTCGCCGCGGAACTTGGCACCGGCGATCAGCGCGCCCATGTCCAGGGACAGCAGGCGCTTGCCGCGCAGGCCGTCCGGCACTTCGCCATTAATGATGCGCTGGGCCAGGCCCTCGACGATGGCGGTCTTGCCCACGCCCGGTTCGCCGATCAGCACGGGGTTGTTCTTGGTACGGCGCTGCAACACCTGGATGGTGCGACGAATTTCGTCGTCACGGCCGATAACCGGATCCAGCTTGCCCTCTTCGGCGCGCTTGGTCAGGTCGACGGTGAATTTTTCCAGGGACTTGCGCGAGTCTTCGGCGTTGGCGTCATTCACCGCTTCGCCGCCGCGCAGGTTGGTAATGGCGTTTTCCAGGGCTTTCTTGCTCACGCCCTGGCCGAGCAGCAGCTTGCCCAGCTTGCTGTTCTCGTCCATGGCCGCCAGCAGCACCAGCTCGCTGGAGATGAACTGGTCGCCTTTCTGCTGCGCCAGGCGGTCGGCCTGGTTGAGCAGGCGCGCCAGGTCCTGGGACATGTTGACGTCGCCGGTAGGGTTCTGGATTTTCGGCAGGCGGTCGAGCTCCTTGCTCAATTCCTTGCGCAGGCTGTTCACGTCGAAGCCCACCTGCATCAGCAGCGGCTTGATGGAACCGCCCTGCTGGTCGAGCAAGGCCTGCATCAAATGCGCAGGCTCGATGGCCGGGTGGTCCATGCCCACCGCCAGGGATTGGGCATCGGACAGCGCCAACTGCAACTTGCTGGTCAAACGGTCTATACGCATATGTCACCTTCCTATAGGGGCAGGCCGGAGCGATGGACACACCTGATGAAGAAAAACCTGCCTGAGATACCGATATAGATGGGGGGCATTGTTCAAGATTCAAGCGGCAGGGGCTTGACCCACATCAATAACGCACACTACCCGTAGCCGCTGCCGAAGGCTGCGCTGGCCCCGTGCCTCGCTGAAGATTTTCAGGGTTCACACAGGCCAGCGCAGCCTTGCGGCAGCGGCTACGAAGTGTCGTGGTCAGGCGTTATCGAGCCAGATCAGCGACGCGAAGCGGCCGGTCTGCGGCGCACGCCGGTAGGAGAAGAAGCGTAGATCCTCGATGGTGCATTCACCACCGCCGTACACCGCGGTAATGCCCATCGCCGCCAGGCGCAGGCGCGCCAGGGCGTAGATATCGGCCATGAACTTGCCCGGCGCGGCGCCCGGCACGAAGGCTGCGGCGGTCTGCGGGTGGCTGGCCATGAAGATGTCGCGCACCTCGGCGCCCACCTCGAAGTTGCGCGGGCCGATGGCCGGGCCCAGCCAGACCAGGATCTCGCTGGCCGGCACCGCCAGGCTTTCCGCCGTGGCCTCCAGCACCCCGGCGGCCAGCCCGCGCCAGCCGGCATGGGCAGCGCCCACGCGGGTGCCGGCGCGGTCGCAGAACAGCGCGGGCAGGCAGTCGGCGGTCATCACCGTGCAGGCGATGCCGGGGGTGGCCGTCCAGCTGGCGTCCGCCTCGGCGATGACCGCCGGGTTGGCGTGCGCCACGTGGATGCCGTGCACCTGCTTGAGCCACGCCGGCTGGATGCCGAACGTGCGCGTCAGGCGCAGGCGGTTCTCGGCCACCGCCGCGGGCGCGTCGCCCACGTGGTCACCGAGGTTGAAATGCTCGAAAGGCGCGGCGCTGACGCCGCCCTCTCGCGTGGTGACGCAGGCCTTCACGTTGGCCGGTGCCGGCCAATCGGGGAAAATCAGGTCCTGCGTCAGGTCACTCATCCGACGAACGCCTCGCGGTCCTGCTTGAGCAGCGACAGCAGCCAGACGAAGTCATCCGGCAGTGGCGATTCCCAGCTCATGCGCTGGCCGGTGGTGGGGTGTTCCAGCTCCAGGAAGCGCGCGTGCAGCGCCTGGCGCGGGAAGGTCTTCAGGGCATCGACCATGGTCGCGCTGGCGGCCGGCGGAATGCGGAAGCGCCCGCCGTAGGCCTGGTCACCCACCAACGGGAAGTTGATGTGCGACATGTGCACGCGGATCTGGTGGGTACGGCCGGTTTCCAGCTTGACCCGCACGTGGGTGTGCGAGCGGAAGCGCTCGAGCACGCGGTAGTGGCTGACGGCTGGCTTGCCGCCTTCCATGACCGCCATGCGCTGGCGCTGCTGGCCGTGGCGACCGATGGGGGCGTTGATCTTGCCCCCGGCGGTGACCACGCCGATGACGATGCACTCATAAATCCGACTGACGGTACGGCTTTGCAGCTGCGCGACCAGCTTGGTCTGCGCCTGGATGGTCTTGGCGACCACCATCAGGCCCGTGGTGTCCTTGTCCAGGCGGTGCACGATGCCGGCGCGCGGGACATTGATGATGTCCGGCACGTGGTGCAGCAAGGCGTTGAGCAGGGTGCCATCGGCGTGGCCAGCAGCCGGGTGCACCACCAGGCCCGCAGGCTTGTTGATGACCAGGATGTCGTCGTCCTCGTAGACGATGTCCAGCTCGATGTCCTGGGCGATCCACTCGCCCTGGGCTTCCTGTTCGGCGGAAAGGGCCAGGATGGCGCCGCCGTGAACGATGTCACGTGGGCGCAGCACGCCACCGTCCACGGTCAGGCGGCCTTCTTTGATCCAGGCGGAAAGGCGCGAGCGAGAGTGCTCGGCGAACAATTGTGCGGCGACTTGATCGAGGCGTTGGCCGCCCAATTCGGACGGTACCTCTGCGCTAAGTTGTATGATCTCGGACATGCTCGGACTGTGCGGCGGCACAGCCTTTGGTTTCGGCTGCACGCTTGTGGTTAAATACGGCGTCTTTTGCCCCGAGGCTTCCACGGGGCGCTCATCATAACAGGACGGTCACGCCCAAGACAGCGGCCGTCATAGGGACGCAAGCCGCCATGCAAGTGAAACACCTGCTGCTGATCGCCATCCTCGGACTCACGGCCGCCTGTTCGTCGAAGAAGGAAGTGGTCGACGAAAACCTGAGCGAAACCGAGCTGTACCAGCAGGCGCAGGCCGATCTGGACAACCACAGCTTCACCAGCGCCACCGCCAAGCTGAAGGCGCTGGACTCCCGCTATCCGTTCGGGCGCTACGCCGACCAGGCGCAGCTCGAGCTGATCTACGCCAACTACAAGAACTCCGAGCCTGAAGCGGCCAAGTCGGCTGCCGAGCGTTTCATTCGCCTGCACCCCCAGCACCCGAACGTCGACTACGCCTACTACCTCAAGGGCCTGACCTCGTTCGACCAGGACCGCGGCCTGCTGGCGCGCTTCCTGCCGCTGGACATGACCAAGCGTGACCCGGGTGCTGCCCGCGACTCCTACAACGAGTTCGCCCAGCTGACCAGCCGCTACCCCAACAGCCGCTACGCCCCTGACGCCAAGCAGCGCATGATCTACCTGCGCAACCTGCTGGCGGCCTACGAGATCCACGTGGCCGACTACTACCTGACCCGTCAGGCCTACGTCGCCGCCGCCAACCGTGGCCGCTACGTGGTGGAAAACTTCCAGGAAACCCCGTCCGTGGGTGACGGCCTGGCCGTGATGGTGGAAGCCTACCAGCGCATGGGCCTGGACGACCTGGCCGCCACCAGCCTGGAAACCCTGAAGCTGAACTACCCTGACCACCCGCAACTGGTGGACGGCAAGTTCGTGCCGCAACAGGCCGAGGCGGACAACCGCTCGTGGCTGACCAAGGCCACCCTGGGCCTGGTAGGCACCAGCGCACCGCTGCCACCGGGTGAGACCCGCGCCAACCAGGAACTGACCAAACAGTTCCAGGATGACAAGGACGCCATCCCGCACGAGCTGCTGCCAAAGGACCAGGGCGGTACCGCCGACGAGCCGGCCAAGCCGGTAGACGACGCACCGAAGAAGAAGCGCGGCTTCTTCAGCTACCTGACCTTCGGGCTGTTCGACTGAGCAACGCCGCAGCAAAAAAGAGGCCTTCGGGCCTCTTTTTTTGTATCCGCAGAAATATATTCAGCTGTAGCCACCCAGGCCATCAAAAAGATATCACCGCCGATACCCGGCACCGCTTGTCCCCTGCCCGGCCCGCTCCTACACTGCCGCATCTCCCTCAAGTTCGAGCCGCTGAACATGATTCGCCTGATTTTCTGGATCGCCATTGTCTTCGCCATCCTGTGGCTATGGCGCAAGGTCAAGCCACGGCCCCAGGGCCCGGCCCGCACCGGCAACGATCAGCCGCTGCTGATGGTGCGCTGCGCCCACTGTGGCGTGCACCTGCCGCAGAACCGCGCGCTGGGCAACGGCCAGCAGTGGTACTGCAGCCAGGCCCACCTGGACCAGGGCCCGGCGCCACGTGAGCGCTGAGACTTTCCTGCCGGGCGGCCCCCAGGCGCGGCGCCTGCTGCGCCTGTACCATCTGTACCGCCTGACCATCGGCATCACCCTGATCCTGCTGATTTCCAGCAACATGGATGACAAGCTGCTGGAGCTGGCCAACGGCGCCTGGTTCCGCACGGGCAGCTGGGCCTACCTGTTGTTCAACATCGCCGCCGTCATCCTCCTGGAAAAGCTGCGCCCGCCCGGCCACGTGTTCGCCCTGGCGCTGCTCGACATCCTCATGCTCTCGGGGCTGTTCTACGCCGGTGGCGGCACGGGCAGCGGCATTGGCAACCTGATGATCGCCTCGGTGGCCATGAGCAACTTGCTGCTGCGCGGGCGCAATGGCCTGCTGATCGCTGCGCTGGGCAGCATCGGCATCATCTACCTGACCTTCTACCTGAACTTCCTGCGCCCCAACTCCGCCACCAACTACGTGCAGGCCAGCACACTGGGGGTGCTGTGCTTTGCCGTGGCGCTGATGGTGCAGGCCCTGACGCGGCTGCTGCGGGTCAGCGAGAGCCTGGCCGAGCAGCGCGCCAGCGACGTCACCAACCTGGAAGAGCTCAACGCGCTGATCCTGCAGCGCATGCGCACCGGCATCCTGGTGCTGGATACGGTCAACCGCGTGCAGCTGGCCAACGAAGGCGCGCTCAAGCTGATCGGCCAGTTCAACCTGGGCGGCCAATTGATCACCGCCTACTCACCGGAGCTGGTGGAGCGCCTGCTACAGTGGCGCACCAACCCTACCCTGCGCCTGCGCAGCCTGAAGTTCACGCCCACCGGCCCTTCGGTGCAGCCCAGCTTCATCGCCCTGCGCCGCGGCGAGCAGCAGCAGACCCTGGTGTTCCTCGAAGACCTCTCGCAGGTCGCCCAACAGGCCCAGCAACTCAAGCTGGCTGCCCTGGGCCGGCTGACCGCGGGCATCGCCCATGAAATCCGCAACCCGCTGGGGGCCATCAGCCACGCCGGCCAGTTGTTGCAGGAGTCGGAAAACCTCGACCCCGCCGACCTGCGCCTGACCGAGATTATCAAGGACCAGTCCAAGCGCATGAACCTGATCATCGAGAACGTGCTGCAGCTGTCCCGGCGCCGCCAGGCCGAGCCCGAGCCGCTGGACCTGCGGGCGTTCCTCGAGCGCTTCCTCGCCGACTTCCGCACCACCGCCACGCCGCGCCAGGCCCTGCACCTGTACGTCACCGACGGGCCGATCGAGACCCGCATGGACCCGCACCACCTGACCCAGGTGCTCAGCAACCTGGTGGAAAACGGCCTGCGCTACAGCGCCCACGCCCATGGCCAGGCCCAGGTGTGGCTGAACCTGTTCGTCGACCCGACCAACGGCCTGCCGATTCTCGACGTGCTGGATGATGGCCCGGGGTTTTCAGCCGATCAACTGCAACACATCTTCGAACCTTTCTTCACCACCGAAACCAAAGGAACAGGATTGGGCCTCTACATTTCCCGTGAACTGTGCGAAAGCAACCAGGCGCACCTAGACTACAAGCCACGTGAACGCGGCGGCAGTTGCCTGCGTATCACGTTCGCCCATGCACGGAAGCTGAGTTGAACATGAGCCAACGGCAAAAGATCCTGATCGTCGACGATGAGCCGGATATCCGCGAACTCCTGGAAATCACCCTGGGCCGGATGAAACTCGACACGCGCAGCGCGCGCAACGTCAAGGAAGCCCGCGAGCTGCTGGCCCGCGAGCCGTTCGACCTGTGCCTGACCGACATGCGCCTGCCCGATGGCACTGGCCTTGAGCTGGTGCAACATATCCAGCAACGCTTTCCCCAGCTGCCGGTGGCGATGATCACCGCCTATGGCAGCCTCGACACCGCCATCAACGCCCTCAAGGCCGGTGCCTTCGACTTCCTGACCAAGCCCGTGGACCTGGCGCGCCTGCGCGAGCTGGTGGCCAGCGCCCTGCGCCTGCAAGGCCCGGCCGGCAGCGAGCAGAGCATCGACGACCGCCTGCTGGGCGACTCGCCACCGATGCTGGCCATGCGCAAGCAGATCGGCCGGCTGGCGCGCAGCCAGGCGCCGGTGTACATCAGTGGCGAGTCGGGCAGCGGCAAGGAGCTGGTGGCGCGGCTGATCCATGAGCAAGGCCCGCGCGCCGAACTGCCGTTCGTGCCGGTGAACTGCGGCGCCATTCCCTCGGAGCTGATGGAAAGCGAATTCTTCGGCCACCGTAAAGGCAGCTTTACTGGTGCCGTGGAAGACAAACCCGGGCTGTTCCAGGCCTCCAACGGTGGCACGTTGTTCCTCGACGAGGTCGCGGACCTGCCGCTGGCCATGCAAGTGAAACTGTTGCGCGCCATCCAGGAGAAGGCGGTGCGCAGCATCGGCGGCCAGAGTGAAGTGGTGGTGGACGTGCGCATCCTCTGCGCCACCCACAAGGACCTGAACGCCGAAGTGGCGGCCGGGCGTTTTCGCCAGGACCTCTACTACCGCCTCAACGTCATCGAACTGCGCGTGCCTTCCTTGCGCGAACGCCGCGAAGACATCGCCCTGCTGGCCACTCGCGTGCTCAAGCGCCTGGCCCACGGCAGCGGCCTGCCCCCGGCGCAACTGAGCCCGGCGGCGCTGGAAACCCTGAAGGGCTACCGTTTCCCCGGCAACGTGCGCGAGCTGGAGAACATGCTCGAACGCGCCTACACCCTGTGCGAGAACGAGCGTATCGAGCCCAGCGACCTGCGCCTGAGCGAATCGGCCCCGACCACCGAAGGCGGCCTGCCCGACCTGACCAATGTCGACAACCTGGAAGACTTCCTCGAGAACATCGAGCGCAAGCTGATCCTGCAAGCCCTGGAAGAAACCCGCTGGAACCGCACGGCAGCGGCGCAACGGCTGAGCCTGTCGTTCCGGTCGATGCGTTACCGCCTGAAAAAGCTGGGGCTGGAGTAAACCCCACGAACTACGCAGCGCCCGTGACGCGGCCTGTGGCCGCTGCTACGGGGTTAGGCCAAACGTTCGGTGGGGTTGTAGGGGGCGGGGTCGATGATCGGCTCGCGCCCCAGCATCAGGTCGGCGAACAGCTGGCACGAGGCCGGCGCCAGCACCAGGCCGTTGCGGTAGTGGCCACAGTTGAGCCACAAACCCTCGAAACCTTCCAGCCGGCCAATGAACGGGATGCCTTCCGGCGACCCTGGCCGCAAGCCCGCCCAGTGTTTCACCGGCGTCGCCTGCGCCAGCGCCGGCAACAGTTCCACGGCCGAAGCCTTGAGGCTTTCCAGCGCACTGACGGTCGGCGTCTTGTCGTAACCTTCATGCTCCAGCGTGCTGCCCACCAGGATATGCCCGTCGCGCCGCGGGATCGCGTAGCGCCCTTTGGCCAGCACCATGCTCGGCAGGAAGTCCGCCTCGCACTTGAACAAAATCATCTGGCCCTTCACCGGCTCCACCGGCAAACGCACGCCCAGGCTTTCCAGCAGGTCGCCGCTCCAGGCGCCAGCGGTCAGCACCACCTGGTCGGCACGTAGCACGCCCTCGGCCGTGTCCACCCCGACCACTGCCTGCCCGTCGCGCAGGAACCCGCGCACCTCGCAATGCTCACGCACGGTGACGTTGGCGCAAGCCAGCAGCGCCGCCTTCAGCGACTTCACCAGGCGCGGGTTGCGCACGTTGGCCACGTCGGCCATGTACACCGCGCTGCGGTAGCCACCGCCCAGCACTGGCACGGCGTCGTAGGCGGCGGAAATATCCACCTTGCTCAGGGGCCGGTTCAACCGCGCCGCCCAAGCCAGGGCCTCGTCCTCATCAGGCAGGTCCAACCAGTACAGGCCGGTGGTGTGCACCTCGGGGTCGATGCCGGTGTTGGCGAACAACCGCGCGCCCAATTGCGGGTAGAAGTCCTGGGACCAATGCGCCAGCGCCGTCACTGCCGCGCTGTAGCGCCAGGGGTACAGCGGCGAGACGATGCCGCCACCGGCCCACGACGACTCCTGGCCAAGACCCGAACGGTCCAGCAGGGTGATATGGCCCACGTGGGGGGCCAGGTTGAGGGCGGTCAGCAGGCCGATGACGCCGCCGCCGACGATGATCAGTTCTTGTTGTGTGGGCATGCTTGGTCCAAGGGTGAAAAGGTGATCAACGGCCCCAGCAGGTGGCCAGGCTGGTGGAGCCGCTGACAGTGCGGGTGCCATCCTGCTGCAGGGTAAAGATGCCGCAGGTATCAGATGCCATCAAGGTACCGGCAATCGGCGTGGCTGTCAGGGTATAAGTGGTCGCCAGGCGGCTGGTGAACTGCACGGTGTACCAGGCGTTGCTCGACGGCGGCGTGAAGCTCGAGGTGCCATCGGCGTAAGAACCGGTCTTAGAATAGAAGCGCTCCAGGTTCTGCGCCGTCTCCGACATAAGCTCGACGATCTCCGCCCGGTGTGTGCGCCTCACGTAGTTGGTGTATGAGGGATAGGCAATGGCGGCCAGGATGCCAACGATCGCCACCACGACCATCAGTTCTACCAAGGTAAAGCCAGCTGTCTTGCTACGCATGCTCATGTTCCTTCATTGAATTTGCCGCCACATGATCCGCCCTGGCGACGTTGTCACCCCCAGCTCCCCTTGGGACTTTTTCTCGCCACTGGACAGGTTGACGATTTTCACCTGGGCGCCATTGGTCGAAAGGATGGCGTTGATGTTGGGGATACCCGTCGAGTAGTAAACCCCGGCGACGATAGTGTCACTTGAATTGACCAGCAGGTCCCCCGTGGTGTCCAGCACCGGGTAGCTGAACATGCTGCCATTGATGGCGTCCAGCTCCACAAGGTAGCCCGAGCCCTGGCTGGAACAGGGGTCGGTGGTATCGACGTAGGCAGTGGTGAAGATGATCCGCCCGTTGGTGGTCAGTGCCGGGTAGATCACCCGCTGGCCGGTCAGCTGGGTACCCAGCACCAGCGGCAGGTACCAGCCCTTGAGCGAGGCATAGTTGGTGGCCGTCGTGGATGTCAGCAAGTACTGGCTGGTGCCCACGGTGGTGATGGCGGTGATCGACTGGGGCTGCAGGTTGGCCACGGTGTAGTTGCCGGCACCGTTGTCGGCGTCCCACACCGCGTAGAACCCCTGGGCGGCGGTGGTGGTCTTGTCCGCTGTTTCCAGCAGCTTGCCAGTGCCGAAGTACACCATCTTGCCGCTGGTGGTGTTGTTGATCAGCAGCGGTTGCGCGGTAATGGGCTGGTTGGCGCCGCCTGGGGCGGTGAACAGCGGGTTGCCGGAAAACGCCACGCCCCAGCTGGCCGTGGAAGTGCTGCTGAGGTCGAACTTCCACATGTGCCCCAGCAGGTCGCCGCCGTAGGCAGCCTGCACCACGTTGGAGGCGTTGACCTTGAGCTTCACCGACGACAGCCCATTGCTGCCGTTGGTACTCTCGGCGACGATCTCCTTGATCAGCGCACCGGTGGCCAGGTTCACCACGAACAGCGAAGCCACGCCTTTGGTGCTGCCATAGCCGTTGGCGATGAACGCGGCCCAGGTGCCATCGGGCATGCGCGCCACTTCCGGCTTCGAATAGGCGTAGCCCAGGTTGGCGAACGCCGTGGCGGTGTCGGGGCGTAATTCCCACAGCGCCTTGACCACGTTGCCGGCGGTGGCGTCGTACAGCTGGATAGCCTCGTAGGCCTTGCCACCGGCCCCGGTGCCTCCCAGGGCCAGGGTCTTCCAGCCGCTGTTGATCTGCGCATCGTAGATGCCTATCTGCCCATCGTTGAGGAACGCGTGGGCAGTGCCATTGATGTAGCCGGTGTCCGACACCTTGTACAACGATGCCAGCGCTGTCGAGGGCATGTAGGCGTAGGTCCGCGCGCCTGTTGCGGCGTTGAGGACGTTGGTGTAGCCGTCGTTGGCGTTGACCACAAGGCTGGCGGTCATGCCGACGGCCTTGGTGGCCAGGTAGGCCGTGTAGGTGGTGTCGTTGGTCAGGTCCGAAGCGGTTTGCGCGGTGGGCGACGCCAGGGCCAGGGTCGAGTTGATGATATCGCCCATCAGCACGCTGCGCGTGCGCAGCCCGGTGATGTTGGTGCCCTGGCTCCAGGCCACCAGGTTGGCACCGGTGATGCCGGTGGGCAGGTTGGCGTTGAGCACCGTCTGCTGCGCGCTCGAGTAGTTGCCGTAGGCCATGGTGATGGGCGCGGCGGTGCTGGTGTTGTACGACTCGAACAGCGGCGTGATAGTGCCTGCCGCCATGGTGGTGTTGGTGGTCCAGGTGGGCGTGGTGCCGATGACCCCAGTACTGCTAAGTGGGTAGTTGTTGACGATGCCGCGCCAGTCCACCGGGTCATACAGGGTCTGGTAATAGGCCGTGCTCGCGCTCAGGGTGGATGAACTGGTGGTACCGGCGCCCCCGGAGCCCGCCTTGGAGGTGATGTCGCTCAACGCCGAAGACAACGCGGTGGTCAGCGTGGCGCTGTCGGTGGCCAGGTAATACTTGCCGTGGCCATAGCTGGCGGTGTCGAGCAGCATCTGGTTGCTGGCGGTGAAACCCACGGCGTAGGTCGACATGTTCTGCGTGGGGAAATCCACCGCGTCCCAGCTCTTGCCGGCGGCATCGGTGCCGTTGCTGGCAGTGCGCATGTCGATGTCGTAGGCGAACTTGGCAAGGTCATCAAGGTACAGCGTGTCGCCCTCGGCATCGCCGTTGAGGTTGTTGCCGTCGTTGTTGATGCCGTCCCAGTTGGGCAGGTTTTTGCCACCCAGAGGATCGTTGGTCGGGAACGTCCGGTCATAGGTGGGCAGGCCGTCAGTGATCACCACGCCGAAGTTTTTCTGGCAGCGCCACTGGATGGGGCTGGTGTAGGTGTTGGGCGTGGAGTTGTAGTACGGCGCCATGCCGCGCATGTAGCGGGTGATTTCGTAGTAGGTCTCTGCCAGCGGCGTGTTGGAACTGGCGGTCAGCGCGGCGATCGAGTTCTTCAGGTTGTTGAAGTTGCTGTCCGCCGTGGCCTGGCTGACGGCGGTCACCGTACCGCTTGCCGCCACCGGCGACAGGTCACTGATGGCCTGGGCGATCTTGCCGCCGGGGCCGGGGTCGGAGTTGGTCGGCGGGTTGAAGGTGGCCAGGCCGATGCGCAGCGCCCGGTTGGCGGTGATCAGGCTGGTGGCCACGCTGATGGCCGTGAGGATCCGCGTGCTGTTGGTCACCGTGATGGTGTTGCCGGCTATGGCTTGCGCTACCAGGTAGTTGATGTAGTTGATCGGGTAGCGGGTCAGGCCGCTGCCACGGGGGTCGGGTAGCGTCAGGCAGAGCACGGTGGTGGCGTTCTTGTAGAACGAATATTGGCCGCTGCTGCAGTAGGAGGTGCTGAGATTGCCCACGAACACGTAGTCGGCGCTGCCGTTGCTGATGGCGTTACCCGGGGCATAGCCACCACAGATGAACAAGATGCACCCACGCGTTACCGCGTAGCTGGTGGGGTAAGTCAGCGCGGAGTTGAAGCCCGAGTCCATCAGGATGCTGTCCATGCTGCCGGAGTTGTCCACCAGCAGCATGAGGTTGGGCGGCACGGCGGCGGCGCTCAACAGCGGCGAAGTCGAGGGCGCGAACGCGTCAGCCGGGGTGCCGATGAACAGGGTCAGCACCAACCCCATGAGCAGGCTCAGCCACCGTGGCAATGGCTGCTTGTTACTTGACATAGATGCTCTCCACCACGCTGCGCGGGTTGGTCGTGGCTACCGCAGTGAAACCGATGGCCGTGATGCGATAGAGCGAGGCGCTGGTGGTACCCGAGGTGTTGTTCACCGGATCGCTGGTGGTGCCCACCAACTGCACGCCGTAGAAACCGGTGGTGCCCACGGCGACCCAGGTGATGCCCGCAGTGCCGTACACCCCTGCAGCAGTGACGTTGTTGTAGTCCGACGCTGGCGGCGGCGCGCAGCCGGCGACGCCCGAGCAGGCCGTGAGGCTGTACGAGGTGGCGGCCACCGCGTTTTCACCCACGCGCAGTGCGGCTTCGGCAGCCTGGAAAGTGGTGTTGCGGGTCTGCGCGCTACTGGCCATCTTTTCCTGCATCGTCGCGTTCTGCATGGACGAGACGCCGATCATAGTGATCAGCAGGAGCATGACCAGTGCCACTAACAACACCATGCCCTGCTGCCTTCCGCCGCCAGGGGCGCAGCTGATATTTCGCAGGTTGCTCAAGGGCGCCTCCTTCAGGGCAAGCGGTTGCGAATGCCCGCCACGGCCGCGAACGTGCGCGGCTGCAATCGGCCATTGGGGTCGGTGAGGGTCAAGCTGATCCGCACACTGCGGATCAGGCCGGGCGTGACGGGTGCGGCGCTGTAGGACGTGATGGGGCTGGAAAGGCTGGTGTCGGTGGCCACGCCGAACATCACGCCGAAGCTGCTGACATTGCTCAGCAACGTGTACGCCGTGGTACCAACGGTGGTGGTCAAGGTCTGCGCGCTGCTGTTGTAGGTGTAGATGACCTTGCGGATCGGCAATGCCATCTGCCCGGTGCCCGCGGCCTTGGCGCCGCCGTAGGCCGTGGCCGGGCTGGTGATGCAATCGGTGAGAATTGTCCAATTGGGTACGCCACCACTGCTGCCGACGTCACCGGTAATCAGCGTCAACACTTGCGTGGTGCCAGTGGTGACGTAGCTGATCGGCGTGGCAGCTGCCAGCTGGAAATCAGGGGCACTGGCATCGGCCGTCACCGTGGCGATGCAGCCGAACATGCCCACCATACGCACCTCCTGGAGCATTTTGCTGAGACCGTAGCGGGCGTCTTCCTGCATTGCCGCGGCGGCGTTCTGCGCAAGATAGGTATTTTTTGCGGAGACAAAAATCTGCGTCACCCCCAGCAGAATGACCAGCCCCAGGGTCAGCGCCACCATCAACTCGATCAGCCCGAAGCCGGCTGCCTGCTTTCTCATTGGGTCACCGTGGCGTTGTTGAAAGCTCTGGAGACCAGCGTGAAGGTCTGCGTGGTGGTGGGGTTGGTTACCGTGGTGGCATTGATGGCGTTGAGTGACATTCCGGCACGCGAATCATCCCAGGTAATAGTGATGGTAATCACGTTGCTGGCGATGGCAATGGTGCCTTCCCCCGTGTTGTTGCTGAAGGTGGCGATATTGCTCTTGAAGTCGGACCAGTCGTACGCTCGCGGGTTGGTGGTGTCGGTGCTGGTCGCTACGGCCTTGGCCGAGGCCAGGCTGTAATTCGCCCCACTGTTGGCGCGGATACGGTCCAGCATGTCATAGGCTATGAAGCTTGCCTGGGTACGCATGGATGAACTGTCGGTGTATTTCAAGGCATTGAGCTGGATGGCCGCTGCCCCCAGCAAGCCGATGCACATCACCAGCAAGGCCACCAGCACCTCAATAAGGGAGAAGCCCCGCTGTATGGGTTTCAAGCTCATGAGCATACCCCGCTCAATACCACGCGCCCGTTCAGGCATACCCCAAGGTTGCGGGTGACCGTAGCCTGGGTGTAGGTGAACGTGAGCGCGGCCGCCGGGTAGGTCAGCCCCCCAAGGTTGTTGAACTCGATGTAGGTGGGTGCCGTGTTGAACGTCAGGCCCGCACTGCTGGACATGCCCGGTATGACCCGCAATGTAGTACCCGTGGAGCTCAGGGTGATGTTCAGCACGCCGGTCCAGACGCCTGGGCTGGCCGGCGTGATACGCACGCTCAAGCCGCGATTGATGGCTTCCAGCCGGGTGTAGTTGAGGGCCCGGTACAGGTCACCGGTCTCGGAGTCGGCGCGGTTGTTGGCGATGAGCTTACTGAAGGAAGGCAATGCGACAGCGGCCATGATCGCCAGTACCGCTACGGTCACCACCATCTCCACCATGGTAAATCCATTACGTCTTGAATCCATTTTCCCCACTCCCCCCGGATGCGCTGGACTATAAACCAGCAGTGCCTGCGCCAAAGCACGGCACAGGATATACGGTTGTTCCAGAGGGATCAGCGTTCATCTGTACAAAGACGTCTCGGGTTTGCCACGCAAGGAGCACAGGCATGCACCAACAAGGTTTTTCACTGCTGCAATTGATGATCGCCACGGCGGTCGCCGGGGTGCTGATGCATCTGGCCCTCCCCCACTACCAGGGCATGACCCAGGCACTGCGCCGCCAGGTGCTGGCGCAGGAGCTGCACGACAGCCTGCGTGCCACGCGCACCGAGGCGGTGCTGCGCGGCCGCGATGTGCTGATGCATCCACTGGAAGGCAACTGGGCCAATGGCTGGCGGATCGTGGTGGCGCCTGACGAGGCGGTGCTACGGGTGCACCAGGGCAACCCCAAGGTGCGGGTACAAGGCAACGGCCCGGTGCGCGGCCAGGTGCGCTTCAATGCCAATGGCTGGGGAAGGCTGGAAGGCGGCGGCTTTCTGGCCGGTACTATCCATGTGTGCGATGGGCTGGGCTACAGCGATTATCAGGTGGTGGTGGCCATGTCCGGCCGCGTGCACCTGACAAACAAAAGGGCCCATGAGGCCCTTTGTTCAGTACAACGTTCAGATCGCCTTGACGCGTAGTTCCTTGGGCATCGAGAACGTGATGTTCTCCGGGCGGCCGTCCAGTTCCTCGGCGCCCGTGGCGCCCCACGCGTGCAGCTGGTCGATCACGCCGCGCACCAGCACTTCGGGTGCCGACGCGCCGGCGGTGATGCCGATGCGCTGCACGCCGTCGAACCAGGCCTTTTGCATGTCCTCGGCACCGTCGATCAGGTACGCCGGGGTGGCCATGCGCTCGGCCAGCTCGCGCAGGCGGTTGGAGTTGGAGCTGTTGGGGCTGCCCACTACCAGCACCACGTCGCACTCGTCTGCCAGCTGCTTGACCGCGTCCTGGCGGTTTTGCGTGGCGTAGCAGATGTCGTCCTTGCGCGGGCCGCCGATGTTGGGGAAGCGTGCGCGCAGGGCGTCGATGACGCGACTGGTGTCGTCCATCGACAGGGTGGTCTGGGTGACGAAGGCGAGGTTGTCGGGGTTGCGCACATCGAGCGTGGCCACGTCCTTCTCGTCTTCCACCAGGTAGATGGTGCCACCGTTGCTGGCGTCGTACTGGCCCATGGTGCCTTCCACCTCGGGGTGGCCGGCGTGGCCGATCAGGATGCATTCGCGGCCGTCACGGCTGTAGCGGGCGACCTCGATGTGCACCTTGGTCACCAGCGGGCAGGTGGCGTCGAACACCTTCAGGCCCCGGCCAGCGGCTTCCTGGCGCACGGCCTGGGAAACCCCGTGGGCGCTGAAGATGACGATGACGTCGTCCGGCACCTGGTCCAGTTCCTCGACGAAGATGGCCCCGCGGTTGCGCAGGTCCTCGACCACGAACTTGTTGTGCACCACTTCATGGCGCACGTAGATCGGCGGGCCGAAGACTTCCAGGGCGCGGTTGACGATTTCGATCGCCCGGTCCACGCCAGCGCAGAAGCCACGGGGGTTGGCGAGTTTGATTTGCATGCTAGGCCTCGTGTCAGCGCGCTGGCGTCAGGCTCAAAGAGCCTTGACGTCGATGATTTCCACTTCGAAGTTCAGGGTCTTGCCAGCCAGCGGGTGGTTGAAGTCGACGGTCACTTGCGCGTCGTCGAACGCTTTCACCACGCCAGGCAGTTCAGTATTGGCCGCGTCGTTGAAAATCACCAGCAGGCCTTCCGACAGCTCCATGTCCTGGAACTGGGAGCGTGGCATGATTTGCACGTTCTGCGGGTTGGGCTGACCGAAGGCGTTCTCCGGCGGCACGACCACGGTGCGCTTGTCCCCGGCCTTGAAGCCGAAGATGGCGGCCTCGAAGCCTGGCAGCAGGTTGCCGTCGCCCACCTTGAACACGGCCGGGGCCTTGTCGAAGGTGCTGTCGACGGTGTCACCGTTTTCCAGGTGCAAGGCGAAGTGCAGGGTCACTTCGGTGTTTTGAGCGATACGCTGCTCAGTCATTGACCGCTTCTCCGGTTTTCTTGCTCTTGAACATATCCAGGGCCAGCATCACGGCGCCCACGGTAATGGCGCTGTCGGCCAGGTTGAACGCCGGGAAGTACCAGCGGTTCTGCCAGTGCACCAGCACGAAGTCGATCACGTGGCCCAGTACGATGCGGTCGTACAGGTTGCCCAGCGCGCCGCCCAGTACCAGCACCAGCGCCACGGCCAGCCAGTTCTCGTTGCGCCCCAGGCGCTTGAGCCACACCAGCAGCACGGCGCTGACCACCACGGCGATCAGCGCGAATAGCCAGCGCTGCCAGCCCGAGCTGTCAGCCAGGAAGCTGAACGCCGCACCGGTGTTGTAGGCCAGGGTCCAGCTGAAGTAGTCGGGAATGACCACCATCTGCTGGTACAGGCTCAGGTTGCTCTGGAAGTAGAACTTGCTGGCCTGGTCGAGGACCAGGACCAGCACGCTCAGCCAGAGCCAGCCCAGGCGCCCGAAGCGCCCGGCATCGGCCTTAGGCATAGTGACGTACCTCACCGGCACCGCTGATGTTGTCGACGCAACGGCCGCAGATTTCCGGATGCTCGGCGTTCACGCCGATGTCATCGCGGAAGTGCCAGCAACGGGCGCACTTGGTGTAGCCGGACTTGACCACTTTCAGCTTCAGGCCCGCCACTTCGGTGACCACGGCATCGGCCGGGGCATCGACGAACGGCGCGACCGTGGCCTTGGAGGTGATCAGCACGAAGCGCAGCTCGTTGCCCAGCTTGGCCAGGTCGGCGCTCACGGTTTCGTCGGCGTACAGGGTGACCTCGGCCTGCAGGTTGCCACCGATGGCTTTCGCCGCACGCTGGTTTTCCAGTTCCTTGTTGACCGCGGTCTTCACCGCCATCACGCCTTCCCAGTACTGGCGACCCAGCTCGAAGCCTTCCGGCAGTTCGGTCAGGCCCTGGTACCAGGTGTTGAGCATCACCGATTCGTTGCGCTCGCCCGGCAGGTACTGCCACAGCTCGTCGGCGGTGAACGCCAGGATCGGCGCGATCCAGCGCACCAGCGCCTCGGAAATGTGGAACAGCGCGGTCTGGCACGAACGGCGCGCGGTGCTGTTGGCGCCGGTGGTGTACTGGCGGTCCTTGATGATGTCCAGGTAGAAGCCACCCAGCTCCTGCACGCAGAAGTTGTGGATCTTGGAGTACACGTTCCAGAAGCGGTATTCGCCGTAGTGCTCTTCCAGCTCGCGCTGCAGCAGCAGGGCGCGGTCGACGGCCCAGCGGTCCAGGGCGATCATTTCCTCGGCCGGCAGCAGGTCGGTGGCCGGGTTGAAGCCCGACAGGTTCGACAGCAGGAAGCGCGCGGTATTGCGGATACGACGGTAGGCGTCGGCGCTGCGCTGCAGGATGGTGTCCGACACGGCCATTTCGCCCGAGTAGTCGGTGGCCGATACCCACAGGCGCATGATGTCGGCGCCCAGGGTGTCGTTGACCTTCTGCGGGGCGATGACGTTGCCCAGCGACTTGGACATCTTGCGGCCGTTCTCGTCCACGGTGAAGCCGTGGGTCAGCAGCTCGCGGTACGGCGCGTGGTTGTCGATGGCGCAGCCGGTCAGCAGCGACGAGTGGAACCAGCCGCGGTGCTGGTCGCTACCTTCCAGGTACAGGTCGGCGCGCGGGCCGGTCTCGTGGCCCATCGGGTGCGAACCGCGCAGCACGTGCCAGTGGGTGGTGCCGGAGTCGAACCACACGTCCAGGGTGTCGCTGATCTTGTCGTACTGGGCCGCTTCGGCGCCCAGCAGCTCGGTGGCGTCCAGCTTGAACCAGGCCTCGATGCCCTCCACTTCAACGCGCTTGGCGACTTCTTCCATCAGCTCGACGGTGCGTGGGTGCAGCTCGCCGCTTTCCTTGTGCAGGAAGAACGGGATCGGCACGCCCCAGTTGCGCTGACGCGAGATGCACCAGTCCGGACGGTTGGCGATCATCGAGTGCAGGCGCGCCTGGCCCCAGGCCGGGACGAACTTGGTCTCTTCGATGGCTTTCACCGCGCGGTTGCGCAGGGTGGCGCCTTCGACCGGCTGCTTGTCCATGCCCACGAACCACTGCGCGGTGGCGCGGTAGATCAGCGGGGTCTTGTGACGCCAGCAGTGCATATAGCTGTGGCTGATGGTCTCGGTGTTCAT
Organism: Pseudomonas imperatae; assembly: GCF_057128625.1. Taxonomy (NCBI): domain Bacteria; kingdom Pseudomonadati; phylum Pseudomonadota; class Gammaproteobacteria; order Pseudomonadales; family Pseudomonadaceae; genus Pseudomonas; species Pseudomonas imperatae. The sequence continues at coordinate 176,266 of NZ_JBSKHP010000001.1, read as the reverse complement.
CAGCGCGCCGACTTCGGCCAGCTTGGCGATGATGTTCGGGTTGGCCTTCCAGATGAACTGGCCACCGAAGAACTCCAGCGAGTCCACGTACACGCCGTTGCTCTGCACCGGGTTGAGGATGTCGTCGTTGACCATGCCGTACTTCTTGCAGGTCACGAAGTCGTCTTCACCGTAGGCAGGCGCCGAGTGAACCACGCCGGTGCCGGCGCCCAGTTCCACGTACTCGGCCAGGTAGACTGGCGAAGTGCGGTGGTAGAACGGGTGCTGGAAGTGAATGTTTTCCAGGGCCGAACCCTTGGCGGTGGCAATCACGTTACCGGTCAGGCCGTAGCGGCTCAGGCAGGCTTCCACCAGCTCTTCGGCCAGGATCAGCAGGCGGTCACCGACGTCCACCAGGGCGTAGGTGAAGTCCGGGTGCACGTTCAGCGCCTGGTTGGCCGGGATGGTCCACGCGGTGGTGGTCCAGATGACGATGGCGGCGGTCTTTTCCAGGCCCGGCAGGCCGAACGCGTCGGCCAGGCTCTGCTGGTCGGCGACGTTGAAGGCTACGTCGATGGTGTCGGATTTCTTGTCCTGGTATTCCACTTCCGCCTCGGCCAGGGCCGAACCGCAGTCGAAGCACCAGTTCACAGGCTTCAGGCCCTTGAACACGAAGCCGTTCTTGACCATTTCCGCCAGGGCACGGATCTCGCCGGCCTCGTTGGTGAAGTTCATGGTCTTGTACGGGTTGGCCCAGTCACCCAGCACACCCAGGCGGATGAACTCGGCCTTCTGGCCCTCGATCTGCTCGCTGGCGTAGGCGCGGCACAGTTCGCGGGTCTTGTCGGCGCCCAGGTTCTTGCCGTGGGTGACTTCGACCTTGTGCTCGATCGGCAGGCCATGGCAGTCCCAGCCCGGCACGTACGGCGCATCGAAGCCGGCCAGGGTCTTGGAACGAATGATCATGTCCTTGAGGATCTTGTTGACCGCATGACCGATGTGAATGCTGCCGTTGGCGTACGGAGGACCGTCGTGCAGGACGAACTTTGGACGGTCCTTGCCAATCTCACGCAGCTTCTGGTACAGGCCAATGCTGTCCCAGCGCTGCAGAGTTTGCGGCTCGCGCTGGGGCAGGCCGGCCTTCATTGGGAAGGCGGTGTCCGGAAGGTTTAGCGTGGCTTTGTAGTCGGTCATTTCAGGCTCTTGGGTTAGCAGTTGGCCGATGCTCAAGGGCATAGGCTCGGGCGGCGGCGACATCCGCATCGATCGCCGACTTCAGCGCCTCAAGGGAGGCGAAACGCTGCTCATCACGCAGCTTGTGGTGGAATACCACCGTCAAACGCCGGCCATAGAGGTCACCGGCAAAGTCCAGCAAATGTACTTCCAGGTGGGCACTGCCATCACCTGCAACGGTTGGCCGCACGCCTATGTTGGCGACTCCCGGCCATAGCGTGCCGTCGATTTCGGCGCTTACCTGGTATACCCCGGTAAACGGCACGCGACGGCGCTTGAGCTGCACGTTGGCGGTGGGCCAGCCCAATTGGCGGGCCAGCTTCTGGCCGTGCAGCACCCGCCCGGCAATGCGGTACGGGCGGCCGAGCAGTTGCTCGGCCAGGGAAAAATCGGCGGCGGCCAGGGCCTTGCGCACCTGCGTGCTGCTGACGCGCACGCCATCGAGCTCGACGGTCTGCGCCGCTTCCACGGTGAAGCCCTGGACCACGCCTGCCTGCATCAGGAAGTCGAAGTCGCCCAGGCGGTCGCAGCCGAAGCGGAAGTCATCCCCCACTTCCAGGTGCTGCACACCCAGGCCATCGACCAATATGGTGTCGACGAACTCGGCGGCACTGAGCTTGCTCAGGCGCTGGTTGAAGGCCAGGCACAGCACCCGGTCCACGCCCTCCTCGGCCAGCAGCGCGAGCTTGTCACGCAGGCGCGCCAGGCGTGCCGGGGCCGTCTCGGGGGCGAAGTACTCGCGCGGCTGCGGCTCGAAGATCACCACGCAGCTGGGCACGCCCAGCTCCAGGGCACGCTCGCGCAGCCGCGCCAGGATAGCCTGGTGGCCACGGTGAACACCGTCAAAGTTGCCAATAGTGGCGACACAGCCCCGATGTTGGGGCCGCAGGTTGTGGAGGCCTCGAACCAGCTGCATAACGCGCTTCTTGCTCATAAAGTGGCCGATTATAACCACACACGGGCGCTGGCGACAGGCGCCACCGCCCGCCATGGGGCACTAAACCGGAAAACCGACGCCGGACGGTCAGGCCAGCCCGCGGCGGGCAAAGTCCCGCAGCCGGAAGCCAAACGCAAACAGCACACCGAAATACACTACCACGCCTGTCAATACCAGGGCGCCCAGGCGCAGGAAACGCGCCAGCATCTGGCCGTCGGACCAGGCCGGCATATAGTGCATCAAGCCCAGCAGCACCGCGGCCATGGCGATTACTGCCAGCAACAGCTTGACGAAAAATTTCATCCAGCCCGGCTGCGGCTGGAACATGTCCTGCTTGCGCAGCTGCCAGAACAGCAACCCGGCGTTCAGGCAGGCACCACCGCTGATAGCCAGGGCCAGGCCGGCGTGGGCCAGCGGGCCGATGAACACCAGGTTCATCAATTGCGTGGCCACCAGGGTAAAGATAGCGATCTTCACCGGCGTGCGGATGTTCTGCTGGGCATAGAAGCCGGGGGCCAGCACCTTGATCAGGATGATCCCCAGCAGGCCCACCGCGTAGGCGATCAGCGCGCGCTGGGTCATGGAGGCGTCGAAGGCGTCGAACTTGCCGTACTGGAACAGCGCCACGGTCAGCGGCTCGGACAGCAGCGCCAGGGCCACGGAACACGGCAGCACCAGCATGAAGCACAGGCGCAGGCCCCAGTCCAGGATGCGTGAGTACTCCTGGCGGTCACGGTTGGCGTAGGTTTTGGCCAGGGTGGGCAGCAGGATGGTGCCCAGGGCCACGCCCAACACGCCGGACGGCAGCTCCATCAGCCGGTCGGCGTAGTACATCCACGACACCGAGCCCGCCGCCAGGAACGAGGCGAAGATGGTGTTGATGATCAGCGAGATCTGGCTCACCGACACGCCGAGGATGGCCGGCCCCATCTGCTTCATCACCCGCAGCGCACCGGTGTCGCGCCAGCTGAAACGCGGCAGCACCAGCATGCCGATCTTCTTCAGGTGCGGCAGCTGGTACAGCAGTTGCGCCAGGCCACCGGCCAGCACGCCCCAGGCCAGCACCATGATGGGCGGGTGGAAATAGGGGGTCAGGAACAGCGCGAAGATGATCTGCGCGATGTTCAGCAGCGTCGGGGTAAAGGCCGGCACCGAGAAACGGTTCCAGGTGTTGAGGATGGCGCCGACGAACGATGACAGCGAGATCAGCAGTATATAGGGGAAGGTCACCCGCAGCAGGTCAGCCGTGAGCTGGAATTTTTCCGGCGTGTCGGCAAAACCCGGGGCCGTGACCCAGATGACGAACGGCGCGGCGATCATCCCCGCCACCGTCACCAGGGCCAGCACCAGGGTCAGCATGCCGGCTACATAGGCAATGAAGGTGCGCGTGGCCTCCTCGCCCTGCTGGCTCTTGTACTCGGCCAGGATCGGCACGAAGGCCTGGGAGAAGGCCCCTTCGGCGAAGATCCGCCGCAGCAGGTTGGGCAGCTTGAAGGCAATGAAAAAGGCGTCGGTAGCCATGCCGGCACCGAAGATACGGGCGATCAGGGTGTCGCGCACGAAGCCCAGCACCCGCGAGATCATGGTGATGGAGCTGACCGCGGCCAGTGACTTGAGAAGATTCATCGAAAGTTTTTTCTGCCTTCTGGACGAAAGAGCAGCGCGAGAATGCGCCCAACTGTGCGATACTCCGCGCCGCATCAGCAGGCAGAGCCAAAACTCGCGAGTTTACAGGTCATGCGCCAGAAGTGAATCACTTCACTCTGGAGAGTGACCACTCAGCGGAACGTCTCACCCACCCTTGACAATAGATCCAGTCATCGGCATGATTCGCGGCCTATTTTGTTTGCTATTTAAAAAGTCTTTCGAGGAGCTCGACGGTGGCCAACTCACCTTCCGCCAAAAAACGTGCTAAACAGGCTGAGAAGCGTCGCAGCCACAACGCCAGCCTGCGTTCCATGGTCCGCACCTACATCAAGAATGTAGTCAAAGCCATTGACGCAAAAGACGCCGAAAAAGCACAAGCTGCTTACGTTCTGGCCGTGCCAGTTATCGACCGTATGGCCGATAAAGGCATCATCCACAAGAACAAGGCTGCTCGCCATAAAGGCCGTCTGAATGGCCACATCAAAGCACTGGTTCAGGCTGCCGCCTAAGCAATTGCTTGATGTACCAAAAAACCGACCCTAGGGTCGGTTTTTTGTTGCCCGCGATAAAGCCACCGCTTAAAACGTGATCAGGCCTTGGGACACAGCAATGCCGATGGCATGCCCGCGATTGGTCGAGCCCAGCTTGTGGCCCGCGTTGGCGATGTGAAAGTCCACGGTGCGCTCGGCACAGCCGATGATGCGACCAATTTCCCAACTGGTCTTGCCCATGCTCGCCCAGCCCAGGCACTCCGCCTCCTTGAGCGTCAGGCAGGTCTCTGGCGACTGCTCGATGACCATGCGCCGCTGCAAGCCCTCGATCAGGTAGGGCACCAGCATGAACAGCATGCCCAGATCATCGTCACGCCCAACCTGCACCCCCTCCCCCGCAACATGCGCCACACTGAGCGCCCCCACCAGCGTCTTGCCGCGCAGCGGAATGCTGACCCCACCCTGCAAGCCCTCGGCCGCCAGCGCCTCCCAGTACTCCTTGGAGCGCCCTCGCGCGCGACGCTGGGCACGCTCCCAGAACAGCGGCTTGAGGTGCTGGCGACAGTGGCGAGCAATAGGATCGATGTCCTGGTAGTGCTCGCGCTCATAATGCTCCAGCCAGCCACTGGGAAAGTTGGTCAATGGGCGAACAGGCTCGGCCCCCTTGACCGAACCAAACGACATCGAATAATAACGAAAGCTCATGCGCTTCAATATTCGGCGCAATCGCAATTCCCAACCGCGCTGATGAGCACGCCCCGCCAACAAGGCAAAGTCTGCCAGCAATGAACTTTCCAACAGACGAACGCTGTCGACCGACTGATTCGAAATCCGGCTTTTCATATTATTTCGCACTCAATTTACACTGCAACCATTACAAGGGGGACAGCGCTATCCCCCTCCATGGCAACACCCACGACCCATGGGCCCTGCCGTCGCGCCGGCGTGCGACGGGCGGGACACTACGCATGGACGGAAAACGTGTCAATGCGCCGAAACACTTTGGATTAGCCGGGAAGTGCAACCCTGGAAAGTGAATGGCGAGGGAACATTCAGCATTGAATCAAGGCGCCAAGCTTTGTTTCAACGGGCTAAAAAGATATTTTCGAAAATAGCCAACAGCAACCCACATAACAAAATTCCCGGCGCAGCAATACTGTACTTTCCCCAAGGAAACCAACCCCCCTTATTAATCAATGATTAATTAATAACAATAATATTCAAGAGGGAATAATAGTCCCGCACATTAACCCCGCACATAAAAAACGGCGAGCAATGCTCGCCGTTATGTGCAGCCGTCAGACCAGGCCCGGTTATGGCTGGGCCCAGGGCAGGATAGGAATGGCCGTCACCGCGTTCTGCGGGCTACCCTCGATCAGGCGGTCGCTGTACACCAGGTACACCAGGGTGTTGCGCTTCTTGTCCAGGAAGCGCACCACCTGCATGGTCTTGAACACCAGCGAGGTGCGCTCCTTGAACACCTCCTCGCCATCCTTCAGGTCATCAGGCAGGTGGATCGGCCCCACCTGCCGGCAGGCGATCGACGCTTCGGCACGGTCCTCGGCCAGGCCCAGGCCGCCCTTGATGCCACCGGTCTTGGCGCGCGACAGGTAGCAGGTCACGCCCTGCACCTTGGGATCATCAAAGGCCTCGACGACGATACGGTCGTTGGGGCCCACGAACTTGAACACCGTCGACACCTGGCCAATTTCCTCGGCCGAGACAAACAACGGCAATGCCAGCAGCAGCCCGACCGCCGCCTTGTTGATCACGCGCATGAGTATTCCTCAGACCAGGATGAGATTGTCGCGGTGCACCAGCTCCGGCTCGGCGATGTAGCCCAGCAGGCGCTCGATGACCTCGGAGGACTGGCCGATGATCTTCTGCGCCTCGGCAGCGCTGTAGTTGGCCAGGCCGCGGGCGACTTCACGCCCGTCGGGCGCCAGGCACACCACCATCTCGCCACGACGGAAACCACCCTGCACACCCTTGACGCCCACCGGCAGCAGGCTCTTGTGACCTTCCAGCAGGGCCTGCACGGCACCGGCGTCCAGGGTCAGGGTGCCGCGCGTCTGCAGGTGGCCAGCCAGCCACTGCTTGCGCGCCGCCAGCATGCCGCGCTCGGGCGACAGCAGGGTGCCCAGGCGCTCGCCGGCCTTGAGACGGTCCAGCACGCGCTCCAGGCGCCCACCGACGATAATGGTATGGGCACCGGAACGGGCAGCCAGGCGCGCGGCGCGCAGCTTGGTCTGCATGCCGCCACGCCCCAGCGCACCACCGGTACCACCGGCCACCGCGTCCAGCGCCGGGTCATCGGCACGGGCTTCGTAGATCAGCTGGGCATCGGGGTTGTTGCGCGGGTCGGCGTCGAACATGCCGTCACGGTCGGTGAGGATCACCAGCAGGTCAGCCTCCACCAGGTTGGCCACTAGGGCCGCCAGGGTGTCGTTGTCGCCGAAACGGATCTCGTCGGTGACCACTGTGTCGTTTTCGTTGATGACCGGGATCACCCCCAGCTGCACCAGGGTGCGCAGGGTGCTACGGGCGTTCAGGTAGCGCTTGCGGTCGGACAGGTCGTCGTGGGTCAGCAGGATCTGCGCCGTGTGCCGCCCATGCTCGGCAAAGCTCGACTCCCAGGCCTGCACCAGGCCCATCTGGCCGATGGCAGCCGCCGCCTGCAGCTCGTGCATGCCACTGGGTCGCTTGGCCCAGCCCAGGCGGCTCATGCCGGCCGCTACCGCGCCCGACGACACCAGCACCAGCTCCACACCAGCCTCGTGCAACGCCACCATCTGCTCAACCCAGACGCCCATGGCGGCACGGTCCAGACCCTTGCCGTCAGCTGTCAGCAACGCGCTGCCGATTTTCACGACCCAGCGCTGCGCACCCGTCACCTTGCTCCGCATGTTCTTCCAACCTATGCCCGGGAGAATTAATTCGTAGAAACCAAAACGCCGCTCCCTGGGGAGCGGCGCTGTAGTCTACTACGGTCTTGCGAGGTACACACCGTGGCCGCTGCCGCCAGGCTGCGGCCACAGGCGTATCAGTCGCGCACGTAGATGATTTCCGGACCGTCTTCAGCGTCCTCTTCATCCCAGAAGCTGTCGTCCTCGCCAATGTCGTGGACGCTCTTCACGCCGCTGCGGCGCAGGGCACGGGCATCGTCCAGGGCTTGCAGCTGGGCACGCGCCTCGTCTTCGATGCGCTGGTCCAGGTCACGCAGCTCTTCGGCGTAGGCCGGGTCGTTGGCCAGGCGGTCGGCACGGTCTTCCAGGTAGCGCATCAGGTCGCGAGTCAGGCGCTCGGTCCCTTCCTTGGCGATAGCCGAGATCACGTAGACCGGACCTTCCCACTGCAGGCGCTCGACGATTTCCTTGACCCGCGCCTCGTGCTCCTCTTCCAGGATCTGGTCGCACTTGTTCAGCACCAGCCAGCGCTCGCGCTCGGTCAGCGACGGGCTGAACTTGGTCAGCTCGTTGACGATGACTTCAGCGGCATCGGCCGGGCTGGTTTCGTCCAGCGGCGCCATGTCGACCAGGTGCAGCAGCACGCGGGTACGCGCCAGGTGCTTGAGGAAGCGGATACCCAGGCCCGCGCCGTCGGAGGCACCTTCGATCAGGCCGGGAATGTCGGCGATGACGAAGCTCTTCCAGCGGTCGACGCTGACCACGCCCAGGTTCGGCACCAGGGTGGTGAACGGGTAGTCGGCGACTTTCGGCTTGGCGGCCGATACCGAGCGAATGAAGGTGCTCTTGCCGGCGTTCGGCAGGCCCAGCAGGCCGACGTCGGCCAGCACTTTCATTTCCAGCTTCAGGTCACGCTGCTCGCCCGGCTTGCCTGGCGTGGTCTGGCGTGGCGCACGGTTGGTGCTGGACTTGAAACGGGTGTTACCCAGGCCGTGCCAGCCGCCATGGGCAACCAGCAGGCGCTGGCCGGCCTTGACCAGGTCACCGATGATTTCCTGGGTGGCCGCGTCAATCACGGTGGTGCCGACCGGCACGCGCAGCTCCAGGTCTTCACCCTTCTTGCCGGTGCAGTCGGTGCTGCCGCCGTTCGAACCGCGCTCGGCGTCGAAGTGACGGGTGTAGCGGTAGTCCACCAGGGTGTTCAGGTTTTCGTCGGCGATCATGTAGATCGAGCCGCCGTCACCACCATCACCACCGTTGGGGCCACCGTTCTCAATGAACTTTTCCCGGCGGAAGCTCATGCAGCCATTGCCGCCGTCGCCTGCTTTTACCCGGATGGATACTTCATCAACAAATTTCATGAAAAACGCCTCTCGCCTTACGGACGAGCCAAAAAAAGCAAAGACATAAGGCTCTTGCAAAAATGAGCGCGGCGGACCCCATCAACGATACTCGCGCCAGCGGCCCATGCAAACCTTTGCAAGAGACTCACCCCACAAACGAAAAAGCCCCGTCGCGAGACAGGGCTTTCCAAGCGAACTCGCGATTAGGCCGCGACTACGCTCACGTAACGACGACCGAAGGCGCCTTTTACTTCGAACTTGATCACGCCTTCGACTTTAGCGAACAGAGTGTGATCTTTACCCATGCCAACGCCGTAGCCAGCGTGGAATTGGGTGCCGCGCTGACGCACGATGATGTTGCCTGCTTTGATAGCCTGGCCGCCATACATCTTCACGCCAAGGCGTTTGGCTTCTGAGTCGCGACCGTTACGGGTACTACCACCAGCTTTTTTGTGTGCCATGAGTCAATTCTCCTAGTGAGGAATTAGGCTGAAATTAAGCCTGAATACCGGTGATTTTGATCTCGGTGTACCACTGGCGGTGGCCCATGCGCTTCATGTGGTGCTTACGACGACGGAACTTGATGATACGAACCTTGTCGTGACGACCTTGGGAGATCACTTCAGCAACAACGGTAGCGCCAGCAACAACTGGTGCGCCGATGTTGACGTCGTCGCCATTGGCGACCAGCAGAACGCGATCAAAGGTAACGGATTCGCCAGTGGCGACTTCCAGCTTCTCGATCTTCAGGTACTCACCCGGGGCGACTTTGTACTGCTTGCCACCGGTAACAATTACTGCGTAAGACATGGTATTTCTCCGATAATCCTGCTCACCCAGCTCTTTATAAGTAGAGTGTCGGCTGGCATGGCTGCATGGGGTGGAACGACCCAAATGCAATTGCGTAAGGCAGGTGCTGCCCAGGAAGTTCAGGGTGCGCGATTGTACGCAAGCCCCGCCCGCCTTGCAATAGGCCGTCCATCGCGCCTTGACAGGGCCGGACCTGAGACCTAGCATGCCGCGCAACCCTTCTGGAGCACCTGTCGCTGATGCAACCCCAAGCTTTCTACCGCGCGGTGGCGGACGATTTCAACGCCGTCGACGTCATCATCAAGAAGCAACTGACTTCGCGCGTACCGCTGGTGTCGAAAATCGGTGACTACATCACGTCGGCCGGGGGCAAGCGCCTGCGTCCTTTATTGGTGCTGTTGTGCGGCAAGGCCCTGGGGCGCGAAGGCGACCAGTTGCGCCTGCTGGCGGCCACCATCGAATTCCTGCACACCGCCACCCTGCTGCACGACGACGTGGTCGACATGTCCGGCATGCGCCGTGGCCGTTCCACCGCCAACGCCATGTGGGGCAACGCCCCCAGCGTGCTGGTAGGCGACTTCCTGTACTCGCGTTCGTTCGAGATGATGGTCGAGCTGGGCTCGATGCCGGTCATGCGCATCCTGTCCCAGGCCACGCGCGTCATCGCCGAGGGCGAGGTGCTGCAATTATCCAAGGTTCGCGACGCCAGCACCACCGAAGAAGTGTATATGGAAGTTATTCGCGGCAAGACCGCGATGCTCTTCGAAGCGTCCACCCACAGCGCCGCGGCCCTGGCCGAAGCCACGCCAGAGCAGGCCGAGGCGCTGCGCACCTTCGGCGACCACCTGGGCGTGGCTTTCCAACTGGTCGACGACCTGCTGGACTACAAGGGCGACGCCGAGACCTTGGGCAAGAACGTCGGTGACGACCTGGCCGAGGGCAAGCCGACCCTGCCGCTGATCTACACCATGCGCGAAGGCACCGCCGAGCAGGCTGCCCTGGTGCGTCGTGCCATCCAGAAAGGTGGCATCGAAGACCTGGAAAGCATCCGCGCCGCCGTGGAAAGCTCCGGCGCCCTGGCCTACACCGCCAACCTGGCCCGCGACTACGTGAAGCGCGCCATTGCCTGCCTTGATGTGCTGCCGCCCAGCGAATACCGCGACGCGCTGGTCGAGCTGAGCGAGTTCGCCGTAGCTCGTACGCACTGATACCGCGTCGCTCCATTCGCGGGCTTCGCCCGCTCCTACAGGACCGCGTTGCCCTGTTGGAGCAGGCCAGGCCCGCGAATGTATCCCCCGCAGATCCCCCGCCGGATTAAAAACCCTATACAATGCGCGCCTTTATTTTGCCCGCACCGAGGATCCCGCGTGAGCACTCTGCCTGCCTGCCCCAAATGCAACTCCGAATACACCTACGAGGACGGCACCCAGCTGGTGTGCCCGGAATGCGCCCACGAGTGGTCGGCCAGCGGTGAAACCGAGGCGGCTGGCGATGACGCGGTGAAGAAGGACGCGGTAGGCAACGTGCTGCAGGACGGCGACACCATCACCGTGATCAAGGACCTCAAGGTCAAGGGCACTTCGCTGGTGGTCAAGGTCGGCACCAAGGTGAAGAACATCCGCCTGTGCGACGGCGATCACGACATCGACTGCAAGATCGACGGCATCGGCCCGATGAAGCTGAAGTCCGAATTCGTCCGCAAGGTCTGAGCCGACGAATAGTTGCGAGGCTGCCCGCTGCGGCCTCCGCCCACCTCCCCCGCCCCGCCGCGAAAAAATTGACGCGATAGATCCTTGCTATTCTTTGAATAAGAATTATTCTCATTGAACGCTTTCAAGGAGAATCATCATGACCTATCTCATCGACGCCTGGCTGGACCGGCCACACCCTTACCTGCGCATCCTCCATCGGGAGACGGGCGAAGTGTGTGCGGTGCTGGAAGAAGAAGCGCTGGACGAACTGCGCGACCAGGGTGACCTGGACCTGTCGGGCCTGAGTTCCAGCGAGCCGATCGTGCTCAAGGAGCTGGTGCGCAACCTGTTTCTGTTCTGCTATGCCCGAGCGTTGCGCCCGGTAAGCAGCCTGCATTGAACCGCAACCCCGTAGCAGCTGCCGCAGGCTGCGTCCGCCACCACCACGGATCCGTGGCGCCTGGGACGCGGCCTGGTGGCCGCTGCTACGGGTGAGTAGTGCTTACAGTACGTCCAGCAGCTCTACGTCGAACACCAGCACGCTGTGCGGCGGGATGCTGCCAACGCCCTGGGCACCGTAGGCCAGTTCGCTTGGCACGTACAGGCGCCATTTGCTGCCGGCGTTCATCAGTTGCAGCGCCTCGGTCCAGCCTGCGATCACGCCGCTGACCGGGAATTCGGCCGGCTGGCCACGCTCGTAGGAGCTGTCGAACACGGTGCCGTCGATCAGGGTGCCGTGGTAGTGGGTGCGCACGCTGTCATCGCGCGAAGGCTTGGCGCCTTCACCGGCGGTCAGCACTTCGAACTGCAGGCCCGAAGCCAGGGTGGTGATGCCGTCGCGCTTGGCGTTTTCAGCCAGGAACGCCAGGCCAGCGCCAGCGGCCGCTTCGGCCTTGGCAGCCGCTTCGGCTTGCATCACTTCACGAATGACCTTGAAGCTGGCAGACAGGTCTTCCTGGCTGACGCGGCTTGGCAGGCCGTTGAAGGCGTCGGTCAGGCCGGCCAGGATGGCGTCCAGGCTGACACCCGGCGGAGGGTTGTCGCGCAGCTGGTCACCCAGCTGACGGCCAATGCCGTAGCTGACGCGGGTTTCGTCGGTGGACAGGTTTACTTCGGACATCTTCGTGCTCCGCTGCAGGGCCCGGCAGCGGGCAACCATGACGTCGCCTGCCTCCCCGGGCCCAAACCAAAAGGGCAAGCAGACTAGCACACTGAAGTGGCCAGTCCAGCCTGCCCGGGCCGTCAGTGGCGGGAGCGGAAGGAGATGGGCACGCGCAGGTCTTCCTCGGCGCTGTCGCCCAGGCCGCACATCTCGTCGTGCACCGAGCCGTGCACCAGGTGGAACGGCATGGCCGGCAGGGTCTGCAGCAGGTCGCGGGCATGCTCCACCGAGCGCAGGTGCAAGGCGTGGCCGGTGGCGTCGTTGAGCGGGTGGGACTTGCCGTGCATGCGGGCTTCAAGCAGGTAGATGCCGCCTTCGAGCGAGATCAGGTTGAGCTCGTCGATCATGCCGGCATTGGCGTGGGTGGTCAGTTCCTGAAAATTCATGACTGCACCTCAGGTAATTCGAATGGATGTCACCGCTCATTTTTCGTACAGCGGCGCACAAAGCACAAGGCGGCCGCCACGCCGCCCGTCCGATAGCTGTCGGTCAGTGCTTGGTGATCTTGTCCAGGTAACCCATGGCGAACGCGGACACCACGAAGGTCATGTGGATGATCACGTACCACATCAGGTATTGCGGCTCGATGTTGCGCGCGTCCATGAACATGCGCAGCAGGTGGATCGAGGAAATGGCGACGATGGACGCGGCCACCTTCATCTTCAGCGAACTGGAGTCCATCTTGCCCAGCCAGCTGAGCTTCTCCTCGCCTTCGTCGACGTCCAGCTGCGAGACGAAGTTCTCGTAGCCCGAGAGCATCACCATCACCAGCAGGCCACCCACCAGCGCCATGTCGATCATCGACAGCAGCACCAGGATCAGGTCTGCCTCGCCCATGGAGAACACGTTGGGGATGACGTGGAAGACCTCCTGGAAGAACTTCAGGGCCAGCGCCAGCAGCCCCAGGGACAAGCCCACGTAGATCGGCGCCAGCAACCAGCGCGAGGCGTACATGGTTTTTTCGATAAAGCGTTCCATTGAAAACTGCACCTGGGCGGTAAAATCGGGACGCGATTATACCTGCCAAGTGCCCACTCTTGTGGGAGCTGGCTTGCCAGCGAGTTTTTGAAGGCCCTCAAAAACTCGCTGGCAAGCCAGCTCCCACAAATTTCCCACCGCGACATTCAAGACGAACAGCGGTGACAGCGCTCGCCGTTGATCTTGCGCAGCTGCGCCTGCAAGTGCAGCGACCAGATCTGCGGGTCACCCGCCACCTGGTAGCCGTGCAGCGTCAGGCTGTCGACGATGGCCTCCATCACCGACTCGGCCACGGTGGGGCCGGGGAAAGGCCCCTGGGACTTGATGGCGGAGGGTTGTTCGCCGGCCATGCCAGCGGCAAAAAGCAGTGTCCACATCCCGGTATCACCGGCCAGTGGGCGTATGCTGCACTCGATTCGGGTCACCAGACCCAGGCATTGGCGAGTAAGGCTGAGGTTGCGCGGCATGGCGTCGCTCCTCAATAAAGCTTTTGCTTCAACCTTCAAGGGAAGGCTGTTTCAATCCTGCGACCCGTGGCTATCCATGCCCTGAGGATAGAAGAAAACCTGGGCTGGCAATGTGCGACTGCGCAGTCAGGCGCCGAATGGTCATCCGGCGCCCTCCCCGCCTCAGGCTGGCTTGACCTGGGCCAGTTCGGCCTCGGCGTGCTCCTTCTCGGCTTCCTTGAGGTCTTCCTCGCTGATCATCTCGGCAATTTCCCGCAGGCGCTCCACCACCCGCGCGTTGACGCTGCCCTCGGGGAACTCGCCGTTGGCGTCCGGCGAACCGGCGTCCTCGCCCACCAGCAGGCTCAGGGCCTCGTCGGCCTGGCGCACGGCGTAGACGTGGAACTGCCCGGCACGCACGGCCTGCAGCACCTTCTCGTCGAGCATCAGGGTGGCGACGTTGGCGTGAGGGATGATGGCCCCCTGCTCGCCGGTGAGGCCGCGGGCCTCGCACAGGCGGAAGAAGCCTTCGATTTTCTCGTTGACCCCGCCCACCGCCTGCACTTCACCGAACTGGTTGATGGAGCCGGTGATCGCGAAGCATTGCTTGAGCGGCGTGCGCGACAGCGCCGAGATCAGCGTGCAGGCCTCGCCCAGCGAGGCGCTGTCGCCGTCGACGTAGCCGTAGGACTGCTCCAGCGCAATGCTGGCCGAGATCGCCAGGGGGAATTCCTGGGCGTAGCGGCTGCCCAGGTAACCGGTGAGGATCATCACCCCCTTGGAGTGGATCGGCTGGCCCAGGTTGACCTCGCGCTCGATGTCGACGATGCCGCTGCCGCCCGGGTACACCGTGGCGGAGATGCGCGCCGGCACGCCGAACGCCGAGTCACCGACCTCCAGCACCGTCAGGCCGTTGCACTTGCCCACGGCGGCGCCGTCGGTGTCGATCAGGATGATGCCCGCCAGCATGTCGTCGAGGATGCGCGCCGACACCCGTCCGGTACGCGTGGCCTTGGCCTTCAGCGCGCGGTCGATGTGGCCGGCGTCGGTCATCTCGTCATTGGCCAGGTGGCGAATGAAGTCCGCCTCGCTGACCAGCTGGAACAGGTCGCCGATGCGCGCCGACAAGCGCCCCTGGTGCTCGGCCAGGCGCGCGCTGTAGGTGGCCAGGCGCGCCACGGCGTCGGCGGTCAACGGTGCCATGCCCTCTTCCGAGGTGCGGGTCTTGAGCAGCTGGGCGAACTGCTCCAGGCTCTCGTCGACCATGGGAATGTCTTCGTCGAAGTCCACCAGCACCCGGAACATCTCCTGGAAGTCCGGGTCGGCGTCCTGCAGCGCGTAGTACAACTGGCGCGAGCCGATGATGATGACCTTGACCTGCAAGGGGATCATCTGCGGCGTCAGGGTGACGGTGGCCAGGCGGCCGTACTCGCCCAGCGGCGATTCCATCTTCAGCTTGCGCGACTGCAGGGCGCGCTTCAGGGCGTCCCACACGAAAGGCTCGCCGAGCATTTTCTCGGCTTCCAGAATCAGGAAACCGCCATTGGCGCGGTGCAAGGCACCCGGGCGCAGCTGCCGGTAGGTGGTGTACAGCGCGCCCTGGTCGGTGCTGTATTCAATGCGGCCGAACAGGTTGTCGTAGGTAGGGTGCGGCTCGAACACCACCGGCGCGCCGCCATTGCCCGGGTGGCCGACCACCAGGCTGGGGGCGTATTGCTCTTCGAGCAGCTTGCGCGCCTGGGCGTCGGTCTTGCTGTCGTCCACCAGTTGCTCGACCACGGTCTTGAGCAGGTACACCTGCATGGCCTGCAGGTAGGCGCACACCGCGGCGTTCTCGGCGTACTTCTCCGACAACGGCGACAGCAGCGGCTGCAGGGCCAGGGTGATGGTTTCCTCATTCAGCTGGCGCAGCTGGTTGCCCGACTCGCGCTTCCACTGGGGCAGGCTGGCCAGCTCCTCGTTGAGGCGCTCTTCGAGGTCGGAAATGTCCGAATGGAAACGCTCGCGGTCGGCTTCGGGCAGCTGGGCAAACTCGGCCTCGTCCAGCGCCTTGCCGTCGAGCATGGGCGTGAAGGCGATGTTGCTGCTGTCACGGTACAGGGCCACGTCCTTCTCCAGCGACAGGCGCTCGATCACGTCCAGGGCGCGGTCATAACGCTGGTTGAAGGCGCGGTCGATGCCGCTCTTCTTCTGCTGGTAGGAAGGGTGTTCGAACACCGCCGGGAAGGTCGACAGCAGGTTGTCGATCAGCCCGCCGATGTCGGCGATGAAGGCGCTGGCGGTGCCAGGCGGCAGTTCCAGGGCGCGCGGCTCGCGCGGCTCGTCGAAATTGTTGACGTACACCCAGTCCGGCGGGGTCTGCAGGCGCTTGCCTTCGGCCTTCAGGTAGCGTTTGACGAACGAGAAGCGGCCGGTGCCCGGCTCGCCCATGACGAATACGTTGTAGCCGGGGCGGGGCATGGCCACGCCGAATTGCAGCGCCTCCACGGCGCGTTCCTGGCCAAGCACACCGCGAAAGGGCTCCAGATCATTGGTGGTGGAGAAGCTGAACTGTTCAGCGGAAAACGGACGGGTCAGCGCTTCTGGCGCAAGACGCAAGCTGGCAGCAACAGGATCAGGCATCGGGCATCCTTACTTCGGCGGGGCAGATGACGGCATTCTGGCGCCGATAAGCGCCAGCCTGCAAGCGACATGCGCGGTGGATGCGGACGCGGCCTTGCGGCCGCTGCTACGGGGATGGGTGTAAGGCTCAAAAGGCAGTTTTTCAGTTGAACTGTGAATCCCCGCCTAAACTCCAACCTGCGTCCTGGAGCCGTGCCGTCCCAGGCAGTCCTGAACCTTAAGTTTTGCACCTTCAAAAGAGAACAAAGCTATGAAACGGATTCTTCTGGGTACGCTCTTCACTGTTGTCTCGCTGAACGCCATGGCCCAGGCCCCTGGCGGCCCGGACTGCGGTTGGGGGAACATGCTGTTCCAAGGCCAGCGCGGCACCCCCGCCCACTTCCTGGCATCCACCACCAACGGCACCTCGGGCAACGCCACCTTCGGCATGACCTCGGGCACCAACGGCTGCTCCACCAACGCCGCGCTCACCTACGGTGGCAAGTCGTGGATCGCCATGAATGGCATGATGAATGAACTGTCCGAGGACATGGCCAAGGGCCAGGGCGAAGCCCTGACCACCTACGCCGTGGTACTGGGCGTGGCGCCACAGGACCGCGCCTACTTCGAATCCGTCACCCACCAGCACTTCCAGGACATCTTCACCACCGCCAACGTCACCGCCGACGATGTCCACGCCAACACCCTGCACGTGCTGAAAAACGACCCTCGCCTGGCCAAGTACGCAACCGAGGCCTAAGCTCGAACCGCCCGCCCTTCGGGGCGGGATTTCCACGCCACTGCGGCACGCCTTTTCGTCCATCTGACTTAGTTGCCAAAGATGCTCAAACGCCTTGCTTACCTGGCGCTCTGTGTCTGCGCCCCGCTGCATGCCGCACCTCACGTGGATCCATCCCGCATCACCGCCCTGGCAGCCGACCCGTACTGGCTCGCCCTGGGGCACTACACCCCGGCCAAACTGGGCGGCTGGCGCAGCTACGTCGATGACAGGCGCTTCTTCCTGGCCGCCGACGGCGCCCACCACCCGGACCAGGAACTGGCGGCCACGGTCGCGGCGCTGTACGCCCCCGCCAGCCTGGGCAACCAACAGGCCCAGTGCGTGTTTCCCGCGCGCACCCGCTGGTTGCGGCAACAGCTGGACCTGCACGATTTGCCGACGCCCGAGTGCGGCGATTTCCAGCAGTGGTACAAGGAGATCTCCCCGCACCACACCGTGCTGGTGTTCCCGGCGGCCTACCTCAACAGCCCCTCGTCCATGTTCGGCCACACCCTGCTGCGCATCGACCAGGCCGAAGCCAGGCAGGACAAGACCGCGCTGCTGAGCTCGGCGATCAACTTCGGCGCCTACATCGAGGGCAACGACAACAGCATCCTCTACGCCTGGAAGGGCCTGGCGGGCGGCTACCCGGGCATGTTCTCGCTGGTGCCCTACCAGCAGAAACTGGCCGAATACCGCAGCCTGGAGAACCGCGACCTGTGGGAGTACCACCTGGACCTGACGCCCGAGGAAACCGGACGCATGGTGGAGCACGTGTGGGAGCTCAAGCAGATCCGCTTCGACTATTTCTTCTTCGACGAAAACTGCTCGTACCGCCTGCTGGAGCTGCTGCAAGTGGCGCGCCCCAGCCTGCAGCTGACCGGGCAATTCCCGCTGACGGCGATCCCCACCGACACGGTGAAGGCGGTGAAGCAGGCGGGCATCGTCGGCGAGATCGATTACCGGCCTTCCCGCGAACGGGAGCTGCTGGCCCGTGCCAAGCCCCTGGATGCCGATGAGCAACAGTGGGTGCTGAAGGTGGCCGCCGACACCGGGCAGCTGCAGAACCCCGCCTACAGCGCCTTGCCGGCCCCGCGCCGGGCGCTGATCCAGGACGCCGCCTACCGCCTCGAGCGCTACCGCGCCACCGCCCAGGAGCGCGACCCGGCCAGCGCCCAGCGCAGCTTCCAGCTGCTGCGCGCCATCAGCCAGAACCCGCCGCCGGAGCTGCAGGTAGAGCGCCCCGGCCTGCCGGAAGACGGCCACGACTCGCGTACCTGGCAGGTGGCTGCGGGCAACCGCGACGGCAAGAACTTCGCCGAGTATGGCCTGCGCATGGCCTACCACGACCTCAACGACAACAGCGAGGGCTTCCCCCTGGGCGCGCAGATCGAGATCCTCAACACCAGGCTGCGCCAATACGAGGGCAACCGCTGGCAGTTGCAGCGCCTGGACCTGGCCACCATCCGTTCAATGACCCCGCGCAACGAGCTGCTGCAGCCCTTGTCCTGGCAGGTGACCGGCGGCCTGGAACGGGTGCTGGGCAAGCACGGCAGCGAGACCCTGGTCAGCCACGTCAACGGCGGCGCCGGCGGCACCTGGCAACTGGGCGAACACACCCTGGCGTTCGCCCTGGGCACCGCGCGGCTCGAACACAACAACGACTTCTCGGCCATGCTCTCCCCCGCCGCCGGCTTCGACAGCGGCCTGCTGTGGCGCAACCGCCTGGGTAACCTGCGCCTGGAGGCCCAGGGCGATTACTTCCTCAACGGCGAGGTACGCCGCACCCTGAGCCTCAACCAGCAGTGGGAGCTGTCCCGCAACCTGGGCCTGCGCCTCAGCGCCCAGCGCGACTTCAGCGAGCTTGCAGGGCCACGCAACGAGGTGATGCTGGAGCTCAAGTGGTACCACTACTGACAATTCCATCACACGGCGTTGACGGGGCGGCAACCAAATCGAACCTAGACTTGACTCACGGGTCCACCGTTTGACCGTCGCAGTTTCCAGGCGGGAGCGGTGGGCATGAAACGGGAGTCGGATCATGTGGCGCTGTGTGGTGGTTTTGATGGTGGTGGCGCTGGCGGGATGCCAGTCCACCCATGAGCAAATGGTCAGCCAAGGGTACCCGCCGGGTTACGCCGACGGGTTCAAGGATGGCTGCGGCAGTGGCCGGGAAGCGGCAGGCGTCAACGGCTTCTTCCGCAAGGACGTGCCGCGCTACCTCAACGAGAAGGTCTACGCCACCGGCTGGGACGACGGCTTCAGGCAATGCCAGGCCAGCGCCAGCGCGCAGCCGGACCAGAGCGACTGGAGCGTGCAGCACGGCGACGACCGCGAGCGGGCGTGGCAGCAGCAGAAAACCCAGGGCGAAGGCCGCGCGTACCACCCTTGATTGCTGCCGACCAACAAATGCGTAGCCGCTGCCGCCAGGCTGCGCTGGCCAGCGTGAACCCTGAAGATTTCCAGCGAGGCATAGGGCCAGCGCAGCCTGCGGCAGCGGCTACGCGTTTGCGGTACGGCCCATAAAAAACGGGGCCCGAAGGCCCCGTTTCTGTTTACGCCAGTTTCTTGTGGCGTACCCGGTGCGGCTGGGCCGCTGCGTCGCCGAGGCGCTTCTTGCGGTCGGCTTCGTATTCGGTGTAGTTGCCTTCGAAGAACACTGCCTGCGAATCATCCTCGTACGCCAGGATGTGGGTCGCCACGCGGTCCAGGAACCACCGATCGTGAGAGATCACAATGGCGGCGCCAGGGAAGTCCAGCAGCGCTTCTTCCAGCGAACGCAGGGTTTCCACGTCGAGGTCGTTGGATGGTTCGTCGAGCAGCAGGACGTTGCCGCCCTCTTTCAAGGTCAGGGCCAGGTGCAGGCGGCCACGCTCACCACCGGACAGGTCCTTGACGAACTTCTGCTGGTCGCCGCCCTTGAAGTTGAAACGGCCAACGTAGGTGCGCGACGGGATCTCGTAGTTGCCGATGCGGATGTTGTCCGAACCGTCGGAGATCTGCTGGAACACGGTCTTGCTGCCGTCCAGGTCGTCGCGGCTCTGGTCCACGCAGGCCAGCTGCACGGTTTCACCGATCTCGATGCTGCCCGAGTCCGGTTGTTCCTTGCCCATCAGCATGCGGAACAGGGTCGACTTACCGGCACCGTTGCCGCCGATCACGCCGACGATGGCGCCCTTGGGCATGGCGAACGACAGGTTGTCGATCAGCACACGGTCGCCATAGCCCTTGGTGACGTTCTTGAACTCGATGACCTTGTCACCCAGGCGCGGACCGGCCGGGATGTAGATCTCGTTGGTTTCCGAACGCTTCTGGAATTCCTGCGACTGCATTTCCTCGAAGCGCTGCAGACGAGCCTTGGATTTCGACTGGCGGGCCTTGGCGCCCTTGCGCACCCACTCCAGCTCTTCCTTCATGGCCTTTTCATGGGCCGACTGCTGCTTGGATTCCTGGGCCAGACGGTCGGACTTGGCTTCCAGCCAACCCGAGTAGTTGCCCTCGTAAGGAATGCCGGCGCCGCGGTCCAGTTCCAGGATCCAGCCTGCCACGTTGTCCAGGAAGTAACGGTCGTGCGTGATCGCTACCACGGTGCCCGGGAAGTCGTGCAGGAAGTGCTCCAGCCAGGCTACCGAGTCGGCGTCCAGGTGGTTGGTCGGTTCGTCGAGCAGCAGCATGTCAGGGGCCGACAGCAGCAGGCGGCACAGGGCCACGCGGCGCTTTTCACCACCCGACAGGTGTTCTACCTTGGCGTCCCAGGCCGGCAGGCGCAGGGCATCGGCCGCCACTTCCAGCTGGCGCTCCAGGTTGTGGCCGTCGCTGGCCTGGAGGATGGCCTCGAGCTTGGCCTGTTCGGCAGCCAGTTTGTCGAAATCGGCATCCGGATCGGCGTAGGCGGCATACACTTCATCGAGGCGCGCCTGGGCGTCCTTGATGACGCTGACCGCTTCTTCCACCACTTCACGCACGGTCTTGGCCGGGTCAAGTTGTGGCTCCTGCGGCAGATAACCCACGTTGAGCTCGGGCATCGGGCGGGCTTCACCGTCGAATTCCTTGTCGACGCCGGCCATGATTTTCAGCAGGGTGGATTTACCCGAGCCGTTGAGGCCCAGCACGCCGATCTTGGCGCCAGGGAAGAACGACAAGGAAATGTTTTTGAGAATTTCCCGCTTCGGCGGCACAACTTTGCTCAGCCGATGCATGGTGTAGACGTATTGAGCCATGAGAAACCTGGTGACAGTAGACAGATGAAGAATCCGCGAGATGGTCAAAGCTACCGGAATGCGCGAGACAGGGCAAACGACCTGCAAGCACTGGTGGCACATGGCCATAAAACAAGGCATGCTAGCCGCCCTTCGGGCGTCCGGCTTATAGTGCGCGCAGTTTATGGCCAGGGGGCCCTTTGCAGCGGGCTGCAAGCCCTGTTGCCAGCCACTTGCCACAGCCAGCCAGACCGCAGGATCACAGTTTGACCAACCTCAACCAGCCGTCATCCCTGCGCTCCCCGATCAACGCGACCGGCGAGCCGACGCGCGGCACCTTAAAAAGCGCCCTGGCCCTGCTGGCCTTGCTGCTGCTGACCTTGCTGGTGTGGCAACTGCTGGACCAATTCAAGCACAGCGTCGCCGACCAACGGCAGCGTACCCTGGACTACACCACCGTGCTGGGCGAGCACCTGGGGCTGAACATGGCCCTCAAGGGCCAGCAGGCCCTGTACCGCGCCACCAGCGGCGATGCGCAGACGCCCCAGGGCGTGCAGGCGCTGCTGCAGGCGCACCTGCCGGCCCTGCAAAGCGTGGCCCGGCTCGACAGCCAGGGCAACGTGCTGGCCGACAACGGCCATGCCGCCGCCGGCTACGACCTGCCCAGCCTGGTGAAGCGCAGTCTGGGCGAGAGCTTCCACTTCAGCCAGAGCCCCGACGCCCATCAGGTATACCTGCTGCTCAGCGCCAGCGAGCGCCCCGGCGAAGGCTACTGGCTGCTGCGCCTGGACGCCTCAATCTATTCCATCCTCACCCACCGCGTGGACCCCACTGCCCCGCCGCGCTGGCTGCTGGAAAGCCGCGAGCCGGCGCTGGTGCTGCAACGCGACCCGGCCAGCAGCGAGACCGGCCTGGCCCTGAGCGCCCGCGAGCAGGCCCAGAGCGTCACCAGCGTGCCGCTGGCCAACACCGACTGGCAACTGCGCACGCTGTTCGACGAACACGACGCCGAGCTGCAACTGCTGCCCGCTCTGATCGGCAAGTTCCTGCTGCTGGGCGCCTGCTCGCTGCTGCCGCTGCTGGCGCTGTTCAACCTGCGTCGTCGCCAGCGCCAGCTGCATGAAGACCGCCGCCGCTACCAGGACATCTTCGAGGGCACCGGCGTGGCGCTGTGCGTGCTCGACCTGTGCGCCCTGCAAGACTTCCTCGCCGCCAACGGCATCGCCACCCCCGCCGAGCTGGACACCTGGCTGGCGGCCCAGCCGGCCCGCCGCGAGGCGCTGATGCAGCAACTGCGCATCACCGAAGTCAACCAGATGGCCCTGGGCCTGCTCAACGTCGAAGACAGCCAGGGTGCCTGGCAGCGCCTGTTCGGCAGCGACCGGCTGGACAACGCCAGCGTGGGCCGCCAACTGCTGGACACCCTGTTGGGCGAGCAGCGCGAGCTGGAAACCGAAATTCGCATCAACGACCGCCTGGGCCAGCACCAGTACCTGTGGCTGACCCTGCGCCTGCCCCACGCCAGCGGCGACCACGGCTCGGTGATCCTCAGCATCAACGACGTCACCAGCCGCAAGAGCGTCGAGCTGTCGCTGGTGGAGCGCGAAGGCTTCTGGTCGGACGTGGTGCGCACCGTGCCCGACCACCTGTACGTGCAGGACGTGTTGAGCCAGCGCATGATCTATAGCAACCACCACCTGGGCCAGACCCTGGGCTTCAACAAGGCCGAGCTGGTGCAGATGGGCGAATACTTCTGGGAGATCCTGCTGCACCCCGAAGACGCCGGCGACTACCAGCGCATGCGCCTGGCCCGGCGCCAGGACGCCGACCTGCAGCTGCTGCAGTGCCAACTGCGGTTCAAGCACAAGGACGGCCGCTGGCTGCGCTTCGACATCCGCGAACAGGCCCTGGCCCGCGATAGCGAAGGCCGCGCCACGCGCATCATCGGCGTGGCCAAGGACGTCACCGAACAGATCGAGGCCAGCGAGTCCCTGCGTGACAGCGAGCAGCGCTACCGCATGCTGGCCGAAAGCATCAGCGACGTGATCTTCTCCACCGACAGCCAGCTGGCGCTCAACTACGTCAGCCCCTCGGTGCAGGCAGTGCTGGGCTACGACGTGAAGTGGGTGTTCGACAACGGCTGGCAGTCGACCATCGCCAACCCGCAGCAACTGACCGGCATCTACCAGCTGATCGAACGGGTCAGCAAGGTGCTGGACCAACCGGATGAATTGGCCGCCCTGCGCAACCAGCTGACCACCCAGCTGTTCGTGCTCGACTGCCTGCGCGGCGATGGCCGCAAGATCCCCATCGAGCTGCGCCTGGTGCTGGTGTGGGACGACCACGGCACCTTCGAGGGCATCCTCGGCGTGGCCCGCGACATCAGCCAGCAACGCCGCGCCGAGAAAGACCTGCGCATGGCCGCCACGGTATTCGAGCACTCCACCTCAGCCATCCTCATCACCGACCCGGCCGGTTACATCGTGCAGGCCAACGAGGCGTTCAGCCGCGTCAGCGGCTATGAAGTAGCGCAGGTGCTTGACCAACTGCCTACCATGCTCACCGTCGACCAGGAGCAACAGGCGCACCTGAGCTACGTGATCAAGCAGCTGCACACCCGCGGCACCTGGGAAGGCGAGGTGTGGCTCAAGCGCCGCAGTGGCGAACATTACCCGGCCTGGGTGGGCATCACCGCGGTGTTCGACGACGAAGGCGACCTGGCCAGTTACGTGTGCTTCTTCAGCGACATCAGCGAGCGCAAGGCCAGCGAACAGCGCATCCATCGCCTGGCCTATTACGACGCCCTCACTCACCTACCCAACCGCACGCTGTTCCAGGACCGCCTGCACACCGCGCTGCAGCAGGCCGAGCGGCAGAAGTCGTGGGTGGTGCTGATGTTCCTCGACCTCGACCGTTTCAAGCCGATCAACGACTCCCTGGGCCACGCCGCCGGCGACCGCATGCTCAAGGAAATGGCCACGCGCCTGCTGGCCTGCGTGGACGACGAAGACACCGTGGCGCGCATGGGCGGCGACGAGTTCACCCTGCTGCTGCAACCGCGGGCCACCCGCGAGGCGGCGCTGAACCGCGCCATCCACGTGGCCGAGCAGATTCTCACCAGCCTGGTGACGCCGTTCGTGCTGGAGAACCGCGAGTTCTTCGTCACCGCCAGTATCGGCATCGCCCTCAGCCCGCAGGACGGCAGCGAGCTGAGCCAGCTGATGAAGAACGCCGACACGGCCATGTACCACGCCAAGGAACGCGGCAAGAACAACTTCCAGTTCTACCAGGCCGACATGAACGCCAGCGCCCTGGAGCGCCTGGAGTTGGAAAGCGACCTGCGCCACGCCCTGGAGCAGAAAGAATTCGTGCTCTACTACCAGCCGCAGTTCAGCGGCGACGGCAAGCGCCTGACCGGCGCCGAGGCGCTGCTGCGCTGGCGCCACCCACGCCGCGGCCTGGTGCCGCCGGGCGACTTCATCCCGGTGCTCGAAGAGCTGGGCCTGGTGGTGGACGTCGGCGACTGGGTGCTGACCGAGGCCTGCCGCCAGCTGCGCGCCTGGCACCAGGCCAAGGTGCGCGTGCCCAAGGTGTCGGTGAACATCTCGGCACGGCAGTTCTCCGACGGCCAACTGGGCACGCGCATCGCCAACATCCTCAAGGAAACCGGGCTGCCGCCGGCCTGCCTGGAGCTGGAACTGACCGAAAGTATCCTGATGCGCGAAGTCAACGAAGCCATGCAGATCCTCGACAGCCTGAAGTTCCTGGGCCTGAGCATCGCGGTGGACGACTTCGGCACCGGCTACTCGTCGCTCAACTACCTCAAGCAGTTCCCCATCGACGTGCTGAAGATCGACCGCACCTTCGTCGACGGCCTGCCCGAGGGCGAGCAGGACGCGCAGATCGCCCGCGCCATCATCGCCATGGCCCACAGCCTGAACCTGGCGGTGATCGCCGAGGGCGTGGAAACCCACGAGCAGCTGGACTTCCTGCGCGAGCATGGCTGCGACGAGGTGCAGGGCTACCTGTTCGGCCGGCCCATGCAGGCCAGCCGCTTCGAGGCGCAGTTCAGCAACGACGCCCTATTCATGTTCGACTGAACAGTGTGGGAGCTGGCTTGCCAGCGAGCTTGTGGAGCCCCCAAAGAACTCGCTGGCAAGCCAGCTCCCACAGAAGCGTCATGAACACCACTCGTCAAGGCAATGACTGCCTTTCATATGCCAGATAAAACGCGATGGGGTAGAATGCGCGCCTGATCACCTTTTTCCAGCACGATCCTTGAGGACCGCCATGTTCAGCCGTGATTTGACCCTTGCCAAGTTCGACGCCGATCTCTTTGCCGCCATGGAGCAAGAAGCTCAGCGCCAGGAAGAGCACATCGAGCTGATCGCCTCGGAGAACTACACCAGCCCAGCCGTCATGGAAGCCCAAGGCTCGGTGCTGACCAACAAGTACGCCGAAGGCTACCCAGGCAAGCGCTACTACGGCGGTTGCGAGTACGTCGACGTGGTTGAGCAACTGGCCATCGACCGTGCCAAGCAGCTGTTCGGCGCCGACTACGCCAACGTCCAGCCGCACGCTGGCTCCCAGGCCAACGCCGCCGTCTACCTGGCCCTGCTGCAGGCCGGCGACACCATCCTGGGCATGAGCCTGGCCCACGGCGGTCACCTGACCCACGGCGCCAGCGTTTCCTCGTCGGGCAAGCTGTACAACGCGGTCCAGTACGGCATCGACGCCAACGGCCTGATCGACTACGACGAAGTCGAGCGCCTGGCCGTCGAGCACAAGCCGAAGATGGTCGTGGCCGGTTTCTCCGCCTACTCGCAAGTGCTGGACTTCGCCCGCTTCCGCGAAATCGCCGACAAGGTAGGTGCCTACCTGTTCGTCGACATGGCTCACGTGGCCGGTCTGGTCGCCGCTGGCGTCTACCCCAACCCTGTGCCGTTCGCCGACGTGGTCACCACCACTACCCACAAGACCCTGCGCGGTCCACGTGGCGGCCTGATCCTGGCGCGCGCCAACGCAGACATCGAGAAGAAGCTGAACTCCGCCGTGTTCCCAGGCGCCCAGGGCGGCCCGCTGGAGCACGTCATCGCCGCCAAGGCCGTGTGCTTCAAGGAAGCGCTGCAGCCTGAGTTCAAGGCCTACCAGCAACAAGTGGTGAAGAACGCCCAGGCCATGGCCGGCGTGTTCATCGAGCGCGGCTTCGACGTGGTGTCGGGCGGTACTCAGAACCACCTGTTCCTGCTGTCCCTGATCAAGCAGGAAATCTCTGGCAAAGACGCCGACGCCGCCCTGGGCAAGGCGTTCATCACCGTGAACAAGAACTCGGTGCCGAACGACCCACGCTCCCCGTTCGTCACCTCGGGCCTGCGCTTCGGCACCCCGGCCGTGACCACTCGCGGCTTCAAGGAAGCAGAGTGCAAGGAACTGGCCGGCTGGATCTGCGACATCCTGGCGGACCTGAACAACGAAGCGGTGATCGACGCCGTTCGCGAGAAGGTCAAGGCCATCTGCGCCAAGCTGCCGGTCTACGGCAACTGATAGCAGTACCCTGACGCAAAAAAAACCGGCTCATCGAGCCGGTTTTTTTATGCCCGCACAACCCGTAGCAGCGGCCAGAGGCCGCGTCCAGGGCGCCAGACGCAGCCTTCGGCAGCTGCTACGGGGGACCGGCCAAAGGCCGCGTCCAGGGCGCCGGACGCAGCCTGCGGCAGCTGCTACGGGGTGCCGGGGTGGGGGGTTGGGTAGGTTTTGTCCAGTTGCAGCGGGTGCGCGTAGGGGCTATCCCACAGTTGGGCATGCAGCTGGCCTACGCGCGTGGCCATGGCTGGGTTGCGCATCACCACCTCCAGGTTGCGCGACTTGTCCATGTAGCCGCCCAGCCAGTTGCTGGTGCCCACCCAGGCCACCTGGCCGTCGATTTCCATGGTCTTGCTGTGGGTCACCCGCGCGTAGGGGATGAAGCCCGTGGGCGCCTCGGGAATGGTGACGATGCGCACCTGCACGTTAGGCAGCACCGCCAGGCTTTTCAGATAGTCCAACTCTGGCTCGGCAGTGTTCCAGTCGGACACCATCAGCTTCACCAGCACGCCGCGGGCTGCCGCAGCGCGCAGGGCGTTGTCGATGACCGGGTAGTAAGGGCGGGTGTGGTCGGGCCCGTAGGACAGCGGCGCATAGTCCAGCAGTTGCACGCGCACCTCATGTTTGGCCTCGGCCAGCAGCTGCGGCAGCTCCTGTTCCGAGTCGCCCACACCCGGCGGGTTGAAGCGCGCCGGGCTGGCCACCAGGTAATTGCCGGTGCGTAGCGCAGGTGCGCCCGAGGCCGGCTGCGGCACCGGCTGGTGCTGGCTGAGGGCCTGCTCGGCGGCCCAGTCCTGGTTGAAGATGGCCTGCACCTGGGCGGCCATCTGCGCCTCGCTGATCAACACGCCGGTCTCGTGGATATGCTCCATCGAACGCCAATCGAAATTCTGGCTGCCGACGAAGGCCTGCTTGCCGTCCACCACCATGAACTTGGCGTGGATGATGCCGTTGCCGGTCAGCTGCGCGTAGGGCAGCACGGCGAAGCTCAGGTTGGGGATGGCCCGCAGCCGCGCCAGGGTGGCCGGGTCGGAGAGCTTCTGGCCCTTGTCTTCCAGCAGGAAGCGGATCTTCACCCCGCGCTCGCCAGCGGCCTGCAGGTGCTTGATCACCTGCTCCATCACCGAACCTGAGTGGTCCACGGCGTAGAACTGTTCGATGTCGATGCTCTGGCGGGCGTTGTCGAACAGCTGCATCCACACCGGCCCCGGCGCGCGCAGGTCGGGGGTTTGCAGGGTGGTGGCCAGCGGCACCGTGTGCACCAGCTCGAAGCCGGGAATGCTGAAATCGGCGCGTGCCGCCGGCAGTGCCAGCAACAGGGCAAGGGCCAACCATGGCCGTGGGGTATGGCGTGAACGCATCGGTGCTCCGCTGTCAGGGGGTGGGCAGGGGCGCCACGCTAACAGCGAAACATGACCGATCGGTTAAGCCTGCAACGCGGCAAAGCCGGCGCGGATCTTTTCTTCGGGCAGGTCGTCGGCGATGAACACCATCACGCTCTCGCGCGCCTCCCCAGGGGCCCACTCGGTGTCCCAGTCGAAGCCGTACAGTTTGAGCACGCCCTGGAACACCAGGCGGCGGTCTTCGCCGGCGATGTTCAGCACGCCCTTGTAGCGCAGCAGCTGGCGGCCATGGTCTTCCAGCAGCTGGTTCATGAAGTCGCTGAGGCGGTCGATGTCCAGCGGTTGGTCGGTGCGCAGCACCAGGCTGCTGATGCGGTCCAGGCTGCCGGCGGCCACCACCGGGCGCAGATTGAGGCTGGCGTTGAGGTTGAAGCCGCGCACGTCCAGCAGCTCGGCCAGGTCGATCTCGCCGTGCTGCACCACGCGCACCGGGGCGCGGCGGTTGATGCGGGTCAGGCGCTGGCTCAGGGCCTCGAAGGCCTGGGCGCTGACCAGGTCGGTCTTGCTCACCAGCAGGCGGTCGGCAAAGCCCACTTGGGCCTGGGCGATGGTCTGCGCCAGATGCACGTCGGCGTTGCCGGCGTCCACCAGGGTGATGATGCCGTCGAGGATGTAGCGCTCGCGCAGTTCCTCGTCGATGAAAAAGGTCTGCGCCACAGGCGCGGGGTCGGCCAGGCCGGTGCACTCGATCACCAGGCGGTCGAAGGCCAGCTCGCCGCTGTCCAGGCGTTCCAGCAGCAGGAACAGCGCCTTGGTCAGGTCGGTGTGGATGGTGCAGCAGACGCAGCCGTTGGCCAGGGTCATGACCTGCACCGGGGCGTCGCCCAGCAGTTGGGTGTCAATGCCGGCGTCGCTGAATTCGTTCTCGATGACGGCTATTTTCAGGCCGTGCTCGGCCTTGAGCAGGTGGCGCAGCAAGGTGGTCTTGCCGGCGCCCAGGAAGCCGCTGAGGATGGTGACGGGAATGGGGGAAGACAAATGCATACTCCAAGGTAAACCCCGTAGCAGCTGCCGCCAGGCTGCGTCACAGGCGCCGCACATAGCAGACGCAGCCTGCGGCAGCTGCTACGGGGGTGTCACAAAAAAACATGCCCCCAGCAAGTGGGGGCATGGGTCAAATCAACAACACTTCGGCCCGCCCTTGCCACCGTAGCGGGCCTCCTGGCGTTCGCGGAAGAACGCCTCGTAGTCCATCACCGGCTTGTCCGGGTGCTTGGCCTGCATGTGCGCTACGTAGTTGTCGTAGTCGGGCATGCCCACCATCAGGCGCGCGGCCTGCCCCAGGTATTTGCCCAGCCGGCTCAGGTCATTGAACATGTCTGCCTACCTCGTTCATCACGCGTCCGGGACCGCCTGGAAAGGCGATTCCTTGTCGGTGCGCTCGGTCTTGCCCCAGGCCGCGATACCGACCTTGATGGCATAGAACAGGATCGCGAACACCACGAACAGGAACAGCCCGGTCAGCGCCGCGTTGGTGTACGCGTTGAAGATCACGTGCTGCATCTGGTTGATGTCCTTGGCCGGGGCAACGATCTGCCCGGCGTCCAGCGCCGCGCTGTACTTCTTCGCCAGGGCCAGGAAACCGATGGCCGGGTTGGCGTCGAACAGCTTGATGAAGCCTGCGGTAGTGGTGCAGATCAGCAGCCACACAGCGGGAATCAGCGGCACCCAGATGTAGCGCTGGCGCTTCATCTTGATCAGCACCACCACGCCCAGCATCAGCGCGATACCGGCCAGCATCTGGTTGGAGATACCGAACAGCGGCCACAGGGTGTTGATGCCGCCCAGCGGGTCGACCACGCCTTGATACAGCAGGTAACCCCACAGCGCCACGCAACCGGCGGTGCCGATGATGTTGGCGGTCCACGACTCGGTGCGCTTCAGCGCCGGCACGAACGAGCCCAGCAGGTCCTGCAGCATGAAGCGCCCGGCACGGGTGCCGGCGTCCACCGCGGTGAGGATGAACAGCGCCTCGAACAGGATCGCGAAGTGGTACCAGAACGCCATGGTGTTCTCACCCGGCAGCACGTGGTGCAGGATCTGCGCGATACCCACGGCCAGGGTCGGCGCGCCACCGGCACGGGCCAGGATGGTGTTCTCGCCAATGTCATGGGCCACGGCCGTCAGGGCGTCCGGGGTAATGGCAAAGCCCCAGTTGCTGACGGCGGTCGCCACCGCCACCACGTCAGTACCGACCACGGCGGGCGGGCTGTTCATGGCGAAGTACACGCCTGGCTCGATCACCGAGGCAGCCACCATGGCCATGATCGCCACGAAGGACTCCATCAGCATGCCGCCGTAACCGATGTAGCGGGCATTGGTTTCGTTATCCAGCAGCTTGGGCGTGGTGCCCGAGGCAATCAGCGCGTGGAAACCCGACACCGCGCCACAGGCAATGGTAATGAACAGGAACGGGAACAGGCCGCCCTTCCACACCGGGCCGGTGCCGTCGATGAACTGGGTCAGCGCCGGCATTTTCAGCACCGGGGTGGTGATCAGGATGCCGATCGCCAAGGCAATGATGGTGCCGATCTTCAGGAAGGTCGACAGGTAGTCACGTGGCGCCAGCACCAGCCATACCGGCAGCACCGCCGACACCGCGCCGTAGCCGATCAGCATCCAGGTGATCTGGATGCCGGTGAAGCTGAAGATTTTGTTCCACGCCGGATCAGCGGCAATCTGGCCCCCCAGCCAGATCGAGCCCAGCAGCAGCAACACGCCGATGATCGAGATCTCGCCGATGCGGCCCGGGCGGATATAGCGCATGTACACGCCCATGAACATCGCGATCGGGATGGTCGCCATCACCGTGAACATGCCCCATGGGCTGTCGGCCAGGGCCTTGACCACGATCAGCGCCAGCACCGCGAGGATGATGATCATGATCAGGAAGCAGCCAAACAGGGCGATGGTGCCGGGAATGCGGCCCATCTCCTCACGCACCATGTCCCCCAGCGAGCGCCCGTTGCGCCGCGTGGACATGAACAGCACCAGGAAGTCCTGCACCGCGCCGGCCAGCACCACGCCGGCAATCAGCCACAGCGTGCCGGGCAGGTAGCCCATCTGCGCGGCCAGCACCGGGCCCACCAGCGGCCCTGCGCCAGCGATGGCGGCAAAGTGGTGACCAAAGAGGATGTGCTTGTTGGTCGGCACATAGTCCAACCCGTCATTGTTGAGCACCGCCGGCGTGGCCCGACGCGGGTCGAGCTGCATCACGGTGTTGGCGATGAAGAGGCTGTAGTAACGATAGGCAACCAGATAGATAGCCACCGCCGCCACCACAATCCACAGTGCGTTGACCGCTTCGCCGCGGCGCAACGCCACGACGCCGAGGGCGCACGCTCCCAGTACTGCCACGATCAGCCATGGCAGATGGCGGAGCGGACTATTGTTGTTGTTCATTTTTTTTATTCCAACCAAGTGGATACGAAAGTCAGCCCTGCGAGTCTAGCGAGACTGCACGGAAAGACCACCCCTTACGTTGGTCTAGAGCCTTCTTTTACAGGACGACCATCATTTTTATCCGCCCTTGCGTGGCACTTGGCAAGCACCAGCAGACCAGTGAACACCGCGGCCAAACGCCGGTCGCAATAAGTAAGCCCCCGCACAGGAATGCCCCCATGCCCAAGGCTCCGTTTCCACCGCCGCTGCTGTACCTGACCTTCATCGCCGTGGCCATCGCGTTGAGCTACGCCCTGCCCATGCCCGTGCCCGACACCAGTTGGACCCGCGCCACCGGCGTGGCCCTGATAGTGCTGGGCCAGGGCCTGTCGTTCTGGGCCATGCTGCGCTTCAAGCGCCAGGCCACCAGCCCCAGCAACTTCGAACAGCCGGACCAATTGCTGCAGCACGGCCCCTTCGCCGTGTCACGCAACCCGGTGAACCTGGGCGACACCCTGGCCTACGCCGGCATCGGCGTGCTGCTGAGCAGCCTGTGGCCATGGCTGCTGCTGCCCGTCCTGATCGCCATCATGAACCGCGCCGTCATCCGCCCGGACGAGGCGCAGCTGGAGCAACAGTTCGGCGACACCTATCGTCAGTATTGTCGACGGGTTCGAAGATGGCTTTGAGACACTAAGCTATAGTCAGGGGAATCGCAGAGGGCCGCAGCCATGACCGATACCCACGACGAGCGCCGCCGCTTCAAGCGCGTCGCCTTCGACGCCAAGACCCAGATCAGCCAGGGCGACCGCAACTGGTCGGTGAAACTCATCGACCTGTCCCTGCGCGGCGCCCTGATCCAGCGGCCCGACCACTGGGACGTCGACCCGCGCAAGCACTTCCAGATCAACATCCACCTCACCGACCTGATCGAAGTGCGCATGGACGCGGAATTGCGCCATGAAGAGCATGGGCACCTGGGGTTCGCCTGCCTGCACATTGGCCTGGAAGATATTGGCCATTTGCGCCGGATCATCGAGTTGAACCTGGGGGATATGGAGGAGCTGGAGCGGGAGTTGGGGGCGTTGGTGGAGGTTTGAGGGGGAAACTGCTCCCGGGACTGTAGCCGCTGCCGCCAGGCTGCGCTGGCCAGTTGCCTCACCATAGACTCAATCTTCGGCACCGGTTACATCAGCGCTCTCTGCGCCATGCACACCTACCTGCCGGCTGCCTGGAGCGCGAGAATGCCCGAAGCCACTGCAACCGTGCCGCTACACACCAGTCTCATCAAGCTTGCAAAGGACGAACGCACTATCTGAAGAGAAAACACTCAACTCAATGGAATCAAATCTGTTTTTATCAGTGCCTTGTAGTACAAATTCGCTGAGCGAGGCCTTCAAATCGGAGCATATTTCCAAAAAATACTCATCACCTCCTACCACGCTCAACCCGCGATCAAATCCAACCTTGAAAATAGAAACCCAGAAAAACAAAGACATCAAAGTTGAGCCAGGGCCGCCAGAGCAATCCATTTCATCGCTGACAAAATGGAATGCTGCCAGACTGCTATAGTTCCGCTCCGACATAGCGAATTCGTACAGCCCCTTCGCGACTTGCAACGCATCCAGGTACCCATCCCATTTTGTCATTGCTCATCTCTAGTAAATACATTCAGCTGAATGACTGGATTACGGACCATTTCTCGTGGATCTAGTGCGCTGGCGCGTTAACTGAGCCTGCGAACACCTCCAATAGATTCTTCGAAACGCTCATTCCAGCCATCCGAACAAAACCGGAAGCCTCCTACAAACCGTAGGGAAACCTTCCCACTGGATATCCCATCACCCAGCCCCCTAGGCAGGAAGCCCCATGAACAGCACCGCCCTCAACGACCTCAGCAAATTCCTCAGCTACGTCCTACGCCACGAGCCCCAAGCCATCGGCCTTACCCTGGACAGCGAAGGTTGGGCCGACCTCGACCAACTCATCCGCGGCGCAGCCACCCAGGGCCGCACCCTGAACCGAGACCAGATCCAAGCCGTAGTCGACACCAGCGACAAAAAACGCTTCGCCCTGTCCAGCGACGGCCAGCGCATACGCGCCGTGCAAGGCCACTCCACCACCAGCGTCAACCTGCAGCTAGAAGCACAAGAGCCACCAACCGTGCTCTACCACGGCACCGCCACCCGCTTTCTGGACTCCATCCGCGAACAAGGCCTGATCGCGGGCGCGCGCCACCACGTGCACCTGGCTGAAGACATCACTACGGCAGCGGCCGTGGGGCAGCGCTATGGCAAGCCTGTGGTGCTGCGCATCGAGACACAGGCGATGCGGCAGCAGGGCTTCACGTTCTTTCGGGCTGAGAATGGGGTGTGGTTGGTGGAACGCGTGCCTGCGCAATTTCTGAGGCTGGACACGGAAAAGGCGGAACCAAGCCAAGGCTGACGGGTTATGAAAATCCGCCGCCAGTTTCTCCGCGCATCCCCCACCCCAAGCAAGTTCTGTAGCCGCTGCCGCCAGGCTGCGCTGGCCAGCAGTCCCGCAGCCCATGCCAAGCGTGCACCTGCGTCCGGAACAATTAACGCGCTCCCCCATCTTTGCGGCAGGTCTACCTCCCTCCCTCTCACCTTCTGTTTCTAAACGTTTTAGCCTCTTGCGCCCACACCTCGCGACCACGATCATCGCTTGCCGAAATAATTATCGTGGCTACATTAACTGTGCGATTTCCGTACGATCCAGGAAAGAGCGCCCCTAACCTGGCAGAGCGTGAAATATCGTTTGATAGCGCCCAGGAGTTCGACTGGTCAACTGCCCAGGTGCGGCAGGATCTCAGGTTCGACTACGCCGAACCGCGTTACCAGGCAATTGGGTTTATCCACACACGTTTGCACGTGCTGATCTTCACACCGCGCGATAACACGGTGCACGTCATCAGCCTCCGCAAGGCAAACAAACGAGAGGTTCGAGGCTATGCACAAGTCCACCAAATCTGACCAACCGGATGCAGTCAGCCCTGAATGGTCCGACGCCGACTTCGCGCAGGCCAGGCCCGCCAGTGAAGTGCTTCCTGAGCTATTTGGGGCACTGCAAGCACGTGAAATGCTGAAACCCAAGCGCGGTCGGCCGAAAGCCGAGGTGTGCAAAGAGCACGTAAACCTTCGGTTGGATGCGGCTGTGCTGGAGGCATTTCGGGCGTCAGGGCCGGGGTGGCAGACCCGGGTCAATGCCGCGTTGGCAGACTGGCTTACGGATCACTCTCCAGTGGATCTGGTGCGCTGACGCTTTCATCCAATGCAGGAGTGGCCGGAATCAGTGCTTCGAGCGGAATGGAGCGAGAAGCCCTGAAACTTTGATTTGGCTAGCTGTAACTGCAGAGAGAGCGCTCGTTTTGCGTAAGGGCCCACTCATGAACCGAGGAGGGCGACGCTGCCGCGCCCCTCTCTGCTACGGCCCATGAGTGATCTAGGCACCGCTTCAGCTCAATGGGCAGGTCAGGCTTGAAGTATCCAAGCCAATACCCCCGGCCCGGGGTATGCCGGTCGGCCTGTTGACCACGGAAAGCCCGACATGCGCATGAGCATCAGCGGCCTTGAGCTTCAATGCCCTCCGCCACAGCATCCACCAAGGCACGCGCACTCGACATCAGCTCAAGCGTCGCCCACACCAAGCCAGTATCGCCATCACCGTTGTCAGTCAGCTCATAAGCAGTCGCATAGGCACACTTGAGCAGATGGGATGCATGAACCAACGCATCCCCGGCTTGTACGCCAGCGCAGACATTAAACATTGGTCGCTCGAAACCATCGGTCTGCCCAAAGGGTTTCGGGAGCGTGACCGAACCAGCACCGTCGCAGCGTGGCAATGAAGAGAACAGGGTTGTATCGATATCCATCAGTAAAGCTCCATGAGAGAGAGCCTTGATCTGGTCGGCCTGTCAAAACCGGCTACTCCATGGGGAGCGGCGGTGGATAGCGTAGGGATCACCGTCCTCAATCGCAAGCGAATAGGGGCGGGCCTAAGGAAATCGGAAACGTCCTACATCGCCTGTATCAACCTGGAGAAGTCTGCTGGCAAGCCTACCTTCTGCAGATACTCAAGAAAAAAAACTTATGCGCCAAGGGCCGGCTTCATTGCTCGATAGCACGGAGGCACACCTGGCGTACATCGAGTGAACCACTCACGCGGAAGGCTCAAAATTAACACGCCCTGCGACGCCCTGAAAATCAGCAGGCAATAAATGGGTGATTATTTTTTTGGAAAGCAACATGACGAGAACTCAACACAACCCACTGGATAAATCTCCTCCGTACCCTGATCAACGCTATGCACACCTACCCTCCAACTGTCAGGGTCGCCGTAGACTATCCACACCAGCGTTTCGCCATTGTCCGTAACCGCCCAGGGTAGAATACTTTTCTCCTCAGGAAAACGGGATCTAAAGTACCCCCTCCACCCATAGAAGTCAGAAAACCATTAAACTCATCATCACCTCTCAATAATTCCTTAACATAGAAAACCCACCACTATCCTCAACCTATTTTGAGTGCGCCTTGCGATAGCGGACTCAAAGCCGAAGGCCATATTGTTTTATCGTCAAACAAAGCGCCTTGAAATATTGCACCCTCCCACCTAAAAAATCCCAAGTTAGCACCACAAAGATTTGCAAACTCAAAGCTTGCCCCTGCGACATCAGCCCCGGACAAATTGGCGAGTGCTAGATCACTTTCTGAAAAGTCTGCGAATACTGCGATCGCCCCCAAAAAATTGCAATTTTTCAGCTTTGAGTGCCTAAAGCTTGAGTTCATAAGCGCTGTTCCTTGAAAATCAGCCCCTACCAACTCAGCCCGATCAAAGGTCGCATTTCGCAAGTCTGCCTTAGAGAAATTTGCATAACCCGCATCCACCCCTTCAAGAATGGCCCTATGCAAATCAAGGCTTGTAAAATCGGCCTTCCTCACAGACTCACAGGCCAATTCGATACTGGCCCGCCCCTCACGCTCTATAATAATCATTTGTTACCCCAATCAAACGGGTCGATATTTATCTCACCGATAGGACGCGTCCTACCGCTTTGCTAGGCGAGAGTGCTCCCGGCACTTTATCTGGTTCCAGCCCAAGCACCTTTGCTGCGATATAACGATGATTACCATCTACAATCACTTGCTAGCCATCCCAACCTCAAAATGTGACGTAGATCCCCAACGACTTTTCAAGTGCCTCCTGAAGCAACTCATAATAAACTTCCAAAACATTTTCATCCTCTGTCGACATTTCGACATCACTAGCACGGAGCAAGCCCAAGCTTACAGACACGTCACTTGGGCCTTGAAAATAAGAGCCCATTTTTCCAGGATCAAACGGTTCAGTTGCAGCTCCTAGGACACGACCCAAAAACGGGAGCCCTTCAGCATAACCATCATAATCATAAAAATATTTACCCCAGACTTCTCCAGCCCCCCGTTCCTCCAAAGGAGAGTAATATTTAGTCAGCGCAAAATCGCCTAACTGATGCGCGTCCTCATACTCTAAGAGCTGTTCCCACTGGTCATCTAGACGCTCACCTTCATACGGATCCACCAACGATCCCACATTAAGACGGATAAAAGCCCTAAGCTCTTTCAACTCTCCCGTTCGAAGCGCCGCGGTGATTAATGGGGCTAGCTCTTGGGAAAAACTCTTCAAATCAAAAATATATGCCTTGTGGTAAACATTCATTCCCTCACCTATTTCCCTCCACCAATAATTCGAGCGGCGAAAAGCGGCGTTTAAATGCTGCACACTCACCCCATCGATGCTTTAAAAACTTACTTGCATACAAATAGCAGATGAAAAGGTCGATTTGCTTCAAGCCAAAACTCATTCGCCTCCGACCATGACGCCAAGAAACGCCTGAGCGCAAGCGAATTTTCCACGCATGCCCTATTTGCATCTCGAAGAGCTAATACTATCCCAACTGGAGCTAACCATTCCAAATCCGTAAGGCAGTCATCTAAAGCGTCCCAATTACTTCCGAAACATGCAGGAAATCTCAATACCTCAGCGACTATTCCGAAAAGGGCCTGACTACTCACATCCTCTACCAACGTGGCCACGTACAACTGCAATCCGCTTGAGACCAACAAGTCAAATTCTTCGGAACAACAAAAATGCACCGATGTTGCGGAAGGCTTTTCCAACGTATCACGCCACAAAGCTTTCACCTCACCAAAGAATGTATTTTAATACACAGCCAAGCTCCGCTCTCACATACATCCCAACCGCCCTGCCCTGCTGACATCATTTAGACGTTAAATTTCATACTTGGCCCACCACCTTAACCCATTGCAAGCACAAAATCTTTCCAGCCACCGACTGTATGCGACTTCATTAACTCTTACAGCGTATCCACCAATGCTGACGCCTCGTTTTAAGCATCAACACCACACCCAGATTAGCATCTGCAGCACTGGGCTACCTTAGGCCTATACACTTCACTTTAGTCCGCAGCCGCCTGCACCTGATCGAGTCGACGCCATTGGTCGGATATCACACCAGACCGAAGCGTTTTCGTGTGCCAAAACACCAGGGCTCCCGAGAAGCTCACTAAGGGTCGCGGACGCTCCCCCCTTGCTTTGAACTAATCCCAGTGACTTCATCCATTCAACTTTTTAATTCGTCCAGCACAACCCCGTCAAAAAACCCAACTTAGCTCAAACAATCACGATACATGCGCCAAAATTCTTTTGTATAAAAACCCGTAAAAATCAGTCGCATAATGGATTAACTCCCCAGATGGCAGCCGTTGCAGTACTGGGTACTCCCCTTCGAAAACCGAAGAGCAATCAAACATAAACGACTCACCAAAATCGGTTTCACTTACAAGCAGCTTAGACGTGTCCCACCCGGCGTTCCGCCCTATGATGTGGTGATAAACGATGTCCCCCCCACAGACGCCGTCAAACTCCATCCCATATATACTATAAATCTCTTCAGACCCTATCTCTCCCCCACCATAATTTTGTAAAAACCAAAGATAGGATGGAGATAATGGATACCCTAATACACTTTCCGCCCTCTCCACCCAGTCATCGCCGACATAATCATTTTCAGACCCGAAATTGATGATTTCTGGATGTCCGGCGATTAGACATTTAACCTTTTCGGCCATGGCTTCCATATATTTACTCCCTCAATCCGGCAGCACGCTGCTGCCAATAGCTGTCCTTCCACTTATCAAACATGGGCCTATCGATCCCGGAAGGCATGGTATTCGGATTAATGTGGATAACCTTGCTATTAGTCTGATGGAAGGTCTGTGTCATCTCTGCGATGGCCCCCGACTGAGTCTGAGTCATATGATGTAGATTAACCGACTTACCATCCAGCCCAATAGGAGCCCGACCGGTGGCCATACGCTCAATATTGGTTCCAGTCACTACTTTTCCTCGCTCTCGCCAAGACGTTATTAGGTTTGGATCAAAGAGGTCATCCCTTTGGTAAACCCTGTTTCCGTTGAACTCAATGGGGTCTTTAGACCAAAATTTTCTCTGCTGAGCAAATATTGACGTTGCTTCGGACGCAGAACTAACCCCAGTCGAGGCGACGGTATCACTCGCCCCGGCCTCAATCAAACCCTGCCCCCGCTTACCCGCCAACCGCGCCATCACCGCGTCAGCTGCAAGCTTCGCCCCCCTCAACCCCGGAGCAATAACCATCAGCGCATCCAACTCCGGCGCGATGGTGTTGATACCTTTCATCGCAGGCCCTGTCGCCCGCTCAGCCGCTCCTTCTACGAGGCTGGGGTAACTTGAGGCTCCAGACAGCTCACTCGAGTGCGCAGCCGTCTGCGCCTGACCGAACCGACGCCACTGGTCGTATATCGCACCCTGCCCGTAGAGCGTCGTCGCATCAAACAACCCCGAGTCATTGAACTGCTCCTCGGTGGCGCTGAACGCGTACACAGGTTTACCATCTGCGATGATCGGCTGCCCGTTGGCCCAGGTCAGGGGGATGCGCTGCGCTGCCAGGTCGTTGATGACCTTCATCGCTTGATCGAAGTCCGCAAGGAAGTTCAGCGACTCCGGATCGTTGCCGTCGGCCATACGCAGAATGCCCAACAAACGCTGCTGATCCTTGGCATCTACCGCTGCGCCGCCAGCCAATAGCAGCAGATCTTCCCAGCTGACATCCGATTTCAATGCGACGGTAGCTTTGAGCTCTTCAGCTTTCTGCTTGAGTACCGCCACCTCCTGTTGCTGATGTAGCTTGCGGTTGTAGAGGTCTACGCCTGTTGCCGTCTTGGCTCCGACTGCCTGGGCGGCAGTTCCCCCATTCGTTGCGGCTGCTGCGCCGGCGCCTACGCCCGCCGCGATCAGTGTCGTCAACGATGCTCTGTCTGTGGCGGAGTAACCGCTGTCAGCCAACGCCTTGTCTATGACAGGCATCAGCATTTCGGAGGCCGCAGCGCCCGATGCACCTGCCAAGGCGTTACCACTCGACAGCCCTTGCAGTGCCCCCGCCAGCGCGTGCATCAACGCCCGCGCCGATCCACCTTCTGCCCACGCTGCTCGTGTGGTCTCATCCTGAGCAAGACGTGACTGCCTGTCGGCATAATTGCCAATGGCCTGGTAGGTATCAGCCGACGTGGTATTGGCGAGAATACCAACACCTGTTGCACCGCCAGCTCCACCTAATCCAGCGGCAATCAAACCAGTGGCTACATCCGCCAATAGGCGTTTGTCTCCCCCCACAGACCAAGCGTTGGCATCTTCAACAGCGGCGGTAGCTGCCACTTTTTCCGCTTCGGTTGTGGCTTTTTTCCTCTGCTCCTCTGCGTCTTTGCGCTTTGCAGCCGCCACCGTTTCTATCACGCTTTGACCCAGTTGCACGGTGCTCTGGATCAGATCGATACGTTCCAGTAACGCCTTCTCATCCGGGCGATCCAGCTGTTCATTGGCATGGGCCGTGTCACGATTCAAACCAACAAGATCATTGGCGCCTTCCGGGTTCCGGACGACGATCGTGCCTTCGCTGATCGCACTCCGGGTAGCGCTGCTGTCTTTGTCGGAAAGCAACAAGGGGACCGCCCTCCCTACGCCGGAACTCGTCTCGGCGCGGGGAGAATTCTTGCCGAGAAGGCTGTTGCCAGTATTTCCAGCCGTCGGGTCGGCGGGCCCACGGTTGTCACTACCGTTGTAGGAAAGGCTGATCCCAGCCGCAGAGCTTTTGGCTTCGCTCTTGTTCTTGATATCGCTGACAATCAACCGATCAGTATCAAGGCGGTTTTTGTCCGGCGTAGCCTCGCTGGCGATGACAGCACCATCCAGGCGGGTAGTCCCGCCTACATGAATGTCGTAGCCACCCGTGCCAGCGAACAGCCCCGTCTGCTCCGTGACCGCAGCGTAATCAGACTTGGTGTTGCTTGCTGCCAGGTTGCCGCTGGCGGTAACCGTGGCCCCATAGCAGAACGGCGGTACACAGATGCTGCCGCCAAAGCCACCGCTGGTTTGTTTGTTCTTGCTGTCTGACTCGTCCTGGCGAGACGCGATATTGAGGTTGCCGCCAATGTCAGCGTTGATGCTGTCTGCACGTACCTGCGCACCCGCCAGCGTAGTGTCCCGGCCGCTGCGCACTGTCAACTCAGAGGTGTCGACGGTCGTGTTGACCTGGGTTACTTCACTGCCAGTCCCCAAGCCTTTCGCCGCCTGAGCGCCCAGGTCGAGGGTAAAGCCATTCTGCGAGCCTATGTTGAAACTGGCGCCAATGGCCAGCTTGCTGTGGGTGTCGTGATTGCTCCATTCCTGGGTGTTCTGCTGGCTTTCCAGGTTGATGTTGTTCTTGGCCATCAGCAGCGTCTGCTCAGCCTTGAGCTGACTGCCGAGGATGTCGATGTCACCCTTCGCGTCCGCCTGGTCGCCGGTTGCGATGACGGCCAGATTGCCGCCACTGGTCACCGTCGACGATTTGGCCGTCTGGCTTTCGTAATCGCTGGTGCTTTTGCTATGGGTGGACGCCAGTTCAGTGCCGATCTTGATCAGCGAACCGCCACTGTTGGCTGGCCGACCATCGGACTCGTTCGCCGCGCCGGCGCTGGAATTGCCCACGGCGTTATAGAGCGACAGTGCCGCCTGCGCGCCCTTTACTGCGGCCAGGCGCTTGTCGTCAGCCTGGCGAGCAGCCTGAACGTCGTTGCGGATACTCTTGACGGTGTCGATGACCGTACCGCCAATTACCCTGCCCACGGCAAGGCTGCTGGAGGTATCGACGCTGCCTTGCTTGCCGGTCTCCATACCTGCCGCGATCCGCACATCGGCACCGGTCAGGGTCATGTCCTTGGTGCTGACAAGATCGCTGCCAACCACGCTCAGCGTTCGCCCCGCACTGAGGTTGACGTCGCCTGCGCTTGAGCCAATGGTGCTACCGGTCAAGGTGGTTTCGCTGGCGTTGCCGGTATGTTTCTGACTGCCGATGGACAGGTGAAGGTTGCCGGTGATGTCATCGAGCCCGCCCATGTTGGCG
This sequence comes from Pseudomonas imperatae, assembly GCF_057128625.1. Lineage (NCBI taxonomy): Bacteria > Pseudomonadati > Pseudomonadota > Gammaproteobacteria > Pseudomonadales > Pseudomonadaceae > Pseudomonas > Pseudomonas imperatae. The sequence continues at coordinate 134,201 of NZ_JBSKHP010000001.1, read as the reverse complement.
GTGGCGATGCCCGTCAGGTCACGGCTTTTTTGCTTGTGATACTCCGTGCGCTGGAAGGTATTTTCGGCGGCGTCCACGGTCAGGTCACGCCCGGCCAGCACGTTGATATCGTCGGTGCTGACCAGCGAGGAACCAGTGATAGCTGCATCCCGTCCGGCCGTCACATTCACCGTGTCGCCAGAGACCAGGCTGCCTGCGGCACTGGTCTGGTGTTCGTTGACCTTGTCCTTGATCTTGCTGGCCCTGAGGCCGCCCCAGCTGCTTTTGCTGCTGCTCTTCTCGTGGCGGGCAGTGGTGGTGTCTTCACCAGCAACGATCGCCACGTCGTTGACCGCTTGCAGGCGTACATCGCCTTTGTCAGCCGACACTTCACTGCCTCTGATCAGCAGGTCTTGCCCGGAAACGACCGTGGTGCCCTGCCCGCTGGTGACGGCGCTGCCAGCGTTGGTGGTGTTGGTGACCAGGTCCAGCTGGCTTTTCTTGCTGGTACGGCTCTTCTTGGTCATGTCGTAAAGGGTGGAAGTGCTGTTCTCCCCCGCCAGTACGCTTACTTGTTTGCCGGCATACAGGTACGCCTCGTCGCCAGCAGTAATCTTGCTGGCAACCAGAGTCATGGTATTGGTGGCTACCGCGACAACGTTACCGCCCGCGCTCAACTCACCCGCTTGCTGCTGGGTCTGGTTGTTTTCCCGGGAGACGCGTTTGTGCCCGCTTTTGCTGAACGAGTGCACGTCCTGGACATCGCCCGCCGACAGCAGATTGATGTCGCGGCTGGCGGTGGCCTGCAGGTCTTTCTCGGCGTTGGCTTTACTGGCGACGACGTTCAGGTCTCGGCCTGCATCCAGGGCCAGGTTGCCTTTGGCGGTCACCGTGGAAGCGAGGTTATCCACAACGTGGGTGATACTGGAATTGTGGCCGCCGTTGTGGGATTCGTGCTTCTCGCTGACGTCCTGTACCGCGCGCAAATTGATATCGCGCCCGGCTTGCAGGTTGGCATTGCCTTCGGAACTGATCGCCCCAAGGTTGGTGAGATCCTGGCCAGCGGTAGCATTCAGGGCATTCCCCGCCGTTATCCGCCCCCCCTCATCCGTAACGGTCCGCATCCCCGCCCCATCACGCACCGCAATCGCCGTGCGGTCATTGACGATGTCGCCCTTGAGCGTGACCAGATCAACCTGCTTGCCACGAATATCCCCCGCCAGCGCATTGCGAATACTGTCCTGCGCCAACAGGCTCAAGCGCTCATTGGCCTCTGCAACCCCGCCGTTGTAGACGCTCCCGCCTACGCTCGCACTGAGGTCATTGCTGGCACTCAGGGTGCCCACGTTGACCAGGTCGGTGCCGGCCAACAGCTTCAGGTCACGGCCCTGGATCAGCGCGCCGCCGTTGACGTTGCGGCTGTCGGCCTGGGCCAGGTACAGCACCGGCACGAGCACGCTCTGGCCGTCGATGACGCGGTTTTCCATCCACACGATGTCGTGGGTCAGGGCCGCGACCTGCTGGGCGCTCAGGCCCACGCCCACGCTGAGGTTGAGCGCGGCCTTGCTGGCCAGGGCGTTGTCCATCAGGTAGCGGTACTGGTCGTAGTCGCTGGTCAGGCTGGCGGCCAGGAAGCGCTGGCCGGTGCGGGCCACCACGGCGTCGCTGATCAGGCGGGTCTCGTAGCGGCCGTCGCCCAGGCGGCGGGCGGCTTCGTCGCTGCTGTAGCCGATCTGGCCCAGCAGGTAGTCCGAGCTCATGAACTTGCTCGGGTCGGTAAGATTGGGGTTGGTCTCGATCAGGTACTGGCTGTGCGGGTTCTGGCTGGGCACGAACAGGCCGTACTGGCCCTGGGGCAGGCGGAAGCTGCTGGAGGCAGTAGGGTCGACGGCGGCGAACGGCACGCCGGTGAAGTCCACCGGAATGTAGCTGACGCGCACCGTGCCGTCGGCGTCAATGCGCTCCACGCGCTGCACGTCCTTGGCTTGCAGCGGCGTGGCGCTGCTGTGCTCGGGGCTGAGCTGGATCTCGACGGCACCGACCCGCTGGGTGGCCTCGCTGTCCAGGTGGCCGGTGAGCTGCGCCTGGGTCTGTTCCAGCAGGGTGCCGTTCTGGATCTGCGTGGTGACGTTCAGCGCCACGCTGCCGCCCGCCTGCAGGGTGCTGGTGTAGTTGTGGCTGGCGTCGGGGTTCCAGGTGGTGACGTCGCTGTCCTGCCGGAAGCGGCTGTCGCTGGAACGGGCGATCAGTTCGTTGAAGCGGGCCAGGTCGAAGTTGCCGGCGGCGACGGCGGCGTTGAACGCCGGCACGTCGATGAATTCCATCTGGTCCCAGTAGCCGGTGCCGATGCGCGCCGGGGTGCTGATGACGATGACCTGGCTGCCGCCACGCGACGAGGCGCCCTGGTTAAGGAGGTTGTCGGCGTTGATGGTGAGGTTGCCGTTGGCGGCCATCAGGCTGTAGCGGTTCTGCACGTCGCTGGCGTTGAGGTTCATGCCTTGGCCAGCCACAAGGCGGGCCATGGGCGAGTCCACCAGTACACTCTCGTCGAGGGTCTTGGTGATGGTGATGGCGCCGCGCTTGAAGGAATCGTGGCCGCCGCAGTGCTGGCCGCATCGCCATTCCAGGCTGCCGCTGGTGACGGCCTTGGCCAGTTCGAACTGGGCCTTGGCGTTCTCGACGCTGACGGCATTGAGATCCATGGCACCCAGGCTTTCGACGCTGCCCGAGAGGTTGCTGAAGGCGCTGGCGCGGCCGCCGTCGTAGCCGGCGAAGCTCAGCGCGCCCTGGCTGTAGAGTTCGCCGTAGGTGTTGCTGAAGCGGTCGCTGCGCAGGGTCATGTCACCGGCGCTGAACAGCAGGGTGTCGGCGCTGTTGCTGATGGCGCCCAGGACCTTGAGGCTGAGCGTGCCATTGGCGCCCAGGGTGCCGTTGTTGGTGATGTTGGCGGCGCTGATGCTCAGGTTGCGGCTGGCGATCAGGCGCCCGTCGTTGGTGAGGTCGCCGCTCAACGTCAGGGTGGTGTCGCCGGCGCTGGCCAGGCGCCCACCCAGTTGCGTGAACGCTTGGGCGCTGGCCCGCAGGTGGCCCTGGCTGGAGATGCGCCCGCGGTTGACCAGGTCGCCGGTCAGGCCCATGGCCAGGTCCAGGTCGCTGGCCAGTTCGCCGGCGTTGTCCAGGCTGGCGACGTTGAGGGTCAATTGGCCGGACGTGGCCAGGCGGTCGCCGGCCAGCAGGGCCAGGGCGCCGCCGCTGGTCACGCTGAGTGCGCCGTCGAACTGGGCGCGGCCGACGCTAAGGATGCTGCGCAGCTGCCAATCGGCGCTGCCGGTGCCGGTGATGCTGCCTTGGCTGCCGTCGAGGCTGGCGGCCTGCAGGCTGAAGGCCTGGCTGTACAGTTGCAGGGTGCCGCTGTTGACCAGCGCGCCGCCGAGGGCGAAGCGGCTTTGCGCGCCACCCAGGGCCCGCAGGCGGCCGCTGTTGTTGAGGTCGCCCGCAGTAAGGTCCAGGCCGCCGGCGGACTCGATCAGGCCCTGGTTGCTGAGTTGGTCGGCGAGCTTGAGGGCGACGGTGGCGCCGCTTATCTCGCCACCGGCGCCGTTGTCCAGGCGCTGGCCATCGAGGCTGAGGTCGCCACTGGCGAACAGCTTGCCGGCGCGGTTGGTGAGCTGGGCAACTGCCAGCTTGAGCTTGCCGGCCAGGCTGGAGAGCATGCCGGCGCGGCTGTCGTCGGCGCTGTTGTCGAGGCTGCCGGCAGTAATGTCCAGGGTGTCGGCCAGCACGCTGCCGCCCTGGTTCTGCAGGGTGCCGTCGCCCAAGGCAAGGGTCAGGGCGCCGCCCTGGGCGCGCAGCAGGCCCTGCTGATTGAGGACGCTGGTGGCGGTGATCAGCAGGCCATCGGCACCGGACAGGATCTGCCCGCCCTGGCGGTTGTCGAGCTGGCTGCCGCTGATCTCCACACGGTTGCCGCCGAGGCTGCCGTTGCGGTTGTCCAGCTGGTTGAAGCCTTGCAGCCACAGGGCCTGGTTGGCGGCGTCGATGACGCCAGTGGCGTTGTCGAGCACACCGTTGATGGTCAGGCGCACGGCGCCGCCGTTGCCCAGCACGGCGCCCTTGGCGCTGTTGTCCAGCTGGTTGGCGACGAGGGTCACGGCCTTGCCGCTGATGACACCGGCATGGTTATCGAGCGTCGGCGCGCTGATGTGCAGGGCGGCGTCGCTCTGGAGGCGCCCGCCGCTGTTGGCGAGGCTGCCCAGGGCCAGGCGGGCGCCGCCGAGGCCGGCGGCGACCAGGCCGGCGTCGCGGTTGTCGAGGTGGCTGGCGGTGAGGTCGAGGGTATCGAACAGCAGGCTGCCGGCGCGGTTGTCGAAACCGGCGCCGGTGTTATCGAGCACCAGGGCCTGGCCTTGCAGTTTGCCGTGGCGGTTGTCCACCGCGCTGGCCTGCAGGCTGAACAGGGTCTTGGCCAGGGCGCGGCCGGCCTGGTTGTCGAAGCGCTGAGCCAGGCGCAGGTCGAGGCTGCCGGCGGTGGCGATAATCTGGCCGCCAGCGCGGTTGTCGAGGCTGTCGGCCGCCACGCTGACGCCGCCACCGCTGAGGGTGCCGGCGCGGTTATCGACGGTGCCGGCGCCTGCGTCCAGGCTTGTGCTGGCCTCGATACGCCCGCCCTGGTTGTCGAGCAGTGTGCTGGCTTGCACCTTGGCGGCGCCCGCGCTGGCCGAGACGATGCCGTTGCGGTTGTCCAGTTGCCCGACGCCGAGGTCGAGGCGGTCGGCCAGCAGGCTGCCGCCGCGGTTGTCGAAGGTGCTGGCCACTACCTTGAACTGCCCGCCCACCACTTCCAAACGGCCGGCGCGGTTGTCCAGGCTTGTAAGGCTGAGGTCGACATTCTGGCCGAAGCCAAAGCGAATCAGGCCGCCCAGGTTGGCGAGTGCCGGGGTGTTGAGGTTGAGGCTGTTTTCCCCGCGCAGGCGCGCGCTGCTGCCGTTGTTGGTGACCTGGGCGCTGTGCAGGCTGACGTCGCGGCCCTGGATTACCCCGCCGTCGTTGCGCAAGCTCTTGGTGCCGCGGGCGTCGAGGGTGCGGCTGGCGATCACGCTGGCGCTGTTGCTGAGCTCGGCGGCGTGCAGGGTCACGTCGCCCTGGCTGTTGCGGGTGTTGTCGGCGTTGACGCCGGCCTCGATCACGCCACTGTTGGTCAGTTTGCCGTCGGCACTGAGGGTGATGCTGTCACGTGCGGTCAGGCTGGTGCGGTTGTCGATTACACCGGCGCTGCGCAGGTCAACGCGGGTGCCGGCGTACACCGGGCCCTGGGCGTCGATGGCGGTGGCCTTGGCCACCACCGCACCGTTGGCGCTGACGTTGGCCAGGGTCAGCTTGCCGTTGGCGTCGATCTGCACGTCGCCGGCGCTGGCCGCCAGGTCGCCGGCCAGGCGCACGCCCACGCCCTTCTCGGTGCCCACCAGCTTTACTGCCCCCACGTACATGCCGCCCAGGGCGCTGCTGTCGATCGCCAATGCCGGTTTGTCCGAGCCATCATCGGCGCGCGGGGTGGCCTGCAGGGTGTCGGCGTTGACGTCGTTGCGGCCGGTGACCACGGCCAGGTTCCTGGCGTACAGCCTGGCGTTGAGCTGGGTGGAGCGGGTGATCAGCTCGAACCGGTCGACGTTGCTAGCGTCGAGGCCGGCGCCTTCGATGCTGATGTCGCCGCCATCGACCTGGAAGCGGTCCAGGCGGCCGCTGCCGTCGAGCACCGGCGTGCCGGTGGTGAGGGTGGCGCGCGGAGTGTTGATGAAGCCGCAGCCGTTGCACGTGACGCCGTAGGGGTTGGCGACGATGACCCGCGCGGCCTGCCCGGCCACTTCCGTATAGCCCTTGAGCTGGCTGCGGTTGTTGCCGGTGACCTCGTTGAGGATGGTACTGGCGGCGTGGCCGTTGAGGTTGCCGTTGCCCAGGATGATGCCGCCCAGCTGGGTGGCCTGGGTGCGGCCGGTGGCGTTGTTGAGGATGACGCCCTGACTGCCGACGTTGTAGTCCTGGAACTGGTTGTGCGACAGGCCGCTGGCGTTGGGCGCGGCGATGTTGACCACCGGCACGCCGTTGCCCGCCGCCCCCACCGTGGTGCCCGCGCCGCTGACCACGATGCCCTCGGCCTGGGCCCACAGCGGCTGCCAGAACATGACGTTGGCCAGCAGGAACGCCAGGGCGCGCTTGGGCAGGCCCCAGAAGCGTTCGCGGGGCTGCAGGGCGGCCGAAGGTTGGCGGGCCAGGAAGGCAAGATGACGGGCGTCCATGTCGGGTACTCGTTGCAGCAAAAATTAGAGAAAAAGGTTCAGGCTGAAGTAGATCGGCGTCTCGCGGTCGGCGACGGCGCCGGGGCGTTCCAGCGAGTGGGCGAAGGTGACGCTGGCGCCCAGGTAGCGGCCGCGGGCAAACAGTTCCACGGCGTTGCCGCTCAGCCGTCCGTGCTGGTCGGTGTCGGTGTGGTCGCGGCTGATCACGCCCTGGTCGTAGGCCAGGGCCAGGCCGTATTCGGTGAGTGCCGGGCGCAGGCGGTCCCAGGCCACGGGGCGGCTCCAGCGCACTTCGTTGCGCCAGTAGCCGCCGCTGTCGCCCATCAGGTATTGGTCCTTGAAGCCGCGCACCGAGGACAGGCCGCCGACGCTGATGCGCTGGTTGCCGAACAGGGGGTCGTTGCTGTGCTGGCCGGTGGCGAGGCTGCTGAAGGTGAAACTTTCACCCAGCAGTTGGAAGGGCAGCAGGTAGCTGGCGGTGGCGGTGTACTTGCGGTAACGCGCGGAGGGCCCACCGTTGCCTGGGTCACCTTGGGCGCCCAGGGCGCCGATGCCCTTCTGGGTGGCCAGGTCGAGGTTGACGAAGGCATTGCCCAGACGGCGGCCGTGGTTGATGCCGTAGCTGAGCTCGGTGAGGGTGTTGCTGCTGCCGCTCAGGTAGGCGCCGTCGTTGTAGTTGCGGGTGGCCAGGCGCGTGAGGCCGACGTTGACCGCGGTCTTGCTCAGGGCATCACGATGGATGACACGCTCGGCGCGCAATTGGTGGCTGCTGCTGTCGCCGCTTTGCAGGAAGCTGCCGTAGCCCTGCGGCGTGACCCTGGAGCGGTAGGCGCTCTGGCTGTAGCTGTAGTTGAAGGTCCACCAGCCCCACGGCAGGTTGTAATTGAGCAGTTCGTTGTGGGAACTGTGGCCCGAGTCGCTGACGGCATCGTGGCCGGCGCGCAGCATCAATTCGTCGGCCAGGCCCAGCGGGCTGTCCCACTCAAGCCCCGTGTTCCACTGCTGCTCGCCGGTGCTGCGCTGGCCATCGTTGCTGCGGCCCAGGGAAGCGCGCCAGGGTTTTTGCGGTGTGTTGGTGACCGTCACCTCGCTGCCACCCACGGCCTGGCCAGGGCTGAGCTCCATGCGCGCCTGGTTGGACGGCAGGCGGTTGAGCTGATCCACCAGTTGTTCGATCTCGCGCAAGTTGAGCACCTGCCCGGCGCGCCCCGGAAAGCTCATGGCCAGTTCGCGCTCGCTGATGCCGCTGCCCGCCCCACCCTTGAGGCGTTCCAGGCGCCCTTCCACCACTTGCACCACCAGCGTGCCGCTGCCCAGGTCCTGGGGCGGCAGGTAGGCACGGCTGGTCACCAGGCCACGCGCCAGGTAGTGGTCGGTGATGGCCTTGAGCACTTCGTTGAGTTGCGCCACGCCCAGGCACTGGCCAAGGAACGGCGCCAGCAAGGGTTCGCGCTCAGTGGCACTCAGGTGGTCGGCGCCCTTGAGCTCGATGTGGCGGATGGTGAAACAGCGGGTGTCAGCCGGGGCTGCGGGGGCGGCTTCAGGGGTTGACTGGCCGGGCAGGCGCTTCAGGTCGTCAAGGCGCCGCTGCTGGTCTTGCAGCAGGCGGTTCTGGCGTTCGCGGATCAGGTCCTGGTCGCCTTGGGGCACGGGGGCAGCGACAACAGCGGCGGGGGCGCAGAAAAGGCTGGCAAACAGCAACAGCCAGGCCGTTTTCCGTGGTCTGGGAGCAGACATTGAATCGATCCTTGAAACGTCAGGGGGCGCGAAAGAGCGGCGATACTAGGGGGAGCGCCTCCCGAGGTCAAATTCACGATACAATTTCGAACAATTCAGAACATTGGCGGCTATGGTGCCGATTGAGTGGCTATTGTCGACAAAATACAGATGAACAGGTAAAAACCAGCACAGATGATTTACCGGCATTACCCCATAATGTCGGAATGCGAAAACCGACAAACGGTCAACCCGTGGCCGCTGCCGCCAGGCTGCGTCCGCCCCCCCCACGCGGCTCACCTGGAAAAAAGCGGACGCGGCCTGGCGGCCGCTGCTACGGGGATGGGTTATTCGAAGAGGGCGTCGAGGGCCTGCTCCAGGCGGGTCACGCCGATGACCTGCAGGCCTGCCGGCGCTTCCTTCGGCGCGTTGCCCTTGGGCACGATGGCGCGCTTGAAGCCGTGCTTGGCGGCTTCCTTGAGACGTTCCTGGCCGCTGGGCACCGGGCGCACCTCGCCGGACAGGCCCACCTCGCCGAACACCAGCAGATCATGCGGCAGCGGCCGGTTGCGCAGGCTGGACATGATGGCCGCCAGCAGCGCCAGGTCGGAGGCGGTTTCCAGCACCTTCACGCCGCCCACCACGTTGAGGAACACGTCCTGGTCGTGGGTGGGAATGCCGCCGTGGCGGTGCAGCACCGCCAGCAGCATCGACAGGCGGTTCTGGTCCAGGCCCAGGGTCACGCGGCGCGGGTTGGCCAGGTGGCTGTCGTCCACCAGCGCCTGCACCTCCACCAGCATCGGCCGGGTGCCTTCCCAGGTGGCCATGACCACGCTGCCCGGCACTTCCTCCTGGGCGCGGGTGAGGAAGATGGCCGAGGGGTTGGACACCTCTTTCAGGCCCTTGTCGGTCATGCCGAACACGCCCAGTTCATTCACCGCGCCGAAGCGGTTCTTCACCGCGCGCAGCAGGCGCAGGCGGCCGTCGGACTCGCCTTCGAAATACAGCACGGTATCGACCATGTGCTCCAGCACGCGCGGGCCGGCCAGGGCGCCTTCCTTGGTGACGTGGCCCACCAGGAAGATGGCGGTGCCGCTCTGCTTGGCGTAGCGCACCAGCAAGGCGGCGCTCTCGCGCACCTGGGAGACGCCGCCGGGGGCGGACTGCAGGGCCTCGGTGAAGATGGTCTGGATGGAGTCGATGACCATCACCTTGGGCTGCTCGACCCGGGCGGTGGCGATGATGGTCTCGATGCAGGTCTCGGTCATGACCCGCAGCTGGTCCTGGGGCAGGCCCAGGCGGCGCGCGCGCATGGCCACCTGCTGTTGCGATTCCTCGCCGGTGACGTACAGCGCCGGCATGCGCGCGGCGATGTTGCACAGGGTCTGCAGCAGGATGGTGGACTTGCCGATGCCCGGGTCACCGCCAATCAGCACCACCGAGCCGTCCACCAGGCCGCCGCCCAGCACGCGGTCGAGCTCGGTGGAGGCGGTGGTGAAGCGGGGAATTTCCTCGACGCTGACCTCGGCCAGGGTCTTGATCTGCGCCTGCTGGCCGGCCCAGCCGGTGCGGCCGCTGGGGGGCGCGGCAGCGCCGGCCTCGATCATGGTTTCGGTCAGGGTGTTCCAGGCGCCGCACTCGCCGCACTGGCCGGCCCATTTCGGGAAGGTGGCGCCGCACTCGGTGCAGCCGTACAAGCGCTTGGCCTTGGCCATGAGGAATTCCCCTGTATATAAAAACAGTCATCATACCGATCCTGGCCGGATTCGGTAAAACTAATAGGGAGAAGCCGGGTCATTGTTACCAGGTAACGAGCACGGCGCGCTTCGCTGTCTTACACTGCCTGCAACCATTCATCTGTAACAAGGGATATCAAAAGCATGGGCGTACTAGCTGAGTTCAAGGCCTTCGCGGTCAAAGGCAACGTGGTCGACATGGCCGTGGGTATCATCATTGGCGCAGCGTTCGGCAAGATCGTCTCGTCGTTCGTGGGTGACGTGGTCATGCCGCCGCTGGGGCTGTTGATTGGCGGCGTGGATTTCAGCGACCTGGCGGTGACCCTCAGGGAAGCCCAGGGCACGGCGCCGGCCGTGGTGCTGGCCTACGGCAAGTTCATCCAGACCATCATCGACTTCCTGATCGTGGCGTTCGCCATCTTCATGGGCGTGAAGGCCATCAACAAGCTCAAGCGTGAAGAAGCCGCCGCCCCTACCCTGCCGCCTACCCCGACCAAGGAAGAGCTGCTGTTGGGTGAGATTCGTGATTTGCTCAAGGAGCAGAATGCGCGGCCGTGACGCAGCCTGCGGCAGCTGCTACGGGGTGCGTGACCGCGCGCCCCGCTATCACCAATAGTTCTCTACCGCTATCTGCCCTGGCTTGCGGGTCAGGGTCAGGCGCATGTCGCGGGCCTTGAGCACCGCGCGGGTGTCGTCGATCATCTGCGGGTTGCCGCAGATCATCACCCGTGAATGCTCCGGCGCCAGCGCACAGCCGGCCGCCGCTTCCAGCTCGCCATTGTCGATCAGCGTGGTGATGCGCCCGCCCAGCGCGCCCGGGTACTGCTCGCGGGTGACGATGGGAATGTACTGGAACTTGTGCGCGTATTCCGCCAGGTACTCACGCCCGGTCAGCTCGGCGATCAGCGGCTGGTACGCCAGCTCGCGGCCTTCGCGGGCGCTGTAGACCAGGATGATGCGCTCGAATTTCTCCCACACTTCGAAATCCTGCAGGATCGACAGGAACGGCGCCACCCCGGTGCCCGTGGCCAGCAGCCACAGGTCGCGGCCGTCGATGAAGCGGTCCGGGGTCAGGTAACCGAACGCCTGGCGATCCACCAGCAGCGTGTCACCCTCGCGCAGGCGGCTCAGCTCGCTGGTGAACTCCCCTCCCGGCACCACGATGGAAAAGAACTCCAGGAACTCGTCATGGGGCGAGGACACCATCGAATAGGCACGCCACGCCACGCTGCCATCAGGCTTGGTCACCCCCAGGCGGGCGAACTGCCCGGCGCGGAAACGAAAGCCGGGGTCGCGGGTGGTCCTCAGGGTGAACAGGCTGGGGGTCAGCGGCTGTACCTCGAGCAGCGTCTGGCGGGTGAAATTCTCGGCGCTGGCGGTCATGACGGTCTCCGTGGGAACAGTGCTTATAGTGTCCAGCAAAGCGGCAACCAGGAACACCCGCAAGTTGTAATGGCTTTTTCATGCAGTAGCCAGACGATAACTACATTTTATCGACGTAATTAACTCGTATCAAAGCATTAATCACCTAGAATGAAGCGACGGGGCAGTACTTGGATCCATATCGGGCAGCTCAACTGGAGTGTCGTCATGAGAATGTGGCATGAAGCGCAACTGCATCACCTGCAAGGCATGGCCGAACGCAAGGATATAGTAGAGAGCGCTTTGGACCTGGCCCGCGACCTGGGCTTCGACTACGCAACCTTCGTCACCGGCCCCGGCCAGGTCATGCCGCACCGCATGGCCCTGAACAATATGCCAGCCGCATGGCGCCAGCGTTATCGGCAGCAGGGCTATGGCGCTACCGACCCCAGCGTCAGGCATTGCCGACACTCGGTGGTGCCGTTGCTGTGGACTGACGGCTTGTTCCGCAGCACCCCCGAGTTCCGCCAGGACGCCTGGAGCCACGGCATTCGCCATGGCCTGAGCCTGGCCATCCACGACAGCGACCACCACGTCAGCATGCTGACCCTGGCCCGCCAGCACCTGCCGGTGAGCGCCGACGAATTCTGCGCCAAGGTGGGCCAGTGCCTGTGGCTGGGCAACCTGCTGCACCAGCGCCTGGGCGCCCGGCAGGCCAGCGCGGACGGGGACAACCACGGCCAGCTGTCCGGCCGCGAGCTGGAGATACTGCGCTGGTCGGCCGAGGGCAAGACCGCCGGCGATATCGCCACCATTCTCAGCCTTTCCGAGCGCACGGTGAACTTTCATATCAGCACGGCCGTAAAGAAAATGGGCATGGGCAACAAGATCTCTGCCGTGGTTCACGCTGCCCAAGCTGGGCTACTGTGAGCCCCACGCCTGCATAATTCTGCAAATGGACGTAGAATTCCCGACCCGGAGCACCCCATGGTGCCTCCCTGCTGCGAGTTTGGTACCGCCGAGACTTGCGTAAATCTACAGCTGCCCACCCCGAGTCTCTGCCCCATGCCCGTGTTGACCACGCCCTTCGCCCAGCTTGACCTGATCCGCCAGCCCGACCAGCCCAACGAACCGCTGCAGGCGTTCGACGCCGCCGACGAATACCTGCTCAACCACCTGGCCGAGCAGCAGTTGCCTGCCAGCACCCGGGTGCTGGTGCTCAACGACAGCTTTGGCGCCCTGGCCATCAGCCTGCAAGGCCAGTTCGAACTGGTCAGCAGCGGTGACTCGTTCCTGGGCAGCCAGGCGCTGGAAAAGAATCTGGTGCGCAACGGTCGGCCCTTCGACGCCATCGGCGTGCTGCCCGCCAGCCAGCGCTGGGACGGCCTGTTCGACCGCGTGCTGATTCGCGTGCCCAAGACCCTGGCGCTGCTGGAAGAGCAGTTGATTCGCCTGCAGGGCCACCTGGCACCCGGCGCCCAGGTGGTGGCCGCCGCCATGGTCAAGCACCTGCCGCGGGCAGCCGGCGACCTGCTGGACCAGTACATCGGCCCGGTCAGCGCTTCGCTGGCAGTGAAAAAGGCCCGGCTGCTGATCGCCACCGCCGAAGCACGCGGCCCGTTCACCTCGCCCTACCCGAGCCGCTACCACCTGGAGCAGCCGGCGCTGGAGTTGCTGAACCATGCCAACGTGTTCTGCCGCGAGGGCCTGGACATCGGCACCCGCGCCTTCCTGCCCCACCTGCCTACCGGGCTGGGCAGCGCCCAGGTCGCCGACCTGGGCTGCGGCAATGGCGTGCTGGGCATCGTCAGCGCCCTGCAGAACCCGCAGGCGCACTACACCCTGGTGGATGAGTCGTACATGGCGGTGCAGTCGGCCGCCGAGAACTGGCAGGCCGCCCTGGGTGAGCGCGAAGTGACCGTGCGCGCCGGCGACGGCCTGGCCGGCCAGGCGCCGCAGTCCCTGGACGTGGTGCTGTGCAACCCGCCGTTCCACCAGGCCCAGGTGGTGGGCGATTTCCTGGCCTGGCGCATGTTCCAGCAGGCGCGCGAGGCGTTGGTGGTGGGCGGCGCGCTGTACATCGTCGGCAACCGCCACCTGGGCTACCACAGCAAGCTGGCGCGGCTGTTCCGCGGCGTCGAGCAGGTGGCAGCCACGCCCAAGTTCGTGATTCTGAAAGCCCGCAAGTAAAGGTGTGGGAGCTGGCTTGCCAGCTTCCACGTACACAAAAAAAAACCCTCCGAAGAGGGTTTGAAAACCGCTGCCTGTGCAAAACAGCGGTGGGATGAGACGGTATTTCAGTGGGACTTCATGCCCGCCGCAGTCATGAACATGCGCAGCAGTTCAGCGACGATGCCCAGGGCCACGATACTTCCCGCCCAGATCACCAGCAGCCAGCCCACGCGTTTCCACCAGGGGCTGTTGGCAGCCGGGTCGGGTTCATGTTCCTTGCTGTTCATCGCATGCTCTCCTGTGTACGTCCGTAGCAGCTGCCGCAGGCTGCGTCCGGCTGCCCCGCGTTGGGGCGCTGGACGCGGCCTGCGGCCGCTGCTACAGGGGGCTGTCAGTGGTAGCCATCTTCAGGTTTCACCTTGCCGCGGAACACGTAGTAGCTCCAGAAGGTGTAAACCAGGATGAACGGGATGATGAACAGCGTGCCCACCAGGATGAAGCCCTGGCTTTGCGGCGGCGACGCTGCGTCCCAGATCGACACGGCCGGCGGGATGATGTTCGGCCACAGGCTGATACCCAGGCCGCTGTAGCCGAGGAAGATCAGGATCAGGGTCATGATGAACGGCATGTAGTGGGCGCGTTGCGACACCGACTTCAGCAGCGCGTACACCGACAGCAGCACCAGCAGCGGCACCGGCATGAACCACAGCAGGTTAGGCATGCTGAACCAGCGGGTGGCGATGTCGGCATGGGTCAGCGGCGTCCAGATGCTGACGATACCAGTCACCACCAGCAAGCCCAGGGTCAGCGGCTTGGCCAGCTTGTGCATGGCCTCCTGCAGGCTGCCTTCGGTCTTCATGATCAGCCAGGTGCAACCCAGCAGGGCGTAGGCCACGATCAGCGCCAGGCCGCAGAACACGGTGAACGGCGTCAGCCAGTCCAGGCCGCCGCCGGCGTAGGCACGGTTGACCACCGGGATGCCATCGATGTAGGCACCCAGGGCCACGCCCTGGGCAAAGGTGGCCAGCAGCGAACCGCCGATGAACGCCTTGTCCCAGATGTGACGCTTGTTGGCGCGGGCCTTGAAGCGGAACTCGAACGCCACGCCACGGAAGATCAGGCCGATGAGCATCAGGATCAGCGGCATGTACAGCGCTTCCAGCACCACCGAGTAGGCCAGCGGGAAGGCGCCGAACAGTGCCGCGCCGCCCAATACCAGCCAGGTTTCGTTGCCGTCCCACACGGGGGCGACGGTGTTCATCATTACGTCACGGTCGGACTCGCCCTTGAGGAACGGGAAGAGAATCCCGATACCCAGGTCGAAACCGTCCATGATCACGTACATCATGACGCCGAAGATAATGATCACGGCCCAGATCAGTGGAAGATCGATACCCATGACTCAGTTCCCCTTGTTCAGGCTGTCGGCGTGGCCTTCTTCGCTGCCTTCGTGGGCGGCGGAGAGAGGACGTGCAGGCGTACGCGTTTGACCAGGGCCACCATGGGTAGCTTCTGCGCCTTCGTGGGTTTTCGGCCCCTTGCGCACCAGGCGCATCATGTAGCCGAAGCCGGTGCCGAACAGCGAGAAGTACACCACCACGAACAGCACCAGGGTGATGCTCATCTGCGTCACGCTGTGGTTGGACACTGCATCGGCGGTGCGCAGCAGGCCATACACGACCCACGGCTGACGGCCGATTTCAGTGGTGAACCAGCCCGCCAGCAGGGCGATCAGGCCCGATGGGCCCATGCACATGGCCAGGGTCAGGAACAGGCGGTTGGTGTACAGGCCACCGCGCCAGCGCAGCCAGGCACTCCACAGGCCCACGGCGATCATCAGCATCCCCAGGCCGGCCATGATGCGGAACGACCAGAACACGATCAGCGAGTTCGGGCGGTCTTCAGGCGGGAACGACTTCAGCGCCGGGATCTGCTTGTCCAGGCTGTGGGTCAGGATCAGGCTGCCCAGGTACGGCACTTCGATGGCGTACTTGGTCTTCTCTTCCTTCATGTCCGGGATGCCGAACAGGATCAGCGGGGTCGGCTCGTTGCCGACGTTTTCCCAGTGGCCCTCGATGGCGGCGATCTTGGCCGGCTGGTGCTCCAGGGTGTTCAGGCCGTGGGCGTCACCGACGAAGGCCTGGATAGGCGCGACGATCAGCGCCATCCACATGGCCATGGAGAACATCTTGCGGATGGCCGGGTTGTCGCGGCCACGCAGCAGGTGCCAGGCCGCCGAGGCGCCGACGAAGAACGCTGTGGCGACGAACGCGGCGATAGCCATGTGCGCCAGGCGGAACGGGAACGAGGGATTGAAGATCACCGCCAGCCAGTCCACCGGAATCACGCGACCGTCGACGATCTCGTAGCCCTGCGGGGTCTGCATCCAGCTGTTGGACGCCAGGATCCAGAAGGTGGAGATCAGCGTGCCCACGGCCACCATGACGGTGGAGAAGTAGTGCAGGCCACGGCCCACACGGTTCCAACCGAACAGCATGACGCCGAGGAAACCGGCTTCCAGGAAGAACGCGGTCAGCACTTCATAGGTCAGCAGCGGCCCGTTGACGGCGCCGGCGAAGTCCGAGAAGCGACTCCAGTTGGTGCCGAACTCGTAGGCCATGACCAGGCCCGAGACCACGCCCATGCCGAAGTTGACGGCGAAAATTTTCGACCAGAAATGGTACAGATCGCGGTAGGTGTCATCCTTGGTCTTGAGCCACAGGCCTTCGAGCACGGCCAGGAAACTGGCCAGGCCGATGGTGATGGCGGGGAACAGGATGTGGAACGAGACCGTAAACGCGAACTGCATTCGGGCGAGATCTAGAGCCTCTAAGCCGAACATATGGTTTCCTCTATCAGATGAATCATCTGCGTGCGTCGGGGGACGCCCCCGTCAACTCGCACCGACAGCCCTCACGGTTAATGAGTGCGGCGCGCGAAATGTGTTCTGAGTATTCAAGTGTGGCAGTGACCAATGGCCTCAACACAACGCGGCTGCAACGTGTTTTGACCAGGATCAATGATCCCTAAAAGAGTAGACCCAATCCGCGCAGTTAACTGCGTGGTCTATTGTCACGCGGCACGTTGCCTCACCCTTCTAAAGCAGGGGGTTCGGCCAATTTCGGGGATCGCGCGAGAGGATTGCGGCGAATGGCAACGAATGCCATTTACGTAACCTGCAGTTACAAACTAGTGATAATCTCGCGCCTCCCGCCCGCGAGGTTGCCCTGCCCCATGTCCAGTTCCGCTGTACTGCTGCTGCGTCATCACCGTCCTTTCATGGCTTTCTGGCTGGCGCGGGTGTGCACCGCCAGTGGCTTCCAGATGCTCACAGTGGCCATTGGCTGGCACCTCTACCAGCTGACCGGCAGCGTGCTCGACCTGGGCCTGGTGGGGCTGGTGGAATTCACCCCGCGGGTGCTGTTCATGCTGCACACCGGGCATGTGGCCGACCGCTATGACCGACGCAAGGTAGCTGCCATCTGCCAGACGGGGCAGGCGCTGGTGGCCCTGGCCCTGGTGATCGGCAGCAGCACCGACAGCGTCAGCCGCGACATGATCTTCGTGCTGGCCTTCCTGCTGGGCAGCGCCCGGGCGTTCGAGATGCCCACCACCCAGGCGCTGCTGCCCAATATCGTGCCCACCGAGTTGTTCCCCCGCGCGGTAGCGGCCTCGGCCTCGGCCATGCAGACCGCCACCATCGTCGCGCCGGCGCTGGGCGGCTTTCTATATGCGTTCGGCAGCGTGTGGGTGTACGGCCCCACCGTGGTGCTCTATGTGCTGGCGCTGTCGCTGATGCTCAGCCTGCCGGCGCGCCAGACCCCGCTGAACAAGGGCAAGGCCACGCTGCAGTCGCTGCTGGCCGGGATCAACTTCATTCGCAGCCGCCCGGACATTCTCGGCGCCATTTCCCTGGACCTGTTCGCCGTGCTGCTGGGCGGCGCCACCGCGCTGCTGCCGGTGTTCGCCCGCGACATCCTGCTGACCGGCCCCTGGGGCCTGGGCCTGCTGCGCTCGGCGCCAGCGGTGGGGGCGCTGCTGATGTCGTTCTGGCTGTCGCGCTTCCCCATCGAGCGCAAGGTGGGCCGCACCATGTTCGCCGGCGTCGGGGTATTTGGCGTGGCAACCATCGCCTTCGGCTTGTCCACCTCGTTCTGGTTCAGCCTGGCGACCCTGGCAGTGCTGGGCGCGGCAGACATGATCAGCATGGTGATCCGCGGCGCATTCGTGCAATTGGAGACGCCGGACGAGATGCGCGGCCGGGTCAGCGCCGTGAACGGCCTGTTCATCGGTGCCTCGAACCAGCTGGGCGAGTTCGAATCGGGCCTGACGGCGCACTGGTTCGGCACGGTGCCGGCAGTGGTGCTGGGCGGCGTCGGCACGCTGGTGGTGACCGGCACCTGGATCAAGCTGTTCCCGACCCTGGCCAAGCGCGATCACATGCTGAACCGCGAGAAACCCCTGTAACCAGCTCCCACATCACGCGGGGTTAAAGCGACACACGCATTCACCCCCAGCCAGCCATGCTGGTATGATGCGCGGCTTTTTTCGGCCCCTCGGCGAGCTTGTGCTTTGCTTGAGGGGTCAATTCATTCACGGCGCCGGGGCGCGCCACGGGGATCAGGCATGCTGGAAAGGCTGTTTCAACTAAAAGCACACAACACCAACGTGCGTACCGAGATACTGGCGGGCATCACCACGTTCCTGGCCATGGCCTACATCCTGTTCGTCAACCCGAGCATCCTCGGCGAGACCGGCATGGACAAGGGCGCGGTGTTCGTCGCCACCTGCCTGGCCGCAGCCATCGGCTCGACCGTGATGGGCCTGATCGCCAACTACCCGATCGCCCTGGCACCGGGCATGGGCCTGAACGCCTTCTTCACCTACACCGTGGTGCTGCACATGGGTTACACCTGGCAGACCGCGCTGGGCTCGGTGTTCATCTCGGCCGTGCTGTTCTTCCTGCTGTCGATCTTTCGCATCCGCGAATGGATCGTCAACAGCATCCCGCTGCCGCTGCGCTCGGCCATTGCCGCGGGTATCGGCCTGTTCCTGGCGCTGATCGCCCTGCACAACGCCGGTATCGTGGTCGGCAACCCGGCCACCCTGGTGGGCCTGGGCGACCTGAAGCAGCCTGCACCGATCCTGGCCACCCTGGGCTTCGTGCTGATCGTGGCCCTGGAAGCCCTGAAAGTGCGCGGCGCCGTGCTGATCGGCATCCTGGCAGTGACCATCGTCTCGATCCTGATGGGCTTCAGCCCGTTCGGCGGCGTCACCTCCATGCCGCCATCGCTGGCCCCGACCTTCCTGCAGCTGGACATCAAGGGCGCGCTGAACGTGGGCCTGGTGAGCGTGATCTTCGCCTTCCTGTTCGTTGACCTGTTCGACAACTCCGGCACCCTGATCGGCGTGGCCAAGCGCGCCGGCCTGATGGGCAAGGACGGCCACATGCCGAAAATGGGCCGTGCCCTGATCGCCGACAGCACCGCAGCCATGGCCGGTTCCCTGCTGGGCACCTCCACCACCACCAGCTACATCGAGTCGGCGGCCGGCGTGAGCGCCGGCGGCCGTACTGGCCTGACCGCCATCGTCGTGGCCCTGCTGTTCATCCTGGCGCTGTTCTTCGCGCCGCTAGCCGGCAGCGTGCCCGCCTTCGCCACCGCCCCTGCCCTGCTGTTCGTGGCCGTGCTGATGATGTCGGGCCTGGCGGAAATCAACTGGGACGACATCACCGAAGCCGCCCCGGTGGTAGTCACCGCCCTGGCCATGCCGTTCACCTACTCGATCGCCAACGGCATTGCCTTCGGCTTCATTTCGTGGACACTGATCAAGCTGCTGTCGGGCCGCACTCGTGACCTGAACCCGGCGCTGATCATTCTGTCGATCCTGTTCGTCATCAAGCTGGGCTGGTTCAACGCATGAGCACGGTAGTGAACCCGGCGGACTACAGCCGCCAACTGGACGAGAAAACCGCGCGCCTGCGCGAGCTGCTGGCGCCGTTCGATGCCCCGGAACCTGCGGTATTCGACTCGCCGCGCGAGCATTACCGCCTGCGCGCCGAGTTCCGCCTGTGGCGCCAGGACGGCCAGCGCCACTACGCCATGTTCGCCCCGGGTGAGAAGCACACGGCTATCCTGATCGAGGAATTCCCGATCGCCAGCCTGCGCATCAACGAACTGATGCCCAAGCTCAAAGCCGCCTGGCAGGCCAACGACGCCCTGAGCAACAAACTGTTCCAGGTGGAGTTCCTCACCACCCTGGCCGGCGACGCCATGGTTACCCTGTGCTACCACCGCCCGCTGGACGAGCACTGGCAGGTGGCCGCCGAGCAACTGGCCGCCGACCTGGGCATCAGCCTGATCGGCCGTTCCAAGGGCAAGCGCGTGGTCATTGGCCGCGACTTCGCCGTGGAAAAACTGGACGTGGCTGGCCGCGTGTTCAGCTACCAGCAGCCTGAAGGCGCGTTCACCCAGCCCAACGGCACGGTGAACCAGAAGATGCTGACCTGGGCCTATGAGGCCCTGGGCCAGCGCGACGACGACCTGCTGGAGCTGTACTGCGGCAACGGCAACTTCACCCTGCCCCTGGCCACGCGGGTGCGCAAGGTGCTGGCCACCGAGATCAGCAAGACCTCGGTGAACGCCGCGCTGAACAACCTGGCCGACAACGCCGTGGACAACGTCACCCTGGTGCGCCTGAGCGCCGAGGAGCTGACCGAGGCGCTGAACGAGGTGCGGCCGTTCCGTCGCCTGCAGGGCGTGGACCTGAAGAGCTACCAGTTCGGCAGCGTGTTCGTCGACCCGCCGCGTGCCGGCATGGACCCGGACACCTGCGAGCTGACCCGTCGTTTCGACAACATCCTGTACATCTCCTGCAACCCGGAGACCCTGGCCGCCAACATCGCCCAGTTGCACGATACCCACCGTATCGAGCGTTGCGCGCTGTTCGACCAGTTCCCGTATACCCACCACATGGAATCGGGTGTGTTGCTGGTTCGTCGTTGATCGCATCGCCCCCATCGCGACCAAGGTCGGCTCCTACGGGTAGGAGCCGACCTTGGTCGCGATACAGGCACCGCGCAATCAAAAGGCGAAACACGAACAGCCAAACGCCCCCCAGAACCCCTGGAAATCACTGACCGGCACGCTCGACTGCCGCGCCCTGTCGTGGCTGTGCGCATGCACCCCGCATGGCCCGCTGCACTGGTGCACCTGTTGCAGCACCGGCGACTGCGGCCGCCAATGGCCCGGGACGATGGCCACTGGCGACCAGTCCGGCGTCACCGGCAGGGTTGGCGGCGCCAGCTTGTCGAATTCGCCCGCCGCGTGCACCACCTTGCCGTCCACCACGGTCAGCAGCGACTCGATCCACTTGATCGCCTCTTCCTCAACGCTGAAATAATCCGCCGACAAGGCCACCAGGTCCGCCAATTGCCCGACCTTGATCTGGCCTTTCTTGCCCTGCTCCGATGAGAACCAGGCGCTGCCATGGGTGTACAGCTCCAGCGCGGTGTCGCGCTCCAGGCCTTGTGGATAAAGCTCCAGGCCGCCCACGGTCTTGCCGCTGACCATCCAGTACAGCGAGGTCCACGGGTTGTAGCTCGACACCCGCGTGGCGTCGGTGCCCGCGCCTACCGGCACGCCCTCGGCGAGCATGCGCTGGATCGGCGGAGTCTGTTCGCCGGCCTTCTTGCCGTAGCGGTCGACGAAGTATTCGCCCTGGAAGGCCATGCGGTCCTGGATGGCGATGCCGCCGCCCAGCGCCTTCACCCGTTCGATGTTCTTCGGCGTGATGGTCTCGGCGTGGTCGAAGAACCACGGCAGGCCGTTGAAGGGAATGTCGCGGTTGACCTTCTCGAACACGTCCAGCATGCGCGAAATCGATTCGTCATAGGTGGCGTGCAGGCGGAACGGCCAGCGCTGCTCCACCAGGTGGCGCACCACCGGTTCCAGGTCCTGCTCCATGGTGGCGGGCAGGTCCGGGCGCGGCTCCAGGAAGTCCTCGAAGTCGGCGGCGGAGAACACCAGCATCTCGCCGGCGCCGTTGTTGCGCAAAAAGTCGTTGCCCTGGCCGTAGCGGGTGCTGGCGGTCCAGTGCTGGAAGTCGGCCAGCTCTTCCTTGGGTTTCTGGGTGAACAGGTTGTAGGCGATGCGCACGGTCAGTTGGTCCTTGGCCGCCAGTTCGTTGATCACCTCGTAGTCATCGGGGAAGTTCTGGAAGCCGCCGCCGGCATCGATGGCACTGGTGACGCCCAGGCGGTTGAGCTCGCGCATGAACTGGCGGGTGGAGTTCACCTGGTACGCCAGCGGCAGCTTCGGCCCTTTGCTCAGGGTGGAATACAGGATCATGGCGTTGGGGCGGGCCACCAGCATGCCGGTGGGGTTGCCCTGGGCGTCGCGCTGGATCTCGCCGCCGGGCGGGTTCGGGGTGTTGCGGTCATAGCCCACCACGCGCAAGGCGGCGCGGTTGAGCAGCGCGCGGTCGTACAGGTGCAGCACGAACACCGGGGTGTCGGGTGCGGCCTTGTTCAACTCGTCCAGGGTGGGCATGCGCTTTTCGGCGAACTGGAATTCGTTCCAGCCGCCCACCACCCGCACCCACTGCGGCGCCGGGGTGCGCAGGGCCTGCTCCTTGAGCATGGCGAGGGCATCGACCAGCGACGGCACGCCTTCCCAGCGCAGTTCCAGGTTGTAGTTGAGGCCACCGCGGATCAGGTGCAGGTGCGAGTCATTGAGCCCGGGGATGACCGTGCGGCCGCGCAAGTCGATGACCTGGGTGGCGCTGCCGCGCAGGGCCATGGCCTCGGCGTCGGTGCCCACGGCGACGAACTTGCCGTCCTTGATGGCCACGGCGCTGGCAGTGGGCTTGGCGCGGTCGACGGTGTGCAGGCGGCCGTTGTGCAGGATCAGATCAGCGATGACGGTGGTGTTCATGACAGGGTTCCTTGTTGTCTGGGGTCAACGGGGGTCAACGGGCTTGCAGCCAACCGCTCAGCCAGAGGGTGGCCCGCGGCATGAACACGTAGACCACCAGCAGCACGACGCTCAGGGTGATGACGGTGTTGGCCGGGGCATAGCCGCCCAGCCAGGGAAACAGTTTGAAAACCGGTGCCCACAACAGCGGCACGATGAAGCTCAGCGGCAGGATGACCATGAAAGTCACGCAGGCCTGCTTCCAGCGCGGCGGCTGGGGCGCGCCGGCGTCCACCGGGGTGAACCAGAATTCGCGGTCGTTGTTGATCTCCAGTTGGTCGCCGTCGGCCAGCATCGGCTTGGCTTCTGCCACCAGGCGCTGGCGGTCGGCGGAGTCCAGCCAACTCTGCAGTTGCTCGGTGCTGGCGAAGCGCAGCACGCTGGTGAACAGTTGCAGGCCGTTGCTGTGGCCGCGCATGACATCGATGCCCAGGTGGCCGGGGTAGCTGCGGGCGATGCCGATGATGCGGCGCAGCCATTCTTCGTAACGCGATTCCTGGCCTTTGCTGATGCGGTGGCGAACCAGCAGGGTGACGACGCCATCGGCCATTTCGATGTTCATGCCTGACTCCTTTCACACAAATGCGGGAAAGCGAACCGGGACCTTGCGGCCCCGGGCGCTGAGCTTAGTTGACCTGGCGTTGTGGGGCCTTGTGCACCATGGTGTAGGCGTAATCCACGCCCATGCCGTAGGCACCGCTGTGCTCGCGCACCAGGCCCATCACCGCGTCGTAGGTGTCCTTGTGCGCCCAGTCGCGCTGGAACTCGAGCAGCACTTGCTGCCAGGTCACCGGTACCGCGCCAGCCTGGATCATGCGCTGCACCGACATGTCGTGGGCTTCCTGGGTGGTGCCGCCGCTGGCGTCGGTGACGATGTACACCTCATAGCCTTCGGCCATGGCTTCCAGCGCCGGGAAGGTCAGGCACACTTCGGTCCACAGCGCGGCAATGATCAGCTTCTTGCGGCCGGTGGCCTTGACCGCTTCCACGAACTTGGCGTCTTCCCAGCTGTTCATCGACGTGCGCTCGATCGGCTTCTGGCCAGGGTTCACCCCCAACAGTTCCGGCCAGATGAAGCCGCTGAAGCTTTCGGTTTCAACCGAGGTGTAGATCGTCGGCACGTTGAAGATCTTGGCCGCCTTGGCCAGGCCCACGGTGTTGTTCTTCAGGGTCTGGCGGTCGATGGACTGCACGCCGAAGGCCATTTGCGGCTGGTGGTCGATCAGGATCAGGGCGGCGTTGGTTGGGTTCAGCAGTTCGCGGATGGACATGGTGTATTCCTTTTCTGATGTCGATAATCGGGTTTGAGTTGGCTGACGCTGTTCCCTTCGTTGGGCGCTGTGTGCGTCTGGCTTGGTGCTAATGTAGGCGCGTGCAATATCCGAGACAATTCCCTAAAATCGAGAATCATTGATTCCATTTTGGGGACACCGATGGACCGTATCGACGCCATGCGCGCGTTTGTCACCACCGTCAACGAGAACGGCTTCGCTGCAGCCGCCCGCGCGATGGACGTGCCGCGCTCGAAAATCAGCAAGCAGATCCAGGCCCTGGAGGAAGACCTGGGCGTGCAATTGCTGCAGCGCACCACCCGCAGCCTGCACATGACCGAGGCCGGCGCCGAGTACTACGAGGCGGTGCGCGAGGTGCTGGCGTCGGTGGATGAAGCCGAGCAGCGCGCGCGCAGCGGCCTGGGCGAGGCCCGTGGGGTGCTGCGGGTGAACGCGCCCATGTCGTTCGGCCTGCGCAAGCTGGGGCCGCTGATTCCGCTGTTCCATGAACAGCACCCACAGATCGAGCTGCAGCTGGTGCTCAGCGACCAGCAGGTGGACCCGGTGCGCGGTGGCTTCGACGTGACCATCCGCATCGCCAGCCTGGGCGATTCGAGCATGGTGGCCAAGCAACTGGCGCCGGCGCCGCGGGTGCTGGTGGCCTCACCCGCCTACCTGGAGCGCCACGGCACGCCGCAGGAACCACGCGACCTCACCAACCACCAGTGCCTGAACTATGGCTACCTGCAAAGCGGCGTCAGCCTGCAGTTGAGCAACGGCCGCGAGACCCAGCGCGTGCACGTCACCGGCCCGCTGCACGCCAACAACGGCGACCTGCTGGCCACCGCAGCCGAAGGCGGCATGGGCATTGCCCTGCTGCCTTCGTTCATCGTCGAGGAAGCGCTGGCGGCAGGCCGCCTGGTAGCCGTGATGTGCGAATGGCAGGCGCCAGCCATCAGCATCAACGCGGTATACCCCACGGCGCGGCGCGTGCCGCAGAAGACCCGCGCGTTCATCGAGTTCATGGTGGCGCACCTGGCCCCCACAACCCCGTAGCAGCAATTGTCTTGTGGGAGCTGGCTTGCCAGCGAGCTTTTATGGCCCCAACAGCTCGCTGGCAAGCCAGCTCCCACAAGAACCCGGGCTTACTCGCGAAAATGGCTGGCCACCTGGCGCATGTCGTCTTCGTCAAGCACCCCCGCCGCAGCCTTCAGCTCTACCGATGCCAGCAACCAGCCATGCTGCGCCTCGTGCAGCTCCATCCGGGCGCGGTACAGCTGTTGCTCGGCGTCCAGCACGTCGAGGTTGATGCGCTCGCCGCCCTGCTGGCTACGCCGCGTGGCATGCAACTGGGCCTCGGCGCTGGCGGCGGCCAGGCGGTAGGCACGCACCCGCGCGGCGCCGCTGCGGGTGGCGTTGTAGTGGCGGCGCAGGTTGTTGAAGGTGGCCAGGGCCTGGCCGTCCAGTTCGTGCTGGGCCTGGGCCAGGCGGCTGGCGGCCTGGCGCGTGGCAGCGCTCACCCCGCCGCCAGCAAACAGCGGCACGTTCAGTTGCAGGCCAACGGTGTTGGTGTCGAACGCTTGTTGATAACTGCTTTCCGAATCCGACTGCGACTGGCGGTTGCTGGCGAACAGGCTCAGCTTGGGCAGGTGCCCGGCGCGCTGGCGCTGCACCTCCTGCTCGGCAACGTCCAGGCCGCGCCGGCGCGCCAACAGCTCGGGGTTGCGGCTGCTCGCCAGCTGCTGCCAGGCCTCGAACGTCGCGGGCTGCAACGCGGGCAGCTGGATGTGCTCCGCCAACGGCTGCAACTGCGTCGGCGCCTGCCCCAGCAACGCCTGCAATTCGCGCGCGGCGCTGTCCTGGGCATCCAGCGCCTCGAGTTCCTCGGCCACGGCCAGGTTCAACCGCGCCTCGGTCTCCAGCACGTCGGTGCGGGTGGCAACGCCGTCCTCGAACAGGCTGCGGTTCAGCGCCAGCCGCTCACCCAGGGCGTGCTTGCGCTCGCGGCTCAGCTGCGTGCGCCGCGCCGCCAGCAGCGCGTTGCTGTACAAACGCACCACCCGCACCCGCAGCGCCTGCTGCTGGCCCTGCCACTGGGCCTGGGCCTGGTGCGCCTGGGCATCGCCTTGGCGCCAGCGCGCCAGGGCGTCGAAATCCAGCAATGGCTGTTGCAGGCTGAGGGTAGCGGCGTGGCTGCGGTAGTCACGGGCCTGGCGTTGGCTGCCCTGGCTGACCTGCGATTGGTTGCGCGAGTGGCTGTAGCCCCAGCTCAACGTCGGCAACAGCGCGGCGCGGCCGATGGCCCGCTGTTCGAGCCCGGCCTCCCGCGCCGCGCCCGCCGCCTGCCAGGCCGGGTCGTTGCGCCGGGCCAGCTGGTAGGCGTCCAGCAGGCCCAGGGCCTGGGCGTTGCCGGCGAAGGCCAGCGAGGCGAGAAGCAGCAGTACAGGTTTCATCACTCCTCCACCAACGCGAGGTGGCTGCGGTCGCGCAGCGGCTTGAGCAGGTAATTGAGCAGCGAGCGCTCGCCGGTGCGCACGAAGGCCTGCACTGGCATGCCCGGTTGCAGGGTCAGCCCGGCCAGCTGCTGGGCGCCGGTGACTTCGGCGCGCAGCAGGTAGTAGGGCTCGCCGTTGCGCTCGTCCTGCTGGCGGTCGGCGCCCACCAGGGTCACCCGCCCAGCCACTCGCGGGGTGGTGCTTTGGTTGAACGCCGGAAACAGCAGTTCCACCGGCAGGCCCGGGCGTACCTTGTCGACCATGTCCACCGGCAACCGCGCTTCCACCTGCAAGGGTTTGCCGGCCGGCACAATCTCCAGCAGCACTTGCCCGGGAGCCACCACCTCGCCCACGGTGCTTACCTGCAAACCGCTGACGCGCCCGGCCGCCGGGGCTATCAAGGTGCTGGCAGCCAGCTCCTGTTCGGCCACCGCCAGGCGATGACGCAGCTCTTCGGCCTGTTGCCGGGTGTCGGCCAGCTGGCTGCCGGCATCACGGCGAAACGCCTGGGTCAGGTGCTGCAGGCGCAGGCGCTGCTCGTCGACCTGCCGCTGCAACAACCCTGCCCGCCCCTCGTCGACGCTGATGACCGCCGTCAGCTGTGCCAACTGGCGCTCGTCGGCCAGCACCCGGTGCCGGCTGACGTGCCCTTCGGCGCCCAGGCGGCGCAAGCTGGCCAGTTGGGTCTCCAGGCTCGCTTGCTGGGCACGCAGGCTGTGCAAGGACGCCTTGAGGCCGCGTAACTGCGCCTCGCTGCCCTGGATGGCGGCCCGCATGGCCGCGCGTTCGCTACCCAGGCTGGCGGCGCGGCTGGCGTGAATCTGGCCCTGTAGCGCTATGGCGTCCTGGCTTGAAGCTTGTGAGAACACTGGCGTTGTTTCCTGCTGTTCGGCCGCCAGGCGCGCGCCTTGTGCCTCGGCGGCCTGCCATTGACTGCGCAGGCTGCGTACCTGGCTGTGCAGCAGCGGCTGGCGCAGGCGCAGCAACGGCTGCCCCGCGGCCACAGACTCGCCGTCGCTGACCAGGATGCTGTCCAGCACCCCGCCACTGGCGTGCTGCACGGTCTGCCGTTGGCCCACCACGGTGAGGTGCCCGGCCACTGCCACGCCCTGGTCCAGCGGCGCCCACATGGCCCAGGCGAAAAAGCCGCCCACGCCCAGCAGCAACACGGTCCAGCCCAAACGCGCCGCTGCGCGATCATCCTTGAGCCTGCTCATGCCGCCACTCCCTGCTCGGCCAGCACCGTGGCAGCGGGGCCGAAGCGGTGCAGGTGGCCCTCGCGCAGGATCAGCAGGTGGTCGACACGGCTGAGCACGTTGGCACGATGAGTCATCAGGATCACCGTGCGCTGCAGCGCCTTCAGGCGGTCGATGGCCGCCAGCAATGCCCGCTCGCCCGCCTCGTCGAGGTTGGCGTTGGGCTCGTCCAGCACGATCAGCGCCGGCAACCCGTACAGCGCCCGCGCCAGGGCGATGCGTTGCTTCTGCCCACCGGACAAGCCGGCGCCGCCCTCGCCCAGGCGGGTGTCGTAGCCCTGGGGCCATTGCAACACCAGCTCGTGCACGCCGGCCAGGGCTGCGGCAGCCAGCACCTTGTCGGCGTTGGCCGGGCCGAAGCGGGCGATGTTTTGCGCCACGGTGCCGGCAAACAGCTGGATGTCCTGGGGCAGGTAGCCAATCTGCGGCCCCAGTTGCCGCAACGGCCAGTGGCCCAGCTCGGCGCTGTCCAGCCGCACCTGGCCGGCCATGGGCGGCCATACCCCTACCAGCACCCGCGCCAGGGTCGACTTGCCGCTGCCGGACGACCCGATCACCCCCAGCAAGCTACCCGCCGGCAGGCTAAACGCCAGCCCGTGCAACGTCGGCGCGCTGCAACCGGGTGGGCCGGCGTCAACGCCTTGCAACGCCAGCGCGCCCTTGGGCGCCGGCAAGCGCTGCGGGTCGGCTGCCGGCGGGTGCTCCCGGAGCAACTGCACCAGGCGCTGACAGGCATCGCGGGCCGGCCCCCATTGCTTCCAGGCGCCGATCAACTGGTCGATGGGGCCCAGCACCCGCCCCATCAGGATCGAACCGGCGATCATCATCCCCGGGCTGATCTGCTGCTGCACCGCCAGCCACGCCCCCAGCCCCAGCACCAGCGACTGCAGCGCCAGGCGGATGCCCTTGGCCCAGGCGCCCACCGCCGCCGAGCGTTCGCTGGCCAGCCCATACAAGTTCAGGAACGCTTGCTGCTGCACCTGCCAGCGCCCCCGCAATGCATCGAGCATGCCCATGGCCTGCACCGCCTCGGCGTTGGCCAGGTGCGCCGTGGCCTGCTGCGTAGCCGCCTGGGCCAACAGCCCTGCACGCGCCTGGAGGCCACCGCACAGGCGCTCGTTGAGCCACGCCAGCAGCACCAGCAGCACCGCGCCGCCCAGCGCCAGCCCACCCAACGCCGGATGGAACACGAACAGCACCCACAGGAACAGCGGAAACCACGGCGCATCAAACAGCGCAAACAGTGCCGTGCCGCTGGCGAATTGCCGCAGGCACGCCAGGTCCGCCAGCGCCTGCCCCGCCGCACCGTGGCCGCTGCGCAACTGCGCGGCGTGGGCGGCATCGTGCACCCGCGCCTGCAAGCCCTGCTCCAGCTGCGCGCCCAGGCGAATCACCAGCACCCCGCGCAGCCAGTCCAGCGTGCACATCAGCGCCAGCAGCCCCAGCACCATCAGGGTCAGCATCAGCAGGGTCATTTCGTTGCCCGAGGCCAGCACCCGGTCATACACCTGCAGCATGTACAAGGCCGGGGCCAGCATCAGCAGGTTGATCGCCGCGGAAAACACGCCGATGTCCACCAGCGAACGCCGGGCAGCCGCCAGCGCACTGCGCAATTCATTGCCAGAGCGGTGCATTCAGAGGGTTCCTTGCAAGATATCCACAGAAGCCCGCCGAGCGGCGTTGACGGCACGCCCGGCGCTCCCCACAATTCAGGAGCGCCATGACCCTGGCCTAGAGAACTCGGGTCACAGCGCTGTGTCAGCGGAGCGGGTGGGAAAGCAATCTTCCACTCGCTTTTTTACGCCTGCGGTTTAGGCGGCGAAGGCCCAGTCCCATTCGCTGCTGCCACCACCCGCCAGAGCCAAAGGCGGTGACGGTATCGCCACTGAGGGAGCGGCTGCCGCAACTTGGTCAAAGGTTGAAGCGGTTGAGAGGTTTAGCGAGTTCAACGTCTTGTTTAGGATATTGTCCAAGAGATCAATCTTACCGGCAGCCAAACTGTTGATTAAGTTGTCAACTGAATTACCCCCACCTTCCACTCGCTCGGCCTTCACATCCAAACCACCGAATGACACGACATTTTCATTCAACAGATAATTCGACCTTCCCTCTAGCCCCTGACCTAGCTTGACAACATCCAGTTCTCCCCAGAAGAAGTCCCTGTATGTGGAGCCAGGTGCCAAATAATAATTTACCTCCCCTTTCAGCCCATTTGGGGTAGCGCTCTCCGCAATAATCGCAAATTCCGTAACCCTACTAACGATTGCATATTGATCGCCAACTAATGGAGTCTCCCGGCCGCTGAACCCCCCATTCACGACACCCCAACCAGAGCTTGTTACATATCCATCCTTCCACTCTTGCAAGTATTCAGCAATGGGCTTTGCCCCGATTTCAGAACCATATTTTATCGATAACGTCATGACCTAAAACTCCTTTAACTTTTTATTCATCATATTCTTGATGTTGACGCATTAAGCCGCGAAAGCCCAGTCCCACCAGGATTGCTCGGCGTTCGCCACGACCAGGTTCGGCAGGGCGACAGGTGCAGCTACCGGTGCCGCGGCAGCTACCTGGTCAAAGGTGGCGGCGGTGGACAGGTTGTACTCCGAGAGCAGTTTGTTGAGGGTTGCCTCCAGCGGGTCGGCGTTGCCGTTCATGAGGCCGTAGACGACTTCGTGGACGGGGTTGCCGGCGCGGCCTGCGCCTTCCGGGGCGGAGAGGTCGAGGCCGTTGAAGGAGACGTTGTTTTTAGCGAGGGAAAAATCGGCGCCTTTGCCACCGGTGAGATCCCGACCCAGTTCGACGTTGTCCAACTTGCCCCACAGGTAGTGATTCAGGTTGGGATCAGATACGCCGAACAACTTGAACACATAGTTCAACCCGCTGGCGGTATCACTTTCGGCAATAACTGCATAGTCAGAGACTTTACTTGGCGTCGCATATTGCTCCCCGGTGAACGAAGGGAGCATACCTGCAGTGTTGAAGCCACCGGTAGCCCCAGCACCGTGCCCTGCTGTCACAAACCCAGTTTCCCAGGTTTGCAGGTAATCGCTGATTTTGGTAGCACCCAACTCAGCCTTATAGCTAACAGAAACGCTCATAAACACACCTCTCAATATCGACGGATATAGCCGCCACTTTCTGCCCTGAAGCGGGCAAACCTTTTACCTCATCAAATTCTTTAGAAGCTGTACTGCAAAGTTCCAGTCAGAGTTCGCCCACGCGCGATTGCAAGATTCTCGAAATCAGCTTTTGGCACAAAGTAAGCCTCATCCGTTGCATTTTCCAACGCAAGAAAAGCGCTGAGCTTTTTTGTCACGGCGTAACTTCCGTATAGATCATAGGCAATGTAGGAAGGCCAAGCTGCCAAATCCCAACGCTGGCGATTCGCGCCTTTATCCAGGTCTTTGCCGTAGCCTGCGCTGTATCTTGCACGGAGCCCGACATCAAGCTTTTTTTCAAAGAACCGGGCACCCAGCGTCACTGAGCCCTTATCTGCCGGTGTATACGTTGCATTACCAACGATAAAGTTACACCTAACCTCCTTATTTGCTTCAGCGTCATTTACGAATAGGTATTTTTCACTATGAGGTGCACTGATCGCCTTCGTCGCACCGCCCATGAAATGCGAGGGACCACAGAAAGTGTTCTGCCCAATCAATCTTGTGTAAGTAAAATTAGCATAAACCCGTTCAAGATCGTAATCAAGCTGATACTCAACCCCACGATAGCGCACTTGTTTCTGATTGTTTACGTTAGCAAGATTTGCAAATCGACCATACGGATCAGTTCTTGGAGGAATCACCTCAAGCATCAAAAACATCATATTATCAATGCGAGTGTCAAAATAATTCACCTTCATTGCAAAGCGATCGCCTGCTACCAACATTGATCGCTTGAATATATTTAAACCCAGTTCCCAATTCGTCGAAGACTCCGGCTCAAGCGTAGGATTTGGGAATAACAGGGCGCTCCCACCACGCGAGTGTGGGCTTCCGGACATGAACATTTCGGTTACGCTAGGTGGCCGCCACCCCCGCCCCCAACTGGCATAAAGCTGCGCCCATTCGACACCAGGCTTGATGCCCAGCCCAAAATTCGGCGACCAACGCCCGCCACTTACATCGACATTGTCACGATGCTCGACCGGACGTTTTCGGTAGTAATGAAATCCAACCGGTGGATACTCATATCGTGTGGAATGCGACTCGCCGTAAGCCCGAAATTGGTCGTAGCGAAATCCCGCATCAGCGGTCAGCCAACCACCGTAGTCGTACTGCCAGCGGTTGAAAATGCTGGCCATGGCGCGATTCCCCTCGGGAGTGGCGCCAATAATCAATGGCGTAGTGTCCTGATTTTTTGCGGGTTTGAAGTCGCTTTGGGGACTGAAGTTGTCATGAAAAACCTCTCCACCCACCGTCCATCGCGATTGCCCGTGGTGACCATGATCGAATCGCGCCACGTTCTGCAGCTGCATGCCCCACGTCGATGTACGGTATAGCGAATCAAACGGCGCAATGGCGTTACCCGAATCTTTCGATGCTTCATGCCCCTTGTTCCAGCGCGCAAGCCGAGTGTCAACGAAGTAGGCCTTGGCCTGAACGTCCACCAGCGGGTTTTCTGGTTGGTAGCTGTAGTCCAGTGCATAGTTCTGGACATTCATCCTATCGCGGTTAATACGGATATATCCTGCGAATGGCTGCCCCAACAACGGCCCGGCAGTCGCACCATCCGCACTGATACGCAGGTAACTCGCTTGAATCCGCTGATCATTAGGTAGATTCAAACCAAACTTAAACATCTGCGAACGATTGGCCCCATCCATGAAATCCACGTCCGACGCCAGCCACTTGCGAAATGTCTCTTCGGATAAGTTTCGACTACCCAACTGTTCCCCCAACCGCCGATCATTATTATTCCCCGCCCGATAATCCCCGAACCGCCGCTCACTCACCCCCAGCAAGATATCCCCACGCTCATCGCCAATCGCCAACACCCCGCTGCCATTGAAGTGCGTGCCATTGCCCAACTTGCCAATCCCGTGCCCCACCCGCACGCGGCCGCCGACGTCCTTGCCGTCCTGCAGGAAATCGCTGGCCTGGAACGTGCGAAACGTCGCGATGCCGCCCAGCACGCCCGCGCCGCCCTGGCCGGCCTGGGTGCCTTTTTCGATGTCGACGCCGGCCACCATCTCCGGGTCCACCAGGATCACGCCGTTGCGCTGCTGGTGGCCGCTGACGTTGAAGTTCTGGCGCATGCCGTCGATGTTCATGTTCACCCGGCCGTAGTCCTGGACGCCGCGGATGTTCACGGACAAGCCGGGGTCGCGCTGGTTGACGGCGGTGTAGACGCCGGTGCTTTCCTCGAGCATGTCGGCGCTGTGGCGCGGCGGACGGTTGTCGATCATGCGGCGGCTGATGTGCGAGACGCCGCGCGGCTCGTGGTACACCCAGTCGCCAGCCTTGGCGGGGGTATCGGAGTCGGCGCTGATATCGATCATGTCCAGTTCCAGCGCACCACCGTCGACGGCGCCGGGGCGCGGCACCAGGCTGAGGTGGCCGTTTTCGCCGTGGCGCAGTATCAGCGGGTGGCCGCTGATGATCTGCTCCAGCGCCGCTTGCGCGGTGTAGCTGCCCTTGAGTGCGGTGCTGCGCAGGCCGGCCAGTAGGCGGTTGTCATACAGCAGCGTGACGCCAGTAAGCTGGACGAATTGCTCGACTGCCTGCTTCAGCGGCTGTTCGGGGATGTCGAAGGCCTGGGTACGCGACTGGGCGCTGGTGCCGCGGCGCTCGTCCGCGTA
Organism: Pseudomonas imperatae; assembly: GCF_057128625.1. NCBI lineage: Bacteria > Pseudomonadati > Pseudomonadota > Gammaproteobacteria > Pseudomonadales > Pseudomonadaceae > Pseudomonas > Pseudomonas imperatae. The sequence goes on along the minus strand of NZ_JBSKHP010000001.1, from coordinate 101,146 downwards.
CGCCAGCCCTTCCCCGGCCAGCAGCGTGAACAAGCCCATGTGGATGGCAAGTGCGAGCCGGCAGGTCGCCGGGGTTGCCTTGCGGTGGGTGACAGACATTGAGTTTCCCTTGTTGGCAGTTGCTTGTGATGAGAATGAATCTCGGTAGCAAGACGCTGCAGCGGGGAAAACTCAGTAAATTAATTTGTATCAGCCCTGGCGGGCGTTAATCCAACGCACCTAATGCTGCCCAGGTCTGCCGCGCGAACGCCAAGGCCTGGGCGTGCCGCGGGTCCTGGGCCAGCCATTGGGCGAGTTCGGCCTGCTCGACCGGGCTGAGGTCACCGGCCTGCTGGCGGACCAGCCAGCGGGCGGCGGTTTCAATCAGGTGCGGGGGCAGTGGCGCTGGGTTCACGGCAAGGCTCGGTGGTAGGCGAAGCCCAGACTATGCCACTGTCGGCCTACATTTGTCGTAGGGCATTTCCCACAGTCCTACTGCAAACGCTGCATGATCATGGCGAGTCCTTTTGCCAGATGCTTCTGCACGCAGCTGTCGGAAATTTCCATCCTGCAGGCAACCTCGGTGTGGGTCAGGCCTTCCAGGCGGTTCAGTTGCAGCACCTCGCGGGTGCGCGGCGGCAGGGCTTCAATGGCGTCGCGCAGGGCCTGGCGCTGCTGCTCGAACATGGCGCGGATTTCCACGCAGGCGTCGGGCGCCTCCAGGCTGGCGATCAGCTCGGGCGTCAGCGGCTGGGTGTTGCGCCGTTGCTGCTGGCGCAGGTGGTCCACCAGCAGGTTGCGGGCGGTGCGGTACAGGTAGGCCGGCGCTGGGCACGGCTTGCCCTGGCAGTGTTGCTCCACCAGGCGCAGGTAGGCGTCCTGCACCAGGTCGGCCGCCAATTGCGGGTCGCCCAGGCGCTGGGTGAGGTAGCCGCGCAGGGCCCGGGCATGGCCGAGATAGAGGCCCGAGAGTTCCGTATCCGACAACAACCGATTCCCTGGAGAGTGACGCATGAGGGCGGCATCTTAGGGCGTATCGCAAATGAGGATCAAACGTAACGCCATGTTGAATTGTGTCGGTTTGTCTGACGAGACATTCTCGGGCACAAATTAATTTGACCAAATTAACTGGTTAGTACAATTTATAGGCACCCTGCTTCACCGTCTCACACCAAAAATAACAAGGGAGAGTCCCCCATGAGCCGTACCGTACTGGTGCTCAACGGCCCTAACCTCAATATGCTCGGCACCCGCGAGCCCGCCACCTATGGCCGCGAAACCCTGGCCGACGTCTCTGCCCTGTGTGCCCGCACTGCCCAGGAGCGCGACCTTGTGGTCGAATTCCGCCAGAGCAACCATGAAGGCGAAGCCATCGACTGGATTCACCAGGCCCGCGGCCGCTGCGCAGCGATCGTGATCAACCCGGGTGCCTGGACCCACACCTCCATTGCCATTCGCGATGCCCTGACCGCCAGCGAGCTGCCGGTGATCGAGGTGCACATCAGCAACGTGCACGCACGCGAATCGTTCCGCCACCACAGCTACATCTCCGGCATGGCCGTGGCGGTGCTGTGTGGCTTTGGCACCCATGGCTATCGGTTGGCGCTTGAACACGTCGGCCACCTGTTGAACAACAAGGGTTAACTCGCATGTCCCAGAACAAGAAAACCAGCGTACTGGCCGGCCTGATTGGCGCTGGCATCCAGGCCTCGCGCACCCCTGCCCTGCACGAGCGCGAAGGCGCCGCCCAGGACATCGGCTACCTGTACCGCCTGATCGACCTGGACCAACTGAAGCTCGACACCAGCCACCTGGAAGAACTGCTGACCGCCGCCCAGCGCATGGCCTACACCGGCCTGAACATCACCTTCCCGTGCAAGCAGGCGATCATTCCGCTGCTCGATGACCTGTCGCCCGAGGCCCGTGGCATCGGCGCGGTGAACACCGTGGTGCTCAAGGACGGCAAGCGCGTCGGCCACAACACCGACTGCCTGGGCTTCGCCGAAGGCTTCCGCCGTGGCATGGACGGCGCCGCACGCGAACGCGTGGTGCAGATGGGTGCCGGTGGCGCCGGTGCGGCCGTGGCCCACGCGCTGCTGATCGAGGGCGTGCAGCAGCTGACCATCTTCGACGTGGACGCCAGCCGCGCCCAGGACCTGGCCGACAACCTCAACCAGCACTTCCCGGGCAACCGCGCCCGTGCCGGCAGCGACCTGGCCGCCGCCATGAACGAGGCCGACGGCATGGTCAACACCACGCCCATGGGCATGGCCAAGCTGCCGGGCATGCCGGTGCCGGCCGAGCTGCTGCGCAAGGACCTGTGGGTAGCCGAGATCGTCTACTTCCCGCTGGAAACCGAGCTGCTGCGCACCGCCCGTGCCCTGGGCGCGCGCACCCTGGACGGCGGCACCATGGCGGTGTTCCAGGCGGTGAAGGCGTTCGAGCTGTTCAGCGGCATCGTGCCGGATGCCGATCGCATGACGGCGCATTTCAACAGCATGTAAGCCCCTGACGCGGCCTGCGGCCGCTGCTACGAAATCCCGTATCAGCGGCCGTAGGCCGCGTCCAGCCTCACAACACCGGCCGCAGCAGCGCCTGGGCCTCGTACAGCGCCGGCAGGTAGCGCTGCTGCATGGCCTGGGTGCTCAGCCGGGCCACCTGGGTAGTGATCGACAGGCTCGCCTTCAGCTCCCCCTTGCGGTCGCGCAGCGGCACGCTCAGCACCGCCATCCCCACCTCGTACTCCTGGTCCACGCAGCAGAAACCCTGCTCGCGCACCCGCGCCAACTCTTCCTGCAAGGCCGCGACACTGGTCCGGGTGTAGGGCGTCAGCGCGCGCAATTCCACGCCATCCAGGTAGGCTTGCAGCTCGTCGGGCTCCAGTGTCGCCAACCACACGCGGCCGCTGGCCGTGCAATACAGCGGCAGGCGCGAGCCCGGCCGGATCGACAGCGACGACACATGGCTGTAGCGGCTACGCACCACGTGGATGATGTCATCACCGTCGCGCACGCCCACCGACACGTGTTCCTGGGTAGTACGCGCGACCTGCTCGACGATGGGCCGCAGCATGCGTGGCAGCTGCGCCGAATCGACGTAGGCCTGGCCGATGCGCAAGGCCTTGGCAGTCAGCCAGTAGTGACGGCCATCGGTTTCGACGAAGCGCTCGTGCACCAACGTCAGCAGGAAGCGCCGCGTTGCACTCTGGGTCAGCCCCGACAGGCTGGCCGCCAGCGGCACGGTCAGGCGCGGATGGTCTTCGCTGAACAGCTGCATCAAGGCCAGGCCCTTCTGCAGCCCGGCGATCAGGTCACGGTCATGAATGGTCGGTTGCTTCATCACGGCCCCGGCAGGAATTATCGATCGATAGTGCGATTATCGCAGTGCCCCCGCGATTAACAACTGAAACCGCGTTCTGCCGCGTTGTCGCCCTCTGCCGCCCGCCGCACCATGGCCTGACAACAACAGGCAACGGTCCAGGAGATCGACATGATTCGCGGCTCGACGCAGCTGGTGGCCATTCTCGGCACGCCCATCGCCCAGGTTAAATCCCCGGAAAACTTCAACCGCTGGTTCGCCGACAACGACCGCGACATCGCCATGCTGCCGGTGGACATGGGCGCCGACGCGCTGCCAGCGTTCATCCACACCCTGCGCGGCTGGCACAACCTGCGCGGTTGCGTGGTGACGGTGCCGTACAAGCAGGCCGTGGCACCGCTGCTGGACGCCCTGACCGAACGCGCCGCCGCTTTGGGCATGGCCAATGTGATCCGCCGTGAAGCCGACGGGCGGCTGGTGGGCGACCACCTGGACGGCACCGGTTTCCTCAAGGCCGCCGCCGCCCACGGCTTCCAGGCCGCCGGCAAGCGCGCGCTGGTGGTGGGCGCCGGTGGCGTGGGTGCGGCCATTGCCTATGCGCTGGCCGAAGCCGGCCTTGCGCAGCTGGTGATCGCCGACGTGCGTGCCGCCCAAGTTGACGTACTGCGCGGGATCCTGCTCAAGGCCTTTCCGCGCCTGGACGTGCAAGCCACCTACACTGACCTGAGCGCCTTCGACCTGGTGGTCAACGCCACCCCGGTCGGCATGGGCGACACCGGGCAGATGGCGCTCCCCGCCGAACAGCTGGCCACCTTGCCCAGCGCCGCGCTGGTGGCCGACGTGGTGACATCGCCGCAGATCACCCCGCTGCTGGCCCAGGCCCGCGCCCAGGGCTGCCGCATCCAGACCGGCCCGGAGATGGCCCGCGCGCAGATGGGCAACCTCGGCGCCTTCATGGGCGTGACGCCCGAAGACGCCTGAGGAACCCGCCATGAACGCAGCTGTACAACCCTGGACCCACGCCTTCGACCTGGTGGTGCTGGGCAGCGGTGCCGCCGGTTTCGCCGCCGCCACCACTGCCGCCTGCCGTGGCCTGAGCGTGCTGCTGGTGGAAAAGGCCGAGACCTTCGGCGGCACCTCGGCGATCTCCGGCGGCGCGGTGTGGGTGCACGGCACCGACCAGGCCCGCGCCGCCGGCGTGCAGGACAACGCCGAGGCAGTGCGCACCTACCTCAAACGCACCATCGGCCCCGGCTACCGCGCCGAACTGATCGAGGCCTACATCGAACGCGGCGCCGAAGCCCTGCGCTATCTGGAACAGCACAGCGAACTGCAATACGCCCTGCGACCGTTCTCGCCCGATTACTACCCCGACGAGCCGGGCGCCACCGACACCGGCCGGGCCCTGGAGATGGTGGAATACGATGGCCGCCGCCTGGGCCCGGCGTTCAAGCACCTGCGCAAGCCCACGCCAGGCATGCTGCTGTTCGGCGGCATGATGGTCAACCGCGTGGACATCCAGCACTTCCTGAGTTTCCGCCGCTCGCCGCGCTCGCTGTGGCATTGCTTGAAACTGATGGCGCGCTACGGCCGCGACCGCCTCAGCCATGACCGTGGCACCCGGCTTACCGTGGGCAACGCGCTGATCGCGCGGCTGGCCACCACGGCCTTCGACAAGGGCGTGCAACTGTGGCTCAAGGCCCAGGCCACCCAGCTGGTGACCAACGATGGCGCGGTGACTGGCCTGGTGATTCGCCACAACGGCCAGGACCTGCGGGTGCAGGCCCGTGCCGGCGTGGTGTGCGCGGCGGGTGGCTTTGCCGCGGCCGCCGACGCCGGTCAGCGCCGCCCTGCCACCGGCCCCGGGCACCTGACCATGTCGCCCGCTGGCAACAGCGGCGACAGCCAGGCCCTGGCCACTGCCGTGGGCGCCCGCCTGGGCGAAGGCCTGGCGGCGGACTTCTTCTGGGCGCCGGTGTCGCAGCTGCGCCGCGCCAATGGCGAGACCGAGCGCTTCCCGCACCTGGTCACCGACCGTGCCAAGCCCGGCATCATCGCCGTGAACCGCCACGGGCTGCGCTTCGTCAACGAGGCGAATTCGTACCACAGCTTCGTCCAGGCCATGCAGCAGGACGGCAACGCGCCGTGCTGGCTGATCGCCGATGCCCAGGCCCTGAACGCCTACGGCATGGGCCTGGCACGGCCGCGGCCTGTGGATAACAGCGCCTTGATCGACGCCGGCTACCTGCACCGCGCCGACAGTGCCGAACAGCTGGCACGGCAGATCGGCATCGACCCCGCCGGGCTCGCCGCCACCCTGCGCCAGCACAACGCCGACGCCGTGACCGGCACAGACACTGCGTTCGCCAAGGGCGGCAACAGTTACAACCGTTCCCTGGGCGACCCGCACCACGGCCCCAACCCGTGCCTGGCACCGCTGACCCGCGCGCCCTGGTACGCCATCCGCGTGGAGACCGGCGACCTGGGCTCGGCGCGCGGGCTGGTCACCGACGCCAACGCCAACGTCCTCGACCGCCAGGGCCAGCCCATCGCCGGGCTGTACGCCGCCGGCAATGACATGAACTCGATAATGGACGGCACCTACCCCGGCCCCGGCATCACCATCGGCCCGGGCCTGACCTTCGGCTACATCGCCGCTACCCACGCCGCCGCGCGCCTGCGCGCCGGCCACACTACCCCACTCGAGGCTTGATCATGTTCTACGAACTGCGCACCTACACCCTCAAACCCACCAAGCTGGCCGACTGGCTGGCGCTGTACCAGAGCGACGCGCTCGCGGTGCAGACCGAGCACCTGGGCCAATTGGTGGGGTTCTTCACCACCGAAATCGGCGACGTAAACCAGGTGGTGCACATCTGGGCCTGGGAAAGCCTGGACGACCGCATGGCCCGCCGCACCGCCATGGCCGCCGACAGCCGCTGGATGGAGTTCAGCCGCAAGAACAAGGAGCTGGACGCGGTGGTGAAGCTGGAGTCGCGGATGATGCGGCCGACCGCGTTCTCGCCGCTTAAGTAAAGGGCCTGCCATGAACGCCTCCGACAATTTTGACTGCGACGTACTGGTCATCGGCTCGGGGGCCGCGGGCCTTGCCGCTGCCGTGACCGCCGCCCATGCCGGGCTCAAGGTGATCGTCGCCGAGAAGCACCATCAACTGGGCGGTACCAGCGCCTGGTCCGGCGGCTGGTTGTGGATACCGGGCAACCCGCTGGCCGTGGCCGACGGCCAGGTGGAAGCGCCCGGCGCGGTGGAAACCTACCTGCGCCAGCAATTGCATACCGAGGTGCTGGACGAGCGTCTTCAAGCCTACCTGCGCCATGGGCCGGCGATGGTCGACTTCTTTCAGCGCCACACCCAGGTGCAGTTCTATTCCGGCAGCCGCATGCCCGACATGCACGCCGGCCCCGGCGCTGCCAGTGGCGGGCGCTCGCTGTGCGCGCAGCCCTTCGATGGCCGGCTGCTGGGCGATTGCTTGCCCAGGCTGCGGCCGCCGCTGGGGCTGATCAGCCTGGGCGGCATGGGCATCGCCGGTGGCGCTGACCTGGCGCATTTCTTCAACGCCACGCGCTCGCTGCGCTCGGCCGTCTACGTAGCGGGCCGCTTGCTGCGGCATTGGCGCGACCGCCTGCTGCATGGCCGCGGCCTGCACCTGGTAAACGGCAACGCGCTGGTGGCGCGGCTGCTGCGCAGTGCCCTGGACCTGGGGGTAGAGTTGCGCACCGAAGCGCCCGCGCTCAGCCTGCTATACGACGGCGCGCGGGTAGCGGGTGCGCAGTTGCCCAACGGCCAGTTGCGCGCGCGGCGTGGCGTGGTGCTTGCAGCGGGCGGCTTCGCCCATGACGCCACGCGCATCGCGGCGACGTTCGGGCACGCCAATCACCTGTCGGCCGCGCCTGTGGCAAACACCGGCGACGGTCTGCGCCTGGGCGAACAGGCGGGCGGCGCAGCCCCGCCGCTGGCCCACGCGGCGGCCTGGGCACCGGTGTCGAAAACCGCCAACGGCGCCTTTCCACACCTACTGGACCGCGCCAAGCCCGGCTTCATCGCAGTGCTCGACAACGGCCAGCGCTTCACCAACGAGGCCGATTCCTACCACGACTTCATGCAGGCGCTGTTCGCTCAGGCGCCCCACCCGCGCGCGCCGCGCTGCTGGCTGATCTGCGACCACAAGGCCCAGCGCCGCTACGGCCTGGGCGCGGCGCGGCCGTTCCCGTTCCTCAATCTTCGGCTACGACGCGAAGGGTACCTGCTCAAGGGCCGCACCCTGGCCGAACTGGCCGGGCGCTGTGGCATCGACGCGCAGCAACTGCAGCGCACTGTGGATAACTTCAACGCCGGCGCCCGGGACGGCCGCGACCCTGCCTTCGGGCGCGGCGCGTCGGCCTACAACCGCGCCCAGGGCGAAGCGCTGCACGGCCCCAACCCGTCGCTGGGCGAGCTGGCCCGTGGGCCGTATTATGCGGTAAAGCTGGAACCCGGCAGCCTGGGCACGTTCACGGGCCTGGCCACCGACGCCCGTGCCCGCGTGCTGGGTGCACAAGGGCAGGTCATCGAAGGGCTCTATGCGGTGGGCAACGACATGTCCAGCATCATGGGCGGCCATTACCCCAGTGGCGGCATCACCCTGGGGCCGGCGCTGACCTTCGGCCACATCGCCGGCCTGGACCTGGCCCGGCCGGAGGTCAGGGTTGCAGGTAACGCAGCACCGTCTCCACGATCATCTCGCGATGACGCACCTTGTGCGCTTCCTCGCTGAAGTCGATCTGGAAGATCTCGCCGAAGGTGTGCTTGTTGGACACGCGGTAGAAGCAGAACGAGCTGATCAGCAGGTGCACGTCCAGCGCGGCCAGCCCCTGGCGGAACAGCCCGGCCTTGGCACCGCGTTCCAGCACTTCGTCGAGGGCATGCAGCACGGTCTTGTTCATCGCGCGAATCGCCGAGGATTGCTTGATGTACTCGCCTTTGTGCATGTTTTCGTTACAGACGATGCGGACGAAATCGACGTTGCGGTCGTGGTGGTCGAAGGTGAATTCCACCAGGCGGCGGATACCTTCCTTTGGCTCCAGCTCACCCAGGTGCAGGTCCACCTCGGTGCTGCGGATGTCGCCGTAGAGTTTTTCCAGCACCTCGACGTACAACTGCTCCTTGCTGCCGAAGTAGTAGTAGATCATGCGCTTGGAGGTTTGCGTGCGCTCGGCAATGGCGTCTACCCGTGCACCCGCCAGGCCCTGCTGGACGAACTCGGCGATTGCCGCCTGGAGAATGTTCTCGCGGGTTTTCTCGGGGTTGTTCTTGCGGCTCTTGCGTGGTTGCGCTTCGGCGGTGTCCACGGAGCGTTCTGTCATTGTTGTCATTCTGGGCTCACGGCCATCGTTAAACAGCGGCAATTATGGAGCGGCCAGCGCGGCGAAGGAAGCCTGCAAGCCTTGGTATACAACCAAAGGCTTGCAGTTATCTACAAATGGTTACAGTTTGGCGTGGCGGACACCCTTGTTACGCGCCTTGGCCATGGCAGCCAGGCGCACCGCCACGTTAGCCGCGCCATAGCCGGCATAACCATTGCGACGCTGGATGATTTCGAAGAAGAAGCGGTCTTCGAAGGGTTCGGTGTACACGTGGAACAGCTCGCCGCCGTTGGCGTCACGGTCGTAGAGCACGTTGTAGTAGGCCAGTTCGCTGAGGAACTCGTCATCGAAGTCGAAGCGCGCGGCCAGGTCGTCGTAGTAGTTCAGCGGGATGTCCAGCAGCGCCAGCCCGGCTTCCTTGGCCTTGGTGACGGCGGCGAAAATGTCGTCGCAGTCGAAGGCGATGTGGTGCACGCCCGAGCCACGGTAGGTGGACAGCGCGTGGGAAATGGCCGTGTTGCGGTTTTCCGAGATGTTCAGCGGCAGGCGGATGGAGCTGTCGCGGCTGCGGATGGCGCGGCTTTTCACCAGGCCGTAAGGGTCGGGCAGCACCACTTCGTCGTCGGCGGTGAAGTCCAGCAGGCTCTTGTAGAACAGCGTCCAGTTGTCGAGGTTGTCCGGCGGCAGCGCCATGGCCATGTGGTCGATGCGCTTGAGGCCCAGCGGGCTTGGCTTGACCTCCTGGATGCTGAAGTCGGTGTCGTAGATGGTACGGCCCTGGTCGTCCTGGTCCACCAGGTAGATCAGGCTGCCATCGGGGGCACGCACGGCGGCCAGTTCACGCTCGTTGGGGCCTACCAGGCCCCGGAACGGTTGGCCCTTGTAGGCCACGGCGCGCTCCAGCGCCTTGGCGCTGTCCTTCACGCGGATGGCGGTGGCGCACAGCGACGGGCCGTGGGACTCGAAGAAGTTGTGGGCGAACGAGTACGGCTCGGAGTTGAGGATCAGGTTGATGTCGCCCTGGCGCATCAGGCTCACGGCCTTGGACTTGTGCTGGCCGGCCTTGGCGAAGCCCAGTTGCTCCAGCCAGGTGCCCAGCTTGGCGCCCTGGGCTTCGTCCACCGCGAACTCCAGGAACTCGACGCCATCGTACTGATCGGCCTCGGGCGGCGAGAACAGGATGTCCAGGTTCGGCACCGGGGTGCTTTCCTTTTCCAGCAGTTTGCGGGTCTTCTCTTCAAGGTAAAGCAGCGACCGCAGGCCGTCGGCGGCGTTGGCACGCGGCGGCGCGGCGCGGAACCCGTCGTTGAAGATTTCCAGCGACAGCGGGCCGGTGTAGCCCGACTTGATGATGGGTGCCAGGAAGCCTGGCAGGTCGAACTCGCCCTGGCCCGGGAAGCAGCGGAAGTGGCGGCTCCACTCCAGCACGTCCATGGTCAGGATCGGCGCGTCGGCCATCTGCACGAAGAAGATCTTGTCGCCCGGGATGTCGGCGATGGCCGCCGGGTCGCCCTTCAGCGACAGGGTGTGGAAGCTGTCCAGCAGCACGCCCAGGTTGGGGTGGTCGGCGGTTTTGACGATGTCCCACACCTGCTGGTAGGTGTTGACGTGCTTGCCCCAGGCCAGGGCTTCGTAGCCGATGCGCAGGTCGCGCTTGCCGGCGTGCTCGGCCAGCAGGTGCAGGTCGTCGATCAGGATCTGGCGGTCGCCCACCGAGTCGGCCGAGGCGTTGCTGCACACCAGCACCAGGTCGGTGCCCAGTTCCTGCATCAGGTCGAACTTGCGCTCGGCGCGGTCGAGGTTGCGGGCCAGGCGGTCGCGGCGGCAGCCTTCGAAATCACGGAAGGGTTGGAACAGGGTGATGGCGATGCCCAGATCGGCGCACATCTGGCGGATCTCACGGGGGCTGCCGTCGTAGTACAGGAGGTCGTTTTCGAAGATCTCGACGCCGTCGAAACCCGCCGCGGCGATGGCTTCGAGTTTTTCCGGCAGGGTACCGCTCAGGGAGACGGTGGCAATCGAACGATGCATGGTTCAGCTCCATGGGGCCGCCGACAGGGCACTTCACGGGTGCGCATCTGGGCAGCTGACCGGTGTCCGTCGCGAGCGTCAGGCGCGCCTGCAACGGGTTGAAAGAATTCTTGGAAGCTAATTTATACCGCAAATTTGACGCGTACGAACCAGTTAGTTTTGTGTGCGATTATCGACCGGAAAGCGGCCTCTTCAATTGACGATTTTTCGGCTGATCGCCAACATCCCAACCCCCATTGAAGTCCGTCACGCGGCCAAAAGCCAACCGACAAGTGAAACTGAATGTCTTATACCCACAGACCTTCAGCGCAGCGCTACTCCATAAAAATTTCAAGAATCGGGTAACTCACATGCACGCTGTAAATGCTCTCGTGCCTCGCCATGCCAGCATGGGCGAGAAAATCCGCGGTGCCCTTGCCGTGGGCAAGACCCGCTGGGGCATGCTCGCCCTGGTGTTCTTCGCCACCACCCTGAACTACATCGACCGCGCCGCCCTGGGCGTGATGCAGCCTATCCTGGCCAAGGAAATGAGCTGGACGGCGATGGACTACGCCAACATCAACTTCTGGTTCCAGGTGGGCTACGCCATCGGCTTCGTGCTGCAGGGCCGGCTGATCGACAAGGTCGGGGTCAAGCGCGTGTTCTTCTGCGCGGTGCTGCTGTGGAGCCTGGCAACCGGCCTGCACGGCCTGGCGACCTCCGCCGCCGGCTTCATGGTGTGCCGCTTCATCCTCGGCCTGACCGAGGCCGCCAACTACCCGGCCTGCGTGAAGACCACGCGCCTGTGGTTCCCGGCCGGCGAGCGAGCCGTGGCCACCGGCATCTTCAACGCCGGCACCAACGTCGGCGCGATGATCACCCCGGTGATGCTGCCGTTGATCCTCACCGTGTGGGGCTGGCAGGCGGCGTTCATCTGCATGGCCTGCCTGGGCCTGACCTGGGTGGTGTTCTGGGGCCTGAAATACTACAACCCCGAAGACCACCCGCGGGTGAAGCAGAGCGAGCTTGAGTACGTGCAGGGCGAGCCGGAGCCTGCGCAGCAGGGCGTGCCGTTCCACCGCATCCTGCGCATGCGCGGCACCTGGGCCTTCGCCCTGGCCTACTCGATTACCGCGCCGGTGTTCTGGTTCTACCTGTACTGGCTGCCACCGTTCCTGAACCAGCAATACCAGCTGGGCATCAACGTGACCCAGATGGGCATCCCGCTGATCATCATCTACCTGAGCGCTGACTTCGGCAGCGTCGGCGGCGGCATCCTGTCGTCGTTCCTGATCGGCCGTGGCGTGTCGCCGGTGAAGGCGCGGCTGACCTCGATGCTGATGTTCGCCCTGTGCATCATCGCCGTGGTGGGGGCCGCAGGCACCAGCAACCTGTGGGTGGCGGTGCTGGCAATTTCCCTGGCGATCGCCGCGCACCAGGCCTGGACCGCGAACATCTGGGCGGTGGTGATGGACTACACGCCCAAGCACATGATGAGCACGGTGTTCGGCTTCGGCGGCATGTGCGCCGCGGTGGGCGGCATGTTCATGACCCAGATCGTGGGCTATATCCTGACCGTGACCAACAACAACTACCACGTGTTGTTCATGATCATCCCGGGCATGTATTTCATCGCCCTGACCTGGCTGTACCTGATGGCCCCGCGCAAGGTGCCGGTGGTCGATTGACCCACACCACTGCGTAGCCGCTGCCGCCAGGCTGCGCTGGCCCTATGCCCCGCTGGAGATCTTCAGTGTAATTGAGGGCCAGCGCAGCCTGTCGGCAGCGGCTACGGACCGGCGGCGTGGCAATGATCCAGGTTTAACTGAACAACTCGGACGCCGGGCTGGCGCCGGACAACTCTTCAGCCGCCGCCAACAAGGCAACCGACAGCTCCTGCAAGCGCCCCTCGCTCAACCGCGCCGTCGGCCCGGCCACGCTCAACACCCCCACCACCTGGCCATCCACCGGCCGGCGCACCACGGCGGCAATGGCCGAGGTGCCCACCGCCGAGCTCTCCATCACCAGCGAATACCCCCGCGAACGCGCCTGCTCCAAATGTTGCAGCAACTCAGTGTTGGATTTCGGCGCGTTCGGCCCGAAGTCCGCCGGGTCGGCGATGCCCTGCTGCTCCACCAGCGCCAACGCCTGGGCGTCGCTCATGCTGGCCAGCCAGGCATGGCCGGAGGCGGTGTAAAACAGCGGCGCGTCGCGGCCCATTTCCGGGTCGTAGCGCAGGCCGGACCGCGCGCCCTGGGACTTGGCGATCCAGGTCTGGCGGTCACCGTCGATCACCCCCAGGCGCACCAGCTCGCCGGTGTGCTGCGCCAGCCGGTCGAGAATGGGCTGGACGATGTCGGCGCCGCTGCTGGCCAGGTAGCGGAAGCCCATGGCCACCAGCTTGGTGGACAGGTGATAGCGGCTGTTGTCCGGGTTCTGGCGCACGTAGCCCAGGCGGATCAGCTCGCCGAGCATGCGGTGGGTGGCGCTCTTGGGGATGTCCAGTTGCTCGGCCAGGGTTTGCATGGGCAAGCCGCGAGGGTCGCTGGTGAGGCTTTCCAGAAGGCTGAAAGCGCGTTCGATCTGACTGCCGGCCATGGTCGTGGGTCCTGGTAAAAGTGTGGCGATTCTAGCCACGGGCGGACGAAGCGCAACCATTGTCCGATCTTCGCCCAACTTCGGCGCCGCACCCCTTGGCCTGGCGGGAAACCCGGCCATAGAATGTGGAACTTGATTCCAGAATATTACCTAATCCGTCAGCAAAAACGAATGCAGGGAGATTGCGCATGCAGAGCATCACCAACCGTCACGGGCTGAACATGCCCAAGCTGGGCCTGGGCACCTGGCCCATGGTCGGCGAGGAATGTACCGCCGCCGTGGTGCAGGCGCTGGAGGTGGGCTACCGGCACATCGACACCGCCGCCGGTTACAACAACGAAGACGCGGTGGGCAAGGCCCTGGTGCAGTCTTCGGTGCCCCGCGAGCAGATCCACGTCACCAGCAAGGTGTGGTGGGACAAGCTGGCCCCGGCCGACATGCGCCAATCCTTCGACAACACCCTCAAGGCGCTGCAAAGCGACTACGTCGACCTGTTCATGATTCACTGGCCGACCAAGGACTGGGACCTGGAACGCACCATCGAGACCCTGGTGTCGTTCAAGGAAGACGGCCGCGCACGCAACATCGGCGTGGCCAACTTCCCACTGCCGCTGCTGACCAAGGTGCTGGAAGAACTGGGCGCGCCGCTGTCGGTGCTGCAGGTGGAATACCACGTGACCCTGGACCAGACGCCGCTGCTGCAACTGGCGCGCAAGCACGACATGGCCCTGACCGCCTACAGCCCGATCGTGCGCAACCGCGTCTCGGACATTCCCCAACTGCAGGCCATTGCCGAGAAACACGGCGTGCTGCCGACCCAGGTGGCGCTGAAGTGGCTGCTGGACCAGGACGGCGTGGCCGCCATCCCGAAGGCCGCGAGCAAGGCCAACCAGCTGAGCAACCTGGCGTCGCTGCAGGTGCCGCTGGATGACGAGGACCGCCGGATCATTGCCGCGCTGCCGAAAGACCAGCGCCTGGTGAGCCCGCCGTTCGCCCCGCAGTGGGATTAAACTGCCCCCGCTGCTACGGGGGATGAAATAAAAAAACCGCCTTGAAGGGCGGTTTTTTTTGGCTGCAAACAGGCTTAGAAGTCGAAGAACACCGTCTCGCCTTCACCCTGGATGCGGATGTCGAAGCGGTAGGCGGTCTTGCCGTTCACTTCGCAACGGGTGGCGATCAGGGTTTCGCGACGGGCCGGCTGCTCGATCAGGTTCAGCACCGGGTCCTTGGCGTTGGCCTCGGCTTCGTCGCTGAAGTACAGGCGGGTTTGCAGGTGGATGTTGATGCCACGGGCAAACAGGCTGACGTTGATGTGCGGCGCCATCGGCACGCCGGCGGCGTTGTTGACCACGCCCGGCTTGATGGTGTGCAGGTCCCACTCGCCGCCGTCGAAGGTGGTGGCGGTGCGGCCGAAGCTGTTGAACGGCTTCTCCAGGTTGTAGTCCGTGTCGTAGTGGCCGTTGGCGTCAGCCTGCCAGAACTCCAGGAACGAGTCGCGCACCTTGTGGCCGTTGCCGTCGTAGACGTCGCCCAGCAGGATGATGTGCTCGCCGGGCGCACCGGGCTTGGCCATCTGGTTCCAGATTTCCTCGTCGCGCGGCGGGTTGCCGGCAGCGGACAGGGCCAGGCCGATGTGCACGTACGGGCCAGCGGTCTGCGAAGGTGTTTCCTTGAGCAAGGTAATAGGCATGGTGGCGCTCTCCTCAGCAGTTCTCGAAGTGGGTCTTGCGCTGGCCGCGCAGCACGATGTCGAAGCGGTAAGCCAGGCAATCCATCGGGTTTGCGTGGTTCATGTCGAGCTTGGCGATCAGGCTCTGCACGGCTTCAGGGTCGGCGATCGACTTGACGATCGGGCACATCGGGATCAGCGGGTCGCCTTCGAAGTACAGCTGGGTGATCAGGCGCGTGGAGATCGACGGGCCGCTGACCGACACGTGGATGTGCGCCGGGCGCCAGTCGTTCGGGCCGTTGCGCCATGGGTACGGGCCCGGCTTGATGGTGCGGAAGTTGAAGTAGCCTTCGCTGTCGGTGACCATGCGGCCGACACCACCGAAGTTGGGGTCCAGCGGCGCCAGGTAGCGGTCGTTCTTGTGACGGTAGCGGCCGCCAGCGTTCGCTTGCCAGATTTCCACCAGGGTGTGGGGGATCGGCTTGCCGTACTGGTCGCACACACGGCCGGCGACGATGATGCGCTCGCCGATGGGCAGGCCACCATTGTTGAAGTTCAGCAGCAGGTCGTTGTCGTACTTGCCGAATTTCAGGTGGGAAAAATCAGGGCCGGTAGACTCGCTGGCCGACTGCGGGATGCTCACCAGCGCCTGGCGCGGGGAACGGGCCACGGAGGTCTTGTAGTCGGGGGTCAGGGCCTTGGGGTGCCAATTGCGATCACGGATAACGAAGCGACTGGTGTCTTGGGAAGACATGCCGTTCTCCTATTATTTGATTTATTGGGTCCTGCGGACAGGCTTCGGACTAGTCTCAATGAAAATTCCCACAACGAAAATTGAATATACCAGTCGGATACATATCCAAATGGTTATCTGAATAGCGGTCGTGGAGGGTACTCACCATGCTGTGGAAAAAAGGCCGGCGCAGTGACAACGTGGTGGACGCCCGCGATGACGACCCTGGCGCAGGCGGCGGAGGCGGCGGGCTGCGCATTGGCGGCAAGGGCCTGAGCCTGACCGCGGTGGTGCTGATCGTCGGCTTCGGCCTGCTGACCGGCCAGGACCCCATGCAGATTCTTGGACAACTGACCGGGCAACTGAGCCAGCCGCATACCGCCCCGGTGGACACCCGCAGCCGCCCTGCCCCACCTGCCAACGACCAGCAGGCCGATTTCGTCCGGGCAATACTGGGCGACACCGAGGACACCTGGGGGCAGATCTTCCAGAAGGCCGGCCGCCAGTACCAGGACCCCAAGCTGATTCTGTTCCGCGGCCAGGTCAATTCGGCCTGCGGCTTCGCCACCTCGGCCACCGGCCCGTTCTATTGCCCGGGCGACCGCCAGGTGTACCTGGACATGGATTTCTTCAAGGAAATGGACCAGCGCTTCCACGCCGCCGGCGAGTTTGCCGACGCCTACGTGATCGCCCATGAAGTGGGCCACCACGTGCAGAACCTGCTGGGCATACCGGCGAAGGTGCAGGCCGCGCGCCAGCGTGGCGAACAGATGGAAGGCGCCAATGGCTTGTCGGTAAGGCAGGAATTGCAGGCCGATTGCCTGGCGGGGGTATGGGCGTTCCATGCGCAACAGCGGCTGCACTGGTTGGAGCCCGGCGACGTCGAGTCGGCGCTGAACGCCGCCAATGCCATTGGCGACGATCGCTTGCAGCAGCAGAGCCAGGGACGCGTGGTCCCCGACTCGTTCACCCATGGTACTTCAGCCCAGCGCGTGCGCTGGTTCAAGACCGGTTTCGCCCAGGGTCAGATCAACCAGTGCGATACCTTCGGGACGAAGAACCTGTGATCAGAACGCGGCCTTGACCTGTACGCCAGCCATCAGCGCGTTCTGGGTGTTCACGCCGTAGAAGGCGCCTGGTTCCTTGATGTACTGCACGTCAGGACGCACGGTCAGCCACTTGGTGACTTGCGCGGTGTAGCTCAGCTCGATCAGCTGCTCGCCGCTGTCCAGGTTGTCGATGTCATCAGCTGCGGCAGCAGTGGTGGCAGCGGCGATCTGGTTGTCGCGGGTGCGCTCGTTCAGCACGGCGCGGCCATAGGCCAGGCCGATGGCGTCGTCAGGACGGCTGTCGAACGGTTTGTGCAGCACTACGCCAGCCGAGTACCAGTGACGGAACGGCGAGGTGGCGGCGTCGGTCTGGGTAGCCTGGCCGAACACGTGCAGGTTGCGCTTGGGGTCGGTGGCGGAGCGCCACACGGCTTGGTCAGCCAGCACGTAGGAGCCCGAACGCCCGGCCGCGGTGCCGTTGCCGGCGATGCGCGCGGTGTCGGAGGTGTCGTAGTACCAGCCGAACTTGTACTGGCCGTCGTAGGTGCCGCCACGGGTGTAGATGGCTTCGATCGGCATGATGGTGCCGGTGTAGTGGTCCGGGCTCATGCGCAGCGCGTACTTGGACTCGCTGTTGGTGATCGGGTTGACCTCGAACGCGGCGGTCTGGATAGCCCACTCGTCGTTGATCTTGTACTTCAGCATGCCGCCCCAGTGGCCGGTCGGGGCGTTGGTCCAGCCGCTGCCACCGGACATCGACAACGGGTGGGCGCAGAAGCCGGCGTTGACGAAGTTGGTGAGGATGCTCATGCCGCCGAAGTCGTTACCCATGGGCATGAAGCCCACTTTCATGTCCAGGTTCGGGGTGAAGATGGTGCGCTCGTAGCTGACCTCGCTGATGCGGGTGTACTGGCCGCCGTAGATTTCCTGCACCGGCAGGCGGTTGCCCACCAGGTCGGCCGAGGCGCTGTTGCCGCGACGGTCGGTGACCATGACCTGCACGACGCCGCCATTGTCGATACCCAGGATCTTGCTCAGGTCGAAACGCGCGCCAATACGCAGCTGCTGGGCGTAGCGAGCACCGTGGCTCTCGCCGCCGTGCACGGTGCCGAACGTTTCGGAAACGTAGTCGCTGGTGATCTTGATGCCTTCGTTCTCGAGGCGGGTACGCTCGCCACCCCAGTTACCGGTCATGGTCGAGTCGTCAGCCAGGGCCATGCCCGGGGCCGCAACCACCAGGGAGCCCAGCGACAGGCCGGCCACCAGGCCCGAAGTCTTAATGCAACGCGAGGATTTGATCAGCATGATTCTCTACGATTTGAATTGGTTCTGGGGTGTATCGGCAGGCAATGCAGTTCTAGCCTAGTGCGAGGGGTGCATCATAATGACGCACCCTGCAAGGATTAAGACCAATGGTAGCAAAAAACTATTTCAAAATTTAAGAAAATGATCGGAATAGTTAGTTTAGTTTCATCTGCTGGTGTGCGAAGGTCCGCCGGGGGCAACCCTATCCCCAGTTGCTGCTACATCCTGTGGGAGCTGGCTTGCCAGCGAGCTGTAGGGGCCTTAAAAGCTCGCTGGCAAGCCAGCTCCCACAAGAAAGAAGTGCGCGAATGGCCGGGAAGGTTCAGGCGAGGTTGAGCAGGTCGGTGCAGGTGGGGGCGTGCCAGTCGGCCAGTTCGGGCCAGGGGTTGTCGGGCAGGTTGACCAGTACGGTGTGGGTGCCCGCTGCGCGGCCGCAGTCGAGGTCGAAGCGGTAGTCGCCGACCATCACCATCTGCGCCGGCGCCACGCCCCAGGCCCGGGCCAGCTTGAACAGGCCGTCGGGGTTGGGCTTGGGCAGCGCGTCGTCACGGCCCAGCACGTCTGCAACGGCAAAACAGTCGGCGATGCCGATGGCTTCCAGGGTGATGTGCGCCAGCTCCCGCGCGTTGCGCGTCAGGATGCCCAGGGTATGCCCGCGTGCTGCCAGGCTGCGCACCAGCGCAACCGCGCCATCGGCGGCGCGGGAGGCCACCGCCAGCTCGCGCTCGTGTTCCAGCAGCCAGGCGTGCTTGGCCGCCGCCACCTCGGCCGGCAAGGCGGCCAGGTGGGTGAGGATGTCGTCCTCGGGCGGAATCTCCAGGGCCACGCGAATGGCCGCGAAGTCATGCACCGCCACGGTCAGGGTGCCGTCCATGTCGAACACCCAGTGGCGGATATCCCGCAGGCTCATGCCCAGTCCTTGCGCTGGCGGATCAGGCCTTCCTGGGCCGCGGACGCCACCAACTGGCCGGCGCGGTTGTACACGCTGCCACGGCAGAAACCGCGGGCGTTGGCGGCCCAGGGGCTGTCCATGGCGTACAGCAGCCAGTCATCGGCGCGAAGGTCGCCGTGGAACCAGAGGGCGTGGTCGAGGCTGGCCAGTTGCATGTCCTTGTGCCACACCGACTTGCCGTGGGGCAGCAGCGAGGTGGTCAGCAGGCCGAAGTCCGAGGCGTAGGCCATGATGTATTTGTGCAGCGCCGGGATGTCCGGCAGGGTGCCGTCGGCGCGGAACCACACGTACTTCACCGGGTCGCCAGGCACCGGGTTGTAGGGATCGCGCTCGGTCACCGGGCGCACTTCGATGGGCTTGGGGCACAGCAGCTTGTCGCGGATGTGCTCGGGCAGCAGGTGCGCGTTCTTCTGCGTCAGCTCAAGCTCGGTGGGCAGGTTTTCCGGGCCCATCACGTTGGGCATCGAGGCCTGGTGCTCGTAGCCTTCCTCGTCGTACTGGAAGGAGGCGCTGCAGGTGAAGATCTGCTGGCCCTTCTGCACCGCGGTCACCCGGCGGGTGCTGAAGCTGCCGCCGTCGCGCACCTTGTCGACCATGTACACCACCGGCAGCTGGGCGTCGCCCGGGCGCAGGAAATAGCCATGCAGCGAGTGCACGTGGCGGGCGTCTTCCACGGTCTGGCTGGCCGCCGACAGCGACTGGCCCAGTACCTGGCCGCCGAACAGCTGGCGGAAACCCAGGTCCTGGCTGCGCCCGCGAAACAGGTTTTCCTCGATGGGTTCCAGGGTCAACAGGTCGACCAGGTCGTCCAACACATGGCTCATACGAACTCTCCAAAAAACGCTGACAGTGCCCGTGAAACGAGCCAACCGGGGAAATGATACAGGCTTTACAGGGGCAAACCCCACCGTCGCGACGTTGGTCTAGCCGTGCAGGGTGTGGCGCCACTCGTCGCGGTCGATGCGGTACAGCAGGTGGCGCTGCAGCTCATGGCCGGCAGGCAGGCGCGGGTGATCGAAATCGCCCCTGGGGTCGCGCTGCATGCCGATGGCCTGCATCACCTTCTCCGAGGGCAGGTTGCACTGGGCGGTGAACGACACCACTTCCTCCAGGCCCAGCTGCCCGAACGCCACGCGCAGGCTGGTCCAGGCCGCCTCGCTGGCGAACCCCAGGCCCCAGTGGCGGCGCGCCAGGCGCCAGCCGATTTCCACCGCCGGGGTGAACGGTGCCTCGAAGTTGACGTGGCTGAGGCCGGTGAAGCCGATGAAGGCACCGGTGTCCTTGCGCTCCAGCGCCCACAGGCCGAAGCCGTACTCATTGAAATGGCCGCGCACGCGGCCAATCAGGGCGGCGCTTTCCAGGCGTGTGAGCAAGGCCGGGAAGTAGCGCATCACCTGCGGGTCGGCCGACATGGCGGCGAACTCCGGCAGGTCCTCGTCGCGCCACTGGCGCAGCACCAGGCGCGCGCTTTCCAGCTGCAAAATCGGCTTCATCGGTGCATTCCCCCGTGCAGTCCTTGAAGTTTATCGTGAGCGTGGCAAGAATCGGACATCCATCTGCCGCGAATTGCTCATGCCGCTGCCACTGATTTATCACGACGACTACAGCCCGCCCTTCCCGCCCGAACACCGGTTCCCCATGGACAAGTTCCGCCTGCTGCGTGACCACCTGGTGACCAGCGGCCTGGTGCAGGACGCGGACTTGCTGCGCCCGGAATTGTGCCCCAACGACGTGCTGGCGCTGGCCCATGACCGCGACTACATCGAGCGCTTCATGAGCGGCGAGCTGGCCCGCGAAGACCAGCGCCGCCTGGGCCTGCCCTGGAGCGAGGCCCTTGCGCGGCGCACCGTGCGCGCCGTGGGCGGCTCGCTGCTGGCCGCCGAGCAGGCGTTGCAGCACGGCCTGGCCTGCCACCTGGCCGGCGGCACCCACCATGCTCATTATGACCACCCTGCCGGGTTCTGCATTTTCAACGACCTGGCCATCATCAGCCACGCCCTGCTGGGCAGCGGCCGGGTGAGCCGGGTGCTGATCTTCGACTGCGACGTGCACCAGGGCGACGGCACCGCGCGAATTCTCGCCGACACCCCGGACGCCATCACTGTTTCCCTGCACTGCGAGAAGAACTTTCCCGCACGCAAGGCTGACAGCGACTGGGACATTCCGCTGCCCATGGGCATGGGCGACGCCGATTACCTGGCAGTGGTGCACGACACGCTCAATTACCTGCTGCCGCTGTACCAGCCCGACCTGGTGCTGTACGACGCCGGCGTGGACGTGCACAAGGACGACGCCCTGGGCTACCTGCAACTGACCGACGCCGGGGTGTCGGCCCGCGACGAGGCGGTGCTGCGGCACTGCCTGGGCCGCGACATTCCAGTCATGGGCGTGATCGGCGGCGGCTACAGCAAGGACCGCCAGGCCCTGGCCCGCCGCCACGGCCTGCTGCACCACAGCGCCCAGCGAGTATGGACGGACCTGGGGCTGTAACTTACCCACATCGGCTGTGGAGCCGCCTGTGGATAACCTGCGGGCAAGCTCTGCGACGCCAGTATCCACGCGGCCTGCAGCCCGCTGTACGTTTTTTATCCACCGGTGATGAGCTACAATGGTCGGCTTATTTCGCACCCGATGGCCGCCCATGTCTCACTCCCTACCCGCCCCTGTCCACCACGTCGCCATCATCGGTGGCGGCCCTGCCGGGTTGATGGCAGCGGAAGTCCTGAGCCAGGCCGGCGTGCGCGTCGAGGTGTTCGACGCCATGCCGTCGGTGGGGCGCAAGTTCCTGCTGGCCGGCGTGGGTGGCATGAACATCACCCATTCCGAACCCTATGCGGCCTTTGTCGGCCGCTACGCCGAACGCCGCGACGAAGTGGCCGCGCTGCTGCAAGGCTTCAACGCCGAGCACCTGTGCCAATGGATTCATGGCCTGGGCATCGAGACCTTCGTCGGCACCTCTGGCCGCGTATTCCCCACCGACATGAAGGCCGCGCCGTTGCTGCGCGCCTGGCTCAAGCGCCTGCGCGAGCAGGGCGTGGTTATCCACACCCGGCACCGCTGGCACGGCTGGCGCGCGGACGGCAGCCTGTGCATAACCCATCCTGAGGGTGAATTGACCCTGCGCCCCGACGCCACGCTGCTGGCGCTGGGGGGCGCCAGTTGGGCGCGACTGGGGTCGGATGGCGCCTGGCTGCCGTGGTTGCAGGCCCGGGGCGTTGCGACCGCGCCGTTGCAGGCGGCGAACTGCGGCTTTGAGGTGACGGGCTGGAGTAAGCTGCTGCGCGAGAAATTCGCCGGTGCGCCGCTGAAGAACGTCGCGATGTACCTGGCCGGGGAAACGCCACGCCTGGGCGAGGCCATCGTTACCGCCGGCGGTATCGAGGGCAGCCTGGTGTACGCGCTGTCGGCGCAGGTGCGCGAGCAGATCAACGCCAATGGCCAGGCGACGCTGTACCTCGACCTGCTGCCGAACAAGGCTGTGGATAAAGTGGCTGCCGCCCTGGCCCGGCCGCGCGGCTCACGTTCCATGGCCAAGCATTTGCACAGCGTGCTTGGCCTGGATGGCGTGAAGGCGGCCCTGCTGCGCGAGCTGACCGACAAGGCCACCTTTGATGTCCCGCAGGCGTTGGCCCGGGCGATCAAGGCGCTGCCGATCGTGCTGGTGCGGCCACGGCCGTTGGATGAAGCCATCAGCACCGCCGGTGGCGTGCGGTTCGAAGCGCTGGACGCGGGGTTGATGCTGCAGGCGCTGCCTGGGGTGTTCTGCGCGGGGGAAATGCTCGACTGGGAAGCGCCGACCGGCGGTTACCTGCTGACCGCGTGCTTCGCCAGCGGCCGCCGCGCCGCCGAGGGCGCCCTTACCTGGCTGAACACCCCACATACCCCGTAGCAGCGGCCGCCAGGCCGCGTCCAGGAGCAACGCGGGATGGCCACGGGACGCAGCCTTCGGCAGCTGCTACGCAGAGAGGCCGAAGGCGCTGCGATAGGTCAGGGCTTGCGCTTGCGCGGGCCGGTGTTGAACGCGGGCACCTTGCGCACCGGTTTGGCCGCCGGGGCGACGTTTTCGGTGGGGGTGTCGCCGCTGTCCAGCCATTTGCCCAGGGTGCGCTTGCCGCCGGTGACCTTCGGTTTCTTTGGCTTTTTCGGTTTCTTCAGCACTTCGCCGCTGGCGTTGGTTTCCGGCACCCGGTGATCAGGCTCGAAACCCTGCTCTTCGGTGCGCTTGAGGGTCTGGCGGGTCAGCACTTCGATGGCCGACAGCAGCTGCACTTCGTCGGCGCACACCAGCGAGATCGCCTCGCCCGTCAGGCCGGCACGGCCGGTGCGGCCGATGCGGTGCACGTAGTCTTCGGCGACGATGGGCAGGTCGAAGTTGACCACGGTAGGCAGGTCATCGATGTCCAGGCCGCGGGCAGCCACGTCGGTGGCCACCAGAATCTGCACTTCATTGGCCTTGAAGCGGTCCAGGGCGCGCTGGCGCGTTGCCTGGGGCTTGTCGCCGTGGATGCCGTCGGCATTGATACCCAGG
The DNA here is from genome assembly GCF_057128625.1 of Pseudomonas imperatae. NCBI lineage: Bacteria > Pseudomonadati > Pseudomonadota > Gammaproteobacteria > Pseudomonadales > Pseudomonadaceae > Pseudomonas > Pseudomonas imperatae. Next base: position 77,642 of record NZ_JBSKHP010000001.1, on the reverse strand, counting down.
CCCTGCAGGCGTTCCACCAACGCGTCGACACCGTTGCGGGTCTTGGCGAACACCAGGGTCTGCTTCCACTTCAGGCGCTTGAGCAGGTGGATGAACAGCTCGGGCTTGCGCTTCTTGTCCACGGTCACCACCCACTGCTTCACGGAAGCGGCGGCGACGTTGCGCGGGCTGACTTCGATGCTCAGCGGGTTGTTGAGCATCTGCCCGGCGAGCAGGCGGATGGCGTCGGAGAAGGTGGCGGAGAACAGCAGGGTCTGGCGCTTTTTCGGCAGGGCGGCGTAGATGTCACGCAGCTCTTCGGCGAACCCCAGGTCGAGCATGCGGTCGGCCTCGTCCAGCACCAGGGTTTCCAGCTGGCTGAACTTGACCGCGTTCTGGCGGTACAGGTCGAGCAGGCGGCCCGGGGTGGCCACCAGCAGGTCGACGCCCTTGCGCAGTTTCATCATCTGCGGGTTGATGCTGACGCCGCCGTACACCGCGTAGGTGCTCAGCGGCAGGTGCTGGCCGTATTCCTGGATGTTGGCGTGCACCTGCTCGGCCAGCTCGCGGGTCGGCACCAGCACCAGCGCGCGCACCGAGTTGCTGGCCACTTTCGGGCCTTCCATGGTCAGGCGCTGCAGCATCGGCAGGGCGAAGCCGGCGGTCTTGCCGGTGCCGGTCTGGGCCGCGGCCATCAGGTCGCGGCCGGCCAGCACGGCCGGAATGGCCTGGGCCTGTACTGGCGTCGGGGTCTGGTAGCCGAGGGTTTCCAGGGCGCGCAGCAGGGGTTCGATCAGGCCAAGGGTGGCGAATGTCATCAGGGGTACCGTAAGGTCAAGTTCTGCAATGGTGCGCAGTTTACCTTGTCGGCGCCTGTTGCGGTTCGCCGGCGTTCAACCGCGCTGCTTGCGCAGGGCCTCGCCGATCTTAGCCGCGGGGATCTTCTGCAAGGTGCAGAACAGGTCGTGGCCGACGTTGCTCAGGCCGTGGGTGCTGCGAAGCTCGCCGGCCAGGTGCTGGATCAGGTTGGCGGCCATCTCGGCGTCGGCCATGGCCCGGTGGGCGGTGCCGGTGTTCGGCAGGCCGGCCCACTGGGTCAGGGTGCCGAGCTTGTGGTTCGGCGCCGCCGGCATCAGGCGGCGGGCCAGCAGCATCGAGCAGGCGAAGCGCTGGCGGCGCTCGCGGCGCAGCAGGCCCAGTTCGAAGTCCCAGAACCGTTGGTCGAATGAGGCGTTGTGCGCCAACAGCGGCGTGTCACCGACGAAATCCGCCACCTCGTTCATCACCTGGGCCACTGGCGGCGCGCTGCGCACCATGGCGGTGGTGATGCCGGTCAGGCTGGCGACGAAGCCCGGCACCGCGACGCCGGCGTTCATCAGGCTCTGGTAACGGTCCACGATCTGCCCGCCCTCGAGCATTACCACGGCGATTTCGGTGGCGCGGCAGTAGGCGTTCGGCGAGATGCCGGTGGTTTCAAAGTCGATGACGGCAATACGTTCCAAAAACAACTCCAGGGGTTCAGTTCTTGAGCAGCAACGCGCCTTCGATGGGCACGTAGCGGCTGGCAGCGCGGATCAGTGAATTGGCGGTGAGCCCCGGCACGCCGTAGGCCACGGCGGTGACGCCGTGCTTGCTGATGATGCGTTCGAGCAGCAGGTCGAAGTCGCCGTCGCCGGAGGCCAGCACCACTTCGTCGACGCGGTCGGCGGCGTCCATGATATCGATGGTGATGCCCACGTCCCAGTCGCCCTTGGCCGAACCATCGCTGCGCTGGATGTACGGCTTGAGTTTTACCGTGAAGCCCAGGTTGCGCAGGATCTGCTGGAACTGCTGCTGTTTGCTGTCACCACGGTCGATGGCATAGGCGTAGGCCTCGACGATCTGCCCGCCCTTGCTGATGTCAGCCCACAGGGCGGCATAGTTGAAGTGGCAACCATACGCCTGACGAACGGTGTAGTAGAGGTTTTGTACATCGGCGAACACCGCGATTCTTTTCACCGCACATCCTCGTGGCGCCAAAGCGCTCGACCTTGATCAGGCCGTCAGTATGCCAGTTGCAACGCGGGTGCTGGGAATTGTCTGGCGAAACGGCCCGCCAGGGGGTGGCGGGCCGCCTGCCGAGGGGGTCAGACGAAGGTGTCGTCGTCGTCGAAGAAGCTGCCGCCGCTGTCGTCGTTGAAGTCGGAGTCAGCGAAGCCGCCGCCGTTGTCGCCGCCCCACGAATCGTTGTTGGCGAAGCGCTCGGACTCGTTGCCCCAGCCGCCCTGGTCCTGCATCGGCACTGGCTCTTGCAGCACTTCGACGATTTCCTGGGGCTGGTTGTTCTGGTGGAACAGGCTGCTGATGCCTTCGGCCAGCATCACGCCACCGGCCACGCCGGCTGCGGTCTGCAGGGCGCCACGCATGAAGCCGCCAGCGGCTGGAGCCGCCTGTTGTGGCGGCGGTGGCGGCGCGTACTGCGGCTGTTGCGGCGGTTGCTGGTACTGCTGGTTGCCAGGTTCGCGCCAGCCGCCGGAGGACTGCGGGGCCGGGGCGGATTCACGGGAACCGCCACCGAAAATGCTCGACAGGAAACCGCCGCTCTGTTGCGGCTGTTGCTGGGCGGCAGCGGCCTGGGCCTGGGCTTGCGCCAGGTCGGCCTGCAGTTTCTTCACCTGCTCGTCCATGCGCTTGAGGGCCGCTTCCTGTACCAGGATGGCCTGGGCCATGTAATAAGGTACTGCCGGTTGCGCGGCCACATGTTCCTTGATCCGCTCGAACGCCTGGGCGTCGCGTGGGGCTGCTCCCGTTTCGGCTTGCTTGAGCCGGGTAAACAGACCATCGATCAGGGTTTGCTCTTCGCTGTTCATGGCGACCTCGTTAGATTGCCGGTAAAAATTCGGCCCGGCCCGGTATGGGCGGCCTGCGTACAAAATGGGGCACGTGCATGACGGTTTCAATGGTAGCGCCCCATGAAACTTCCTTCAGGCAGCGACACGCCAGCGCGGTTGGAGCCACCTGGCGCATGGGCTAAAGTGTCGGCCTGCTTTGACTACTGCGATACCGACTGATGAACCCCTTGAGCGTACTGCGCGATTCCCTGTATTTCTTCCGCCGCAACCTGCTGGCCATTGCCCAGCTGTGCCTGCCACTGGTGGTGCTGGAAGCCCTGGCCACCCAGATGGTGCAGCACACGGTGGGCGAAGACGCCTCTCCCATGTATGACATCATCGTGGGCCTGCTGTTCTACCCGCTGTACACCGGCGCGCTGATTCTGTTCCTCGACGCCCGCAGCAAGGGCCTGCAGCCGCTCAAGCGAAACCTGCTGGCCGTAACCCTGCGCCTGTGGCCATTCTTCGCCGTGCTGGCGGCGAGCAGCACCGTGCTGATCATGCTCGGCCTGTCGCTGTTCGTGCTGCCGGGCGTCTACGTCATGATCCGGCTGGTGTTCGCCGAATACTTGCTGGTGTTGCGCGGCCTGACGCCCATGGCGGCCATGCGCGACAGCTTCCAGCTGACCCAGGGGCATTTCGTGCGCATTTTGATCTGCGTGTTCGGCGCGCTGATACCGTTATGGGCCATCGACCTGGTCAGCAATTCGGTGTGGCCCGAGCCCAGCAACTGGCAGGCGCTGCTGCTGGATAGCGTCAACGGCTTCCTGCAACTGTTCACCAGCGTGGTGCTGTACCGCCTGTTCATGCTGCGCGTGGGCGACACGACCCAGCCCTGAGGCTTGGGCGCGGCGCCTGGCTCGGTTATGCTCCGGTGATACCGCGAAGCCAAAGCCGAGCCCATGACCCGACTCCTGCGCAACACCCTGCTGGTACTGGTGGCCCTGGCGCTGCTGCTGGGCATCCTGGCCTACACCCTGACCTGGCACCCGCCCCAGCGCGAGAAGCTCGCCAACATGTGCCGCGGGCCGGCGCCGCAACTGGTGCCGGGCCAGGCCGTGAAGGTGATGACCTGGAACGTGCAGCACCTGGCGGGCAAGCAGTACGTGTTCTGGAACGACCTGCCCGATGGCAGCGGCCCGGACGACCGCGCCACCGCCGAGGACCTGGCCTACAACCTCGATGAGGTGGCACGGGTGATTCGCGATGAACAGCCCGACCTGGTGCTGCTGCAGGAGCTGGACGACGGCGCCAAGGCCAGCGACTACCAGGACCAGCTGACCCTGCTGCGCGCACGCATCGTCGACCTGTACCCGTGCAGCGTCGAGGCCTTCGACTGGAAGGCCGACTTCATCCCCAACCCGCATATCCTCGGCAGCGTCGGGCGCAAGCTGGCGACCCTGAGCCGCTTCCAGATCGTGCAGGCCGAGCGCCAGCAACTGCCCCAGGCCGAAGGCCATTGGCTGACCGTGCCCTTTACCCCGCGCCGCGCGCTGCTGACCAGCTACCTGCCGATCCAGGACGGCGGCCAGCTGGCGGTGCTCAACACCAACCTGGATGGCCCTGTACCGGGCGAGGATACCCAGGGGCGACAGATGCAGGCCATTCTCAAGCGCATCGACCGCATGGAAAGCCACGGCACGCCGTGGCTGCTGGGCGGCGACTTCAACGCCCTGCCCCTGGGCCAGGCGTTGCGCCTGCCGCTCGCGCAGCGCAATGCGTATCCGGCAGACAGCCCCCTGCATCTGCTGTGGGACCGCTATCCGATGATCCCGGCCAACACCGAAGCCAGCGGCGAGGACCGCAGCGACTGGTTCACCCACTACCCCAACGACCCGGCGATACCGGCGCCCGACCGCACCCTGGACTACCTGTTCCACAGCCCCAAGCTCAAGCGCATCGAGGCGCGGGTGCGGCAGGATGACACCGAGGAGATCTCGGATCACCTGCCGCTGACGGCGCGCCTGTTGCTGCCGCCACCAGCCCCCTGACGATCGACACCCGTGTGGGAGCTGGCTTGCCAGCGAGCTTTTATGGCCTCAACAACTCGCTGGCAAGCCAGCTCCCACAAGGGGTTATTTGCGCGGTTTGATGCGGGCGGTGGCTTCGGCGATCAGCGGGTCGTCCGGCCAGTAGTGCTTGGGGTAGCGGCCCTTGAGGTCTTTCTTCACCTCGGCGTAGGTGCTGCGCCAGAAGTTGGCCAGGTCCTGGGTCACCTGCACCGGCCGCCGCGCCGGCGACAACAGGTGCAACAGCACCTGCTGGCGGCCGTTGGCGATGCGCGGGGTTTCGGCCAGGCCGAACAGTTCCTGCAGGCGCACCGCCAGGATCGGCGGCACTTTGCTGTAGTCCAGCCGCACGTTGCTGCCCGACGGCACGGTCAGATGCTGCGGCGCCAGCTCGTCCAGGCGCTGGGGCAGCGGCCACGGCAAGGCGTTGCGCAGGATCGAGGACAGGTCCAGGTTGCCGAAGTGGCTCAGGCGCGTGACCTTGCCCAGGTAGGGTTCCAGCCAGGCTTCGAGGGTGGCCAGCAACGCCACGTCGCTGACGTCCGGCCATTCGCTGCTGCCGCTGCCGGCCAGGTCCAGCTGGCGCAGCAGGTTCACCCGCGCCTGCCACTGGCGCAGCTCCGGGGTCCACGGCAACAGCTCCAGGCCCTTGCGCCGCACCAGGCCCACCAGCGCCCTGGCCCGCGCGGCGTCGTCCAGGCCCGGCAACGGCTCGCGGCTGAGCACCAGCTCACCGACCTTGCGCTGGCGCTCGGCGCGCAGCACACCCTCGCGCTCGTCCCACTCCAGCTGGTCGACCTGGCGCACCTGCTCGGCGAGCACGCCGTCGAGCAGCCCGGCGTCGAAGTCGGTGGCCAGGTAGATGCGCTCTTCGCGCTGGCCCTGGCGGCTGCCCAGGTCGGCGATGACAATCCACTCGTGCTTCATCAGCGCATCCGGCTCGCCGAACTGCGCGGCGCGGCCGTTGGCCAGGCGGTATTCGCCACCACCGGCACGTCGTTGTTGCGCCACGCGGTCGGGATAGGCCAGCGCCAACAGCGCGCCCAGCCAGCGCGGGTGATCGGGATCGGCCACAGGCGCGCTGGCGTTGCCGCGCAGGTAGCCACGGTATTGCCGTGCCAGCTGGCGCACTCGCTGCACCCCGCCCTGGCTGCCGCGCGCGCCGCGCTGCTCGCCGGACACCAGGCCCAGGCGGCTGTGCAGGTCGGCGCCGGCGCCACGCAGGATGTCGCGCTCGCCCAGCAGCGCCGCCACATCGCACGCCAAGCCAGCCAAGCCCAAGGCCTGCCCACGCAGCAGCAGATGGGCGATGCGCGGGTGGGCCGGCAGTTGCGCCATGGCCTCGCCGTGTCTGGTCAGCGCCGTGGCGCCCGGTTCGGCCAGCGCCCCCAGGCGCACCAGCAGGTCCAGCGCCTGGCCGTAGGCCGCCGCCGGTGGCAGGTCGAGCCAGCTCAGCTGCTCCGGGGTCACGCCCCAGCGGCTCAGTTGCAGCGCTAGCCCGGCCAGGTCGGCCTGGAGGATCTCGGCCGCGCCATAGGCCGCCAGTTGTTCATGCTGGGCCTCGGACCACAGCCGGTAGCACACGCCCGGCTCCAGGCGCCCGGCCCGGCCGGCGCGCTGGGTGGCGCTGGCGCGGGAGATGCGCTGGGTGTCCAGGCGGGTCATGCCGCTGCCAGGGTCGAAGCGCGGCACCCGCGCCAGGCCGGCATCCACCACCACGCGCACGCCGTTGATGGTCAGGCTGGTCTCGGCGATGTTGGTGGCCAGCACCACCTTGCGCTTGCCCGCCGGCGCCGGGTCGATAGCCGCGCGCTGGGCGTTGAGGTCCAACTCGCCGTGCAAGGGGCACAGCAACACGTTGCCGTCTTCACCCAGGGCGTCGGCCAGCTGCTGGTGCACGCGACGGATCTCGGCCTGGCCGGGCAGGAACACCAGCAGGCTGCCGCTCTCGTCGTTGAGCGCTTCCAGCACGGTGTTGACCACCCGCGGCTCGATGAACTCGCCCGGCTGGAACGGCCGCCCCCAGCGCATGGCCACCGGGAACATGCGCCCTTCGCTGCGCACCACCGGCGCATCGTCGAGCATGGCCGCCAGGCGCTCGCCTTCCAGGGTTGCCGACATCAGCAAAATCTTCAGCGGCGGCTCGTCGCGCAGCAGCGCGCGGCCGTTGAGGCTCAGGGCCAGGGCCAGGTCGGCGTCGAGGCTGCGTTCATGAAATTCGTCGAAGATCACCAGGCCAACGCCTTCCAGCGCTGGATCCTCCTGCAGGCGGCGGGTGAGAATGCCCTCGGTCACCACCTCGATGCGCGTGTTGGGCCCCACCCGGCTGTCCAGGCGAATGCGGTAGCCCACGGTCTCCCCGACCTTCTCGCCCAGCTCGCTGGCCAGCCGCTCGGCCGCAGCACGTGCGGCCAGGCGCCGGGGTTCGAGCATGAGGATGGTCTGCCCGGCCAGCCATGGCTCGCCCAGCAACGCCAGCGGCACGCGGGTGGTTTTACCGGCGCCGGGCGGGGCTTCGAGGACAGCTTCGTGGCGCGCCGCAAGCGCCTGGCGCAGGTCGGGCAGAACGGCATCAATCGGCAATGAAATCATGGTGGCTCCCAGGCAAGCCGGCAAGTATAACGGCGAACTAGAGCCTTATAATCATGGTCTTAGTATCAGCACCCCTGTAGGGTTGCATTCACCATTTCGGAGATTCCCATGCGTATTCCTTCGCGTTTGATTGGCGGTGTGCTGGTGGGCGCCCTGCTCACCCAGGTTACGGCCTGCGGCAGCCTGTTCTACCCTGAGCGTCGCGGCCAGATCGAAGGCCGCATCGACCCGGTCATTGCCGTGGCCGACGCCGTCGGGCTGCTGTTCTACATTATCCCGGGCCTGATCGCGTTCGGTGTCGACTTCGCCACCGGCGCCATCTACTTCCCCCATGGCAAGACCGCCCAGGTAGCGCCGGAAAAACTGCACGAGGCGGTAAGCGCCGACGGCAAGGTGGACCGCGCGAAACTGGAGGCTATCCTGCAGAACGAACTGGGCCGCACCCTGCCCCTGAACGACCCGCGCCTGATCGAAAGCCGTGGCAGCGCGGAACAACTGGCCATGTACGGCCTCAAGCCCGCCGCTTAAGCACAGGCCGCCATGACCACATCCGCTCACCACATCAAGCTGCTGCGCCTGGCCACACGTGCTTCCCTGGCCACGGCGGCCATCCTGATCGTCGCCAAGGCCATCGCCTGGTGGTTGAGCGGTTCGGTCAGCCTGCTGGCCGGCCTCACCGACTCGGTGCTGGACGGCGCCACCTCGTTCCTCAACCTGCTGGCGGTGCACTATGCGCTGCGCCCGGCCGATGAAGACCACCGCTATGGCCACGGCAAGGCCGAGGCCATGGCGGGCATGGCCCAGGCGTTGTTCATCGGTTTCAGTGCGGTGCTCATCGCCTACCAGGCGGTGGAACGGCTGCAGAACCCGCAGCCGCTGGGGCAGGCCGGCATCGGCATCGCCGTGATGGTGCTGTCGTTGGTACTGACCGCAGGGCTGCTGGCCATCCAGTACAAGGTCATTCGCGAAACCGGCTCCACGGCCATTCGCGCAGACTCGCTGCACTACCGCTCGGACATGATGCTCAACGGCAGCATCTTGGTGGCCTTGCTGCTGGCGCAGTTCGGCTTCGGGCAGATGGACGCTTTCTTCGGCCTGGGTATTTCCCTGTACATCCTCTGGAGCGCCTACCAGATCGCCCGCGAAAGCGTGGCCATCCTCATGGACGAGGAACTGCCCACCGACGTCAGCGCGCAGATGCTGGCGCTGGCCTGCGCGGTGCCCGGCGTGCTGGGTGCCCACGACCTGCGCACGCGGGTGTCGGGCAACCACTGGTTCGTGCAATTGCACCTTGAGCTGCCCGGCACCTTGAGCCTGACTGCCGCCCACGCCCTGTGCGAGCAGGCGGAAGCGGCGATCATGGCGCAGTACCCCAAGGCCGAAGTGCTGGTGCACGCCGACCCGGAGGAAGTGGTGCAGGCCGGCAAGGCCCACACCCCTCAGTTCACCCTGTAGCCCCGGGTGCTCAGGCAGGACGCCATGGCATTGCGGTAGCTGTAGACCACCGCCGGGTCAGGCTGGTAGGTGGCGTTGGCGGGGTCGAAACCGGTCTGCTGCACGGCGGTGCGATAGCACTCGTACTTGTCCTGCTGGATCTGTTCCGGGCTCTGGCCGTAGGCCGGGTACACCGCCACGTCATAAGGGTCGGCGGCGGGCTGGGGCTGCGGCTCTGGCTCAGGCGGCGGTTGGATCTGTTCCTGGGCCACCGGCGGGTTCACCACCACGTAGTCCTGGCTGTCGTCCGCCCACTGGTAATAGCTGCCGGCGGCCATGAAGAACAGCGCGCCACCAATCCAGACTTCGCTGGCGTAGTCGGGCAGGTAGCGGGTACGGATGCCGTAGGGCGGCCGTACGACCACGTAGCGCGGGCCATCCGGGCGGTACCAGTAGCCATTGGAGAAGAAGTAGTCACCGCCGCGGTACGGCACGCGGTAGGACTGCCCTGGGAAGCGATCGACATACTGCCCCGGCCGGTACTGCGGGCCCGAGCCCCAGCCGTTGCCGTAGCCACCCGGGCGGCCCGGCCAGCGGTGGTCGTCGTGGCGGTCGCGGTTGGGCATGTCGGCGTAGTTGCCACGGATAGGCGGCTGGGTCTGGCGCACTTCATCCGGATGCGGGCGAATCGACGGCTGCTCGACCTGCTGCTGGCGCGGCTCCTGGTGGAACTGGTATTGGCCGCTCTGCTGCGGCGCACGTTGCTGTTCCTGGTGGAACTGCGTGGGCGTGTCCTGCTGCTGATGGAACTGCGGCTGCGCGTTCTGCGGCCGGGCATTGCCGGGCTGCTCGCGGTTGAAGTTCTGTTGATGAAACTGGTACTGGCCGCTTTGTTGCGGGGCACGCTGTTGCTGTTGCGGCGGTTGTTGTGGCTGCTGTTGTGGATGGTTCTGTTGCTGGCCCCCCCCGTGCTGCTGCCCTTGCGGGCCGTGCTGCTCCTGCTGCGAGTTAGGCCCTTCGGCCAGGGTTGGAGCGCTGACGCTCACACAGAGCAGACCAACACCTGCCATGTGCCAGATGCGCGACTTCATGCTTTTCCTCACGGGGGGATGGTTGGGGCGTATAGATAAGACTGGAAAAACCGCCTTCGGTTCTTCAAGTTTATCAGCCTGTATGCGAAGGGTATCGGCGGGGACATGTTTTTCATGCGCGGCGTTTTTCGCGCACAAATAAAGAAGGGAGGCCCGTCGGCCTCCCTTGAGTGTCTTCTGTCCTGCTCGACGCTTGTGGCGCCGGCTCACCTCACGCCGCCTTCTGGGCAGTGTGCAACCCGGGGGCCAGCACAGCCCCTGTGGGGGTGGTGGCCGCAACCTGCCTGCTTGGGTCTGGTTGCAGTGGACTCGTGTCCGGGTAGTGATTCTGGGTAAAAGAATACGGCGAACGCGGCGGCAGAGGATTGCTAAGATTGCTGACGAAAACATCACTTGCGCAATTTTTGCCTTCAGATGGATAATTTGCAGCAATATTAAAGATCAAGGGCAGATCCATGAGCAAGCTGGACCGATATGACCTGAGCATTCTGGCTGAATTGCAGCGCGATGCTCGTATTTCCAACCAGGAACTGGCCGAGCGTATCGGCCTGTCGCCCTCGCCGTGCTCGCGCCGGGTCAAGCAGTTGGAGGACGACGGCTACATCACCCGCCAGGTCGCCCTGCTGGACCGCAAGATGCTGGGCCTGAGCCTCACCGCCTACGTGCACATCGGCATGGACCGCCACACCCCCGAGCGTTTCGAGAACTTCGAGGCCGCGGTGCGCGCCCTGCCCCAGGTGCTGGAATGCAGCCTGGTGACCGGGATGGAAGCCGACTACCAGTTGAAGGTGGTGGTGCCGGACATGGACCACTACCAGAAACTGCTGCTGGGCCACCTGACCCGTATCGACGGTGTCACCAGCGTGCGTTCCAGCTTTGTGCTGAACCAGGTACTGGCCAGCACCGAGCTGCCCCTCACCCACCTGCGCACCTGACGGAGGCTGCCCATGGACCCGGCGGTATTCGAAGAATGGATGATGACGATACTGGTGACCGTGCTGATCGGGTTCATGGGGTTTATCGTCTGGGACCTGGCGAAGAAGTCCAAGGCCGGACGGTTTGGCACCCTTATCCTGTTTGCGGTGTTGGGCCTGGGGATCCTCGCGTTCGTGATCAAGAGCGTGGTGATTGCGGTGATTGAGGCCCATTGATCGCGGCGCGCCGGGACGCGGCCGGTGGCCGCTGCTACGGGCGGGGAGCCGGGACTTCGCGGTATTTGCCTTGCTCCAGGCCATCCAGTGCCCAGTCGCCGATGCGCACGCGCACCAGGCGCAAGGTGGGCAGGCCCACGGCGGCGGTCATGCGCCGTACCTGGCGGTTGCGACCTTCCTTGATGATCAGTTCCAGCCAGTGGGTGGGCACGCTCTTGCGGAAGCGCACCGGTGGGTCGCGTGGCCACAGGTCTGGCTCTTCCAACAGGCGGGCCTGGGCCGGCAGGGTCATGCCATCGTTGAGTTCGACGCCCTGGCGCAGGCGCTGCAAGTGCTCTTCGGTGGGTTCGCCTTCCACTTGAACCCAATAAGTTTTCGCCAGCTTGTGCCTGGGGTCGGCGATGCGCGCCTGCAACTGGCCGTCGTTGGTCAGCAGCAGCAAACCTTCGCTGTCACGGTCCAGGCGCCCGGCCGGGTAGATGCCGGGGATGTCGATGAAATCCTTGAGCGTCGCGCGGCCTTCGCCGTCGCTGAACTGGGTCAGCACGTCGAACGGCTTGTTGAACAGGATCAACCGCGGCTCGGCCGGCGGCGCCTTGGCCACGCGCCGTGGCTGCCCGGGTTTGGCAAAGGGTTTGGCGCCCGGGCGGCGGGCGTTGGTGCGGGGTGGCAAAGGCATGGGGGCAAGGTTTCAAGGCAGCTGGGCCGACTATGCTAGTGGGCCCGGCGCCTTTGGGCAAACCTCAGCGGAACGGCGGCTCGTCGAAGCTGCGCAGTTTGCGCGAGTGCAGCGAGGTCAGCTCGGTGCGCAGCAGGTCCAGGGCGGCGATGCCGATCTTCAGGTGCTGGCTGACCGCGCGGTTGTAGAACGCGTTGGCCGAGCCCGGCAGCTTGATTTCACTGTGCAGCGGCTTGTCGGACACGCACAGCAAGGTGCCGTACGGCACGCGCAGGCGGTAACCCTGGGCGGCGATGGTGCCGCTTTCCATGTCCACGGCCACGGCGCGCGACAGGTTGATCAGCGGCCGTTCCTGGGCCCAGCGCAGCTCCCAGTTGCGGTCGTCGTAGGTCAGCACGGTGCCGGTGCGCAGGCGTTTTTTCAGCTCGTCGCCACGCTCGCCGGTGATCTGCGCGGCCGCTTCCTGCAAGGCCATCTGCACCTCGGCCAGGGCCGGGATCGGGATGTTCGGCGGCAGCACGCGGTCGAGGATGCCGTCCTGGCGCATGTAGGCGTGGGCCAGCACGTAGTCGCCGATGGTCTGCGACTGCCGCAGGCCGCCGCAGTGGCCGATCATCAGCCAGCAGTGGGGGCGCAGCACGGCCAGGTGGTCGGTGATGTTCTTGGCGTTGGAAGGGCCCACGCCGATGTTGACCAGGGTCACGCCGTCGCCATCGGCAGCAATCAGGTGGTACGCCGGCATCTGGTAGCGGTGCCACACCACGCTGTCCACCAGGGCCTGGGCCTGCTCGCTGGCCATGCCCTTCTCGATCACCACGTTGCCAGGCATGACCATGCGCACGAAGCGCGGGTCGCTCTGCAATTGCTCCAGGCCATGGCTGACGAACTGGTCGACGTAGCGGTGGTAGTTGGTCAGCAGGATCCACGGCTGTACGTGGCGCCAGTCGCTGCCGGTGTAGTGGATCAGGCGGCGCAGGGAGAAGTCGACGCGGGCGGCGTCGAACAGCGCCAGCGGCATCGGGTCGGCAGTGGCCCAGTCGTACAGGCCGTCGGCCACGCCATCGGTGGCAGCGGACAGGTCGGTGCTGGGGAACACGCGGGCCAGGGCGGCGGCGGTGACACCGCTGCCGGCCAGCTCATCGCCCTGCTCGACCACGTAGGGGTACGGGATGTTCTGCTCGCTGACGCCCACTTCGACAGTGACGGAGAAGTCGCGCATCAGCGGCTTGAGCTGGTCCAGCAGGTAGGTGCGGAACGCGGCCGGCTGGGTGACGGTGACCGAATAGGTGCCCGGCGACTGTACCTTGGCGTAGGCGCGGGTGATGGGCGGGACTTCGCCGCTGTAGGTGTAGGTGACGCGCAGTTCCGGGTAGTGGAACAGCGCGCGCTGGGCCGCGTCGGGTTCGCTGCGGTCCTTGAGGTATTGCTTGAGCGCCTGGCTCAGGGCCTTGGTACCCCGCTCGTGCAGTTCAGCCAGACGATCGACGGCTTGTTCGGCGGTTTCGACAACAACAAAGGCTTCGGCAGTTCGAGTCACGGTGCGCTTCCTGTCTGATCTTGCAGACCTCCATCTTGCCTGTAACAACACATAAAGGCACGTGTTGCCCGTGACGCGGCCAGGCGCCCGATCTGCGTAGCAGCTGCCGAAGGCTGCGTCCGGCGAAGGACCTGCGTTGCCTGGGGACGCGGCCTGCGGCCGCTGCTACGGGAGGTGGGGGGTTGAGCGTTGGACCAGTGCCTGGACGTCGAGGCCGCGCGGCAGCGCGCCGTAGGCGCGGCCGCCGCCGCTCAGGCGGCTGGCGATGAAGGCGTCGCTGACCAGCGCATTGCCTGCCTCCAGCAACAGCTTGGCCTGCACCGCCAGGGCGATGTCCTCGGTGAGCTGGCGGGCGCGGTACTGGATGTCGCTGGTGTCCTGGAACGCCGCTTTCAACCCGCCGATGTGCGCCGCCAGGCGACGGTCGCCATGGCCATCACCCAGCTCGGCGAACAGGGCATCGAGCACGCCCGGTTCCTTGGACAGGGCGCGCAGCACGTCCAGGCACTGGACATTGCCCGAGCCTTCCCAGGTGGAGTTGACCGGCGCCTCGCGGTACAGCCGCGGCAGGATGCTGTCCTCGACATAGCCGGCGCCGCCCATGCACTCGGCGGCCTCGTTGATCATGGCCGGGGCGCGCTTGCAGATCCAATACTTGCCCACTGCCGTCATCAGCCGGGCGAAGCGTGCCTGGTGGCCGTCATCCAGATGGTCCAGGGCCTGGCCCATGCGCAGGCTCAGCGCCAGCGCCGCCTCGCTTTCCAGCGCCAGGTCGGCCAGCACGTTCTGCATCAACGGCTGCTCGGCCAGCACTCGGCCGCCCACCTGGCGATGGGCGCAATGGTGCGCGGCCTGGGTCAGCGCCTGGCGCATCAGCGCGCTGGAGCCGACCATGCAATCGAAGCGGGTCATGGCCACCATCTCGATGATGGTCGGCACGCCGCGGCCCTCCTCGCCCACCATCCAGGCCAGGGCGCCACGGAACTCGACTTCGCTGGAGGCGTTGGAGCAGTTGCCCAGCTTGTTCTTCAGGCGCTGGATGTAGAACTCGTTGCGGGTGTCATCCGGGCGGTGGCGCGGCAGCAGGAAGCAGGTCAGGCCCTTGTCGGTCTGGGCCAGGGTCAGGAAGGCGTCGCACATGGGCGCCGAGCAGAACCACTTGTGCCCCACCAGTTCATAGGCCTGGCCCGGCCCCGGGGCGCCCACGGGGAAGGCGCGGGTGGTGTTGGCGCGCACGTCGGTGCCGCCCTGTTTCTCGGTCATGGCCATGCCCAGGGTGACCCCGGCCTTGTGCGCCATGCCGACGTTGCGCGGGTCGTACTCGGTGGCCAGCACCTTGGGCAGCCACTGCTCGGCCAGGCCCGGTTGCAGGCGCAGCGCCGGCACGCTGGCGAAGGTCATGGTCAGCGGGCAGCCACTGCCGGCCTCGGCCTGGGTGTGCAGGTAGGTCATGGCGGCGCGCGCCACGTGGGCGCCGGGGCGCGGATCGGTCCAGGGCAGGGACGGCAAGCCGTGCTCGACGGCCGCGCGCATCAGCTCGTGATAAGCGGGATGGAATTCCACCAGGTCGATACGGTGGCCGTAGCGGTCGTGGCTGCTGAACACCGGCTTGTTCTGGTTCGCCAGGAACCCCGCCGCCATCAGCGGCCCACCGGCCAGGGCACCGTAGGCGTCGATGCGCGCCTCGGCCCAGCCGCCACCGAAGCGCTTGGCCCAGGCCTGCAGCGGCAGGTCGATGCGCCACAGGTTGGCGCCATCCAGGGGCGGCGGCTGGTTGCTGACTTCGTGGGTTTCGGCGAACTGGTGCAGGTTCATGGCGGGCTCCTGGGGCAGGTTCATACCCCAGTGAATCACGCTACCCGCCCCTGTCAAAGCGACATATCGGCCTAAATGTCGGCGCTTTCGCCCTGCACCTTGACCAGCAACCAGCGGTGCAAGGTGGCTTGCAGCTCTTCGAAACGCACCGGCCGGTTCAGGCAATCGCTCATCCCAGCCTCCAGGCAACGCTCCCGTTCCTGGCGCTGGCCCACCACCGCCAGCACCGGCAGGCGTGCGCAACCGGGCAGTTCGCGCAGGCGCCGGCAGGTAGCGAAGGCGTCGGTGAGCGGCGTCTGGCAGTCCAGCAGCACGGCGTCGAACCGCTCGCGGTGCAACAGCTCCAGCGCGGTAATGCCATCGTCGGCCGTGCGCACGCGGTAGCCCAGCTTGAGCAGCATGCCGCGGATCACCAGCTGGTTGATGCTGTTGTCATCCACCAGCAGCACCGTGCAGTCGTGGGGCGAGCGCTGGGTGCGCTGGTGCTCGGTACGCGGCCCGGCCGGGGTTGGCCCCAGGTCGTCCACCAGGCCCAACTGCACGTGCAGCTCGAACCAGCTGCCGCGCCCCGGTTCGGAGTGATGGCTGAGTTCGCCGCCCATCAGGTCGGCCAGTTGCCGGCAGATCGCCAGGCCAATGCCCAGGCCGCCGTATTCACGGGTCATGGAGCCGTCGACCTGGAAGAACCGCTGGTACAGGGTAGCATCGGCCAGTTGGCTGAAGCCGATGCCGGTGTCGCTGACCTTGAAGCTCAGCGCCAGGCCGTCCGCCGTGCGCTCGCCCACGCGCACCCGCAGCCCCACCGAGCCCTGGCGGGTGAATTTGACGGCGTTGTCCAGCAGGCAACCCAGGCACAGCGCCAGCTTCTTCGAGTCGCCCTGCAGGCGCTCGGGCAGGTCGCTGTCGGTTTCCACCGAGAACGCCAGGTGCTTGGCCTGGGCGGCCCGGCCGAATTGCATCTGCAGGCCGTCGAGCAGGGCCTGCACACCGAACGGTTCGTGGCGCGGGTAAAGCTTGCCGGCCTGCAGTTCGGTGAGGATGAGGATGTCGTCGACCATGCGCATCATGTCCCGCGCCGAGCCGGCCGCGGTCTGCTGGTACTGCTCGAGTTCGGTGTCCATGGGCACGGTCTGCATCAGCTCCAGCGAGCCGATCACACCGTTCATGGGCGTGCGCAGCTCGTGGGTGACAGTGGCCAGGAACTCGTCCTTGAGGCGGTTGCTGTTGGCCAGTTGCTGGTTGAGCAGTTCCAGCTTCTGCCCCGCTTCCAGCAGCACTCGCGCCTGTTGCTCGCGCATGGAGTTGATGCGGTCGGCCAGGGCCAGGGACAGCAGCCCCACCTCCAGCGCCGAGCCGATCTGGCTGGCGTACATGGTGATGAAGACGTTGGGCAGGTAGCCCAGCACCATCAGGGTGTTGACGATGCCGCCGGCCAGGAACGCGGTCCAGGCAATGATGAAATAGCGCGCCAGGCGCAGGCCGCGCCACCAGGCGATCAGGCCGGCGCTGAAGATCACCACGGTGAACACCAGCGCCAGCGCCGTGGCCAGGCGCAAGGCCATGCCGTAGGTGGCGGTCAGCGACAGCATCATCGTCACCACGCCCACGCCCATCAGCACCATCAGCAGGCGGTCGAGCCAGCGGCTGTGTTCGGCGGTCTGCAGGAAGCTGCGGGCGAACTGGCTGCCGAACAGCGCGGCCGAGCCGATCAGGAACGGCGTGGCGGCGTTGGCCCACCAGGGGTTCTCGGGCCAGAAATACTGCACCCCGGCACCGTTCACCGACACCTGGTACAGGCCGAAGGAGGCGATATAGAGGATGTAGTAGAGGTAGCTGCGGTCGCGCACGCTCAGGTAGATGAACAGGTTGTAGACCAGCATCCCCAGCAGCACACCGTAGATCAGGCCCAGCACATACAGACGGGTGGGCTGATCTTCAAGGTAAGCGGTATAGGACCACAGGTTCAGCGGCGCCTGCACCGAGCCTTCGCTGTGAATGCGCAGGTAGGCGGTGGTGGTCTGGTTGGCCGGGAACGGAATGGCGAACACGTAGTTGTTCTGCTTGATCTCGCGCACCGAGTACGGCAGCTCGTCGCCCGTGCTCTGGGTCAGGCGGAACTTGCCGTTGGGGTCGGCCAGGAACAGTTCGATGCTGTCCATGGGCGGGTAGGCCAGCTCCAGCAGCCAGTTGCCCACGGCCTCGGGGTCCTTGGGCACGTAGCGCAGGTCCACGCGCAGCCAGAACACCGAGCGCGAGTAGCCGGCGTTGAGCACGGCTTCGCTTTGCCGATGAAAACGATCGGCAAAGGCCGCGGACGAAACCTGCTCGATGCTGGCCGAGCCATCAACATCTTCATAGACTTGCATCACGTGCCCCAGGGGAAGGGTGCGCGTGGACTCGTCAAAATCGAGCGCGCAGGCCAGCAGCGGTAGCCAGCCCACCAGTAGAATCAGGAAATAGCGCATACAGCCCCAGCGTAGCCTGTCCGAGCGCGTCAGGAAGCCCCCATTCCCTTTGAGACGACGTCGTCCGGCAGTGCCTGTTATCGGTTTCGAAGCACTCTAGCATAGCTTCTTGCCACTAGCGCAGCGGCTGTAAAAAATTGTATCGAAGGCTCTAGGTCGGCGCTTTCAGCCAACACCAGGAAAAACTGCCTGACTATTGCGACAAAAAAACAGCCGATGCCGCCCGGTCCCGGCAAAAGCGTTTGGTGGTAAGCTCGCGCACCATGAATATCTATAGCTCCCGCCCCGTTGTCCTCTGTCTCTCCGGCCACGACCCCAGTGGCGGCGCCGGCCTGCAGGCAGATATCGAAGCCCTGATCGCCCAAGGTTGCCACGCCGCCCCGGCCGTGACCGCCCTGACCGTGCAGGACACTGTCAATGTCACCGACTTCCGCGTGCTCGACCGCGAGTGGGTACTGGCCCAGGCCAATGCCGTGCTCAACGACTCCGA
This sequence comes from Pseudomonas imperatae, assembly GCF_057128625.1. Lineage (NCBI taxonomy): Bacteria > Pseudomonadati > Pseudomonadota > Gammaproteobacteria > Pseudomonadales > Pseudomonadaceae > Pseudomonas > Pseudomonas imperatae. Next base: position 59,530 of record NZ_JBSKHP010000001.1, on the reverse strand, counting down.
GGTGGCCGCGGTCAAGCTGGGCATGCTCGGCTCGCTGGAAATGGTCGACACCGTGGTCGAGCTGCTCAGCCAGCACCCGCACCTGCCGATGGTCTGCGATCCGGTGTTGCGCGCCGGTGGCGGCGGCCGCCTGGGCAAGGACGAGGTCGGCTACGCCATGCGCGAGCGCCTGTTGCCCCTGGCCATCATCGCTACCCCTAACCTCCCCGAAGCTCGCATCCTGGCCGAACTGCCCGAAGGCAGCGCCGACGAATGCGCGGAAAAACTGCTGCCCTACGTGCGCCACCTGCTGATCACCGGCGGCCACGGTGACGAAACCGAAATCCACAACCGCCTGTACAGCCGTGACGGCCGCCGCCAGACCTTCATCTGCCAGCGCCTGCCCGGCAGCTATCATGGTTCGGGCTGCACCCTGGCCAGCGCCCTGGCCGGCCGCCTGGCCCTGGGCGAGCAACTGGAGAGCGCCGTGCAGTCGGCCCTCGATTACACCTGGCGCACCCTGCGTGACGCCGAGCAGCTCGGCAAGGGCCAGTACGTGCCCCGCCGCCTGCCACTGGATTTCTGCTCGTAACGCCGCGCCATAGAGGTAAGTGTGATGAAACTACGTGGCCTTTACGCCATTACCGACAGCAAGCTGCTGGCCGGCCGTTTCCTTGACTACGTCAAGGCGGCCCTGGACGGCGGCGTGCTGCTGCTGCAATACCGCGACAAGAGCACCGACGAGGCCCGCCGCCTGCGCGAGGCCGAGGCGCTGCGCAAGCTGTGCGAACCGTACAAGACCCAGCTGATCATCAACGATGACGCCGAGCTGGCCGCCCGCCTGGGCGTGGGCGTGCACCTTGGCCAGACCGACGGCCCGCTGACCCCGGCGCGTGCGCTGCTGGGCCGCAACGCCATCATCGGTTCCACCTGCCATGGCCGCCTCGACCTGGCTGAACAAGCTGCCCGCGAAGGCGCCAGCTACGTGGCCTTCGGCGCCTTCTTCGACTCCAGCACCAAGCCCGACGCCGGCCTGGTGCCCCTGGACACCCTCAGCCAGGCCCGCGCCCAGTTCAAGCTGCCGATCTGCGCGATCGGCGGCATCACCCTGGCCAACGCCCCGCAACTTCTGGAACAGGGCGCCGACCTGCTGGCCGTGGTCAATGCCCTGTTTGGCGCCGACACCGCCCAGGAAGTGACCGCTCGCGCCCGCGCGTTCAACGCCCTGTTCGAATCCGCCTGATTAACGAGACCCTGATTATGTCCCGCTCCGAAACGCTGTTTGCCAACGCCCAGAAACACATCCCCGGTGGCGTCAACTCGCCCGTGCGTGCCTTCAAGAGCGTGGGCGGCACGCCGCTGTTCTTCAAGCACGCCGCCGGCGCCTACGTCACCGACGAAGACGACAAGCGCTACGTGGACTACGTGGGCTCCTGGGGCCCGATGATCCTGGGCCACAGCCACCCCGACGTGCTGGACGCGGTGCGCAAGCAGCTGGAGCACGGCCTGTCGTACGGCGCGCCGACCGAGATGGAAACCCAGATGGCCGACCTGGTCTGCTCGCTGGTGCCGTCCATGGAAATGGTGCGCATGGTCAGCTCGGGCACCGAGGCCACCATGAGCGCCATTCGCCTGGCCCGTGGCTTCACCGGCCGCGACAGCATCATCAAGTTCGAAGGCTGCTACCACGGCCACTCCGACAGCCTGCTGGTAAAAGCCGGCTCCGGCGCCCTGACCCTGGGCGTGCCAAGCTCGCCGGGCGTGCCCGCGGCCTTCGCCAAGCACACCCTGACCCTGCCGTTCAACAACCTGCAGGCCGTGGCCGAAATGCTGGCTGAAGTGGGCGAGGAAGTGGCGTGCATCATCGTCGAGCCGGTGGCCGGCAACATGAACTGCGTGCCGCCTGCGCCAGGCTACCTGCAAGGCCTGCGCGAGCTGTGCACCCAGCACGGCGTGGTGCTGATCTTCGACGAAGTGATGACCGGCTTCCGCGTGGCCCTGGGCGGCGCCCAGGCTTACTACGGCGTCACCCCGGACCTGAGCACCTTCGGCAAGATCATTGGCGGCGGCATGCCCGTGGGCTGCTTCGGCGGCAAGCGCGAGATCATGTCGCACATCGCACCGCTGGGCCCGGTGTACCAGGCTGGCACCCTGTCGGGCAACCCGCTGGCCATGGCCGCAGGCCTGACCACCCTGAATCTGATCAGCCGCCCCGGCTTCCATGACGAGCTGAGCGACTACACCACCCGCCTGCTCGACGGCCTGCAGCAGCGCGCCGACGCCGCCGGCATCCCGTTCGTGACCACCCAGGCGGGCGGCATGTTCGGCCTCTACTTCAGCGGCGCCGACGACATCGTCACCTTCGAAGACGTGATGAGCAGCGACGCCGAGCGCTTCAAGCGCTTCTTCCACCTGATGCTGGAAGGCGGCGTGTACCTGGCGCCAAGCGCGTTCGAGGCGGGCTTCACCTCCATCGCCCATGGCGATGCCGAGCTTAAAATCACCCTGGATGCGGCCGAGCGCGCCTTCGCAGCGTTGAAATAAGAACGTTGTGGGAGCTGGCTTGCCAGCGAGCTTTTGAGGCCCTGAAAAGCTCGCTGGCAAGCCAGCTCCCACACAGCGTTCCAGCTGTTACTTTTACTCAATCCCTACCCACAGAGCAGAAAAACGAGTAAAGACTTTGTAAGGACAGGCCGGCTTATTTCATAATGTGCCACCAGTCCTTGTTCTGGCCGGGTCCGCCCGTTTCCTGTTGAGGTAAGTCGATCCCCATGAACCGCACCGGCCGCGCCCTTGCCCTGGGCTGCCTGTTGCTTCTTCAGCCCCTGCTGGCCTCGGCAGGCGGCAATTCGCTGTTGATTCCGGCGATGGGTCGCTGCACGCTCAACACCCAGCCCCAGGACCTGCCACAGGCCCTGGCCAGCTGCCAGGCGGCCGCCAAGTCCGGCGACGCCCAGGCGCAATACGAGCTGGGGCAGTTCTACTACGACGGCACCGCCACCCCCCGCGACCTGAACCAGGCGCTCAATTACTTCGAGCAGGCCTCGCTGCAAGGCCATGCCGACGCGCAATACCACCTGGGCTTGATGTTCTTCCACGGCGAAGGCGTGCCGGCCAACAACGTGCAGGCCTACATTGTGCTGAAGATGGCCGCCGTGAACGGCCAGGAAGACGCCCTGGACAGCGCCGACGAGGTGGCCGCGCAGATGCCGCGCGACCAGCTGGAAATGGCCACCCAGGTGCTGGGGCAGATTTTCCGCAAATACCTGCTGGAACTGCAGACCGCCGACGGGCGCTCGCCCTTCTCGCCGCTGCCCTGAGCTGACGCCGTTACTTCTCCGGCATCGGCATGGGGAATGGCATCACGTTGCTGACGCCGCGGGCTTCGCTGATTTTCGGCGTGCCCAGGCGCTCCACTTCATCGATGCGCACGATCGAATGCATGGGCACGAAGCTGCGCACCACGCCCTCGAACTGGGCCTTGAGTTTTTCTTCGCTAGGGTCCACGACCACCTGGGTGCGCTCGCCAAAGACGAATTCCTCGATTTCCAGGAAGCCCCACAGATCACTCTGGAAGATCTGCTTGGCGTACATCTCGAACACCTGGCCCTGGTTGAGGAAAATCACTTTGTAGATTGGAGCTTCGCGTTTGGTCATCTTGGGTGGGTAACAGTCGGGGGTGGTAAAGAGGGCGAAAACTATAGCACAGGCGCCCGCCCGGCAATGCCAGGAACCCCGCTCGAAGATGAGCCGACCGATGGCAGGGCGGTTGTTACCGGGGTGGGCGCGTGCATTACATGACCACTGGACATCTGGGGCCTTTCGCCGCTGGCCTGCTGGGGTTATCCTTGAATCCAACTCAATTGCCGTCGGGCGGCTAAAAACGACCTTGAACGCACCCATAGAACCTCATCGCTTCATCCTCGAGCCCTTCGAGGCTCGCCGCTTCGCCAACCTCTGCGGGCAGTTCGACGAACACCTGCGCCTGATCGAACAACGTCTCGAGATCGAGATCCGCAACCGCGGCAACCAGTTCGAGCTGATTGGCGAACCCACGCACACCACCTCTGCCGAGCACCTGCTGCGTCGCCTGTACCGGGAGACCAAGGCCACCGAGCTGTCCCCGGACCTGGTGCACCTGTACCTGCAGGAGTCGGCCATCGAAGAGCTGGACAACCCGTCTTCCAACGAAGTGCCGGTGTCGTTGCGCACGCGCAAGGGCATGATTCGCCCGCGCGGGCTGAACCAGCAGCGCTACGTGAAGGAAATCCTGGGCAACGACATCAACTTCGGCATCGGCCCGGCCGGTACCGGCAAGACCTACCTGGCCGTGGCCTGCGCGGTCGACGCGCTGGAGCGCGAGCAGGTGCGCCGCATCCTGCTGGTGCGCCCCGCGGTCGAAGCCGGCGAGAAGTTGGGCTTCCTGCCCGGCGACCTGGCCCAGAAGATCGACCCGTACCTGCGCCCGCTCTACGACGCGCTGTACGAGATGCTGGGCTTCGAGCACGTGGCCAAGCTCATCGAGCGCCAGGTGATCGAGATCGCCCCGCTGGCCTACATGCGCGGTCGCACCCTGAACAACAGCTTCATCATCCTCGACGAAAGCCAGAACACCACCGTCGAACAGATGAAGATGTTCCTCACCCGCATCGGTTTCGGCTCTACCGCCGTGATCACCGGCGACATCACCCAGGTCGACCTGCCCAAGGGCACCAAGTCGGGCCTGGCGCACGTCATCGACGTGCTCGATGGCGTGCCAGGCATCAGCTTCACCCATTTCAAGCCCAAGGACGTGGTGCGCCATCCGCTGGTGCAGCGCATCGTCGAAGCCTACGAGCGCTTCGATGCCCGCCCGGTAGAAAAGGACAACGTGCGCAATGGTTGAACTGGACCTGCAGGTTGCCACCAATGACCCGGTGCCCAGCGAAACGCTCTTCCAGCAATGGTGCGAGACGGCGCTGGGCATGCGCAAGGGTGACTCGGAGCTGACCATCCGCCTGGTGGACGTGCCCGAAGGGCGCGAGCTGAACAACACCTACCGTCATAAAGATTACGCCACCAACGTCTTATCCTTCCCGGCAGACGTGCCTGACGACATGCTCGACATCCCGCTGCTCGGCGATCTGGTGATCTGCGTGGCGGTGGTGGAACGCGAAGCGGCCGAACAAGGCAAGTCGCTGGAAGCGCATTGGGCGCACCTGGTCATCCACGGCTGCCTGCACCTGCTTGGTTTCGACCATGAAGAGGACGAGGAAGCCGAGGAAATGGAAGCGCTGGAACGAGAGTTGCTTGCCAAACTGGGTCATCCCGACCCCTATGCAGACGACGATGAACACTAATATTCACCACCGAAACAGCAAGGATCACGAGAAAAGGGCCATGAGCGAAGATCGATCGAGCAACGGGCAGAAGTCATGGCTGGGTAAAATCACCCAGGCTTTTGCCCATGAGCCGAAAAACCGCCAGGAGCTGCTGGAGCTGCTGCGCGAAGCCCACCAGAACAAGCTGCTCGACAGCGAAGCGCTGACCATCGTCGAAGGCGCTATCCAGGTTGCCGACCTGCAAGTGCGCGACATCATGGTGCCGCGCTCGCAGATGATCAGCATCAAGTCGACCCAGACACCTCGCGAATTCCTGCCCGCGGTGATCGACGCCGCCCACTCGCGCTACCCGGTGATCGGTGACAGCCACGACGACGTGATCGGCGTGCTGCTGGCCAAGGACCTGCTGCCGTTGATCCTCAAGGAGAACGGCGACAACTTCAACATCAAGGACCTGCTGCGCCCGGCCACCTTCGTGCCCGAGTCCAAGCGCCTGAACGTGTTGCTGCGCGAGTTCCGCGCCAACCACAACCACATGGCCATCGTCATCGACGAATACGGCGGCGTGGCCGGGCTGGTGACGATCGAGGACGTGCTGGAGCAGATCGTCGGCGACATCGAGGACGAGCACGACGTGGAAGAGGACAGCTACATCAAGCCTCTGCCCAGCGGCGACTTCCTGATCAAGGCCCTGACGCCCATCGAAAACTTCAACGAGTTCTTCGACAGTGAGTTCTCCGACGACGAGTTCGACACCGTCGGTGGCCTGGTGATGAGCGCTTTCGGCCACCTGCCCAAGCGTAACGAGACCACGGAAATAGGTGCTTACCGCTTCCGCATTCTCAACGCCGACAGCCGCCGGATACACTTGCTGCGCCTGACCCCCATTTCCCGCTGAAAACGCATTAAGGATCAAGATGCGCTGGATCACCCGCCCCGGCTGGCCCGGTAACCTGCTGGCCGTGGCGGCCGGTGCCCTGACTCCCCTGGCGCTGGCGCCGTTCAACATCTGGCCGTTGTCACTGTTGTCGCTGGCGCTGCTGTACCTGGGCCTGCGCGGGCTCAGCCCGCGCCAGGCGTTCATGCGTGGCTGGGCCTACGGCTTCGGCCTGTTCGGCGCCGGCACCAGCTGGATCTACGTCAGCATTCACAACTTCGGCGGTGCCTCGGTGCTGCTGGCCGGCTTCCTGATGCTGCTGTTCAGCATTGCGGTGGCGCTGTTCTTCGCCCTGCCCACCTGGCTGTGGGCGCGCTGGCTGCGCCGCAACGAGGCGCCGCTGGCCGACGCCCTGGCCTTTGGCGCCCTGTGGGTGGCCCAGGAGGCCTTCCGCGGCTGGTTCCTGACCGGTTTCCCATGGCTGTACGCCGGTTATAGCCAACTTGACGGCCCCCTGGCCGGGCTGGCGCCGGTGGGTGGCATGTGGCTGATTTCCTTCGTGCTGGCCCTGACCGCAGCGCTGCTGTGCAACCTGCATCGCCTGCGCCAGCGCGCCTCCTTCCTGGTGGCCGGCATCGTCCTGCTGCTGGCCCCCTGGGGCATCGGCCTGGCGCTCAAGCATCACGCCTGGACCGAGCCCCTGGGCCAGCCGCTGAGCGTGGCGGCCGTGCAGGGCAACATCGAGCAGGAAATGAAATGGGACCCGGCCCAGGTCGACGCGCAGCTGGCGCTGTATCGCGACATGACCTTCACGGCGAAGAAGACCGACCTGATCATCTGGCCGGAAACCGCCGTGCCGGTGCTGATGGACAACGCCCAGGGCTACCTGGACATGATGGGCAACTTCGCCTCCAGCCATAACGCGGCGCTGATCACCGGCGTGCCGATCCGCCAGCAGGTGCGCCACCAGAACCAGTACTACAACGGCATCACCGTGGTGGGCCAGGGTGATGGCACCTACCTGAAGCAGAAGCTGGTGCCGTTCGGCGAATACGTGCCGTTGCAGGACCTGCTGCGCGGGCTGATCACCTTCTTCGACCTGCCTATGTCGGACTTCGCTCGTGGCCCGGCCGACCAGGCGCTGCTGCAGGCCAAGGGCTACCAGATCGCGCCGTTCATCTGCTACGAAGTGGTGTACCCCGAGTTTGCCGCGGGTGAAGCCGCCAAGGCCGATCTGCTGCTGACCATCAGCAACGACACCTGGTTCGGCACCTCCATCGGCCCGCTGCAGCACCTGCAGATGGCGCAGATGCGTGCCCTGGAGGCCGGCCGCTGGATGATCCGCGCCACCAACAACGGCGTCACCGCGCTGATCAACCCGTTCGGGCAGATCACCGCGCAGATCCCGCAGTTCCAGAAAGGCATCCTGTACGGCGACGTGGTGCCCATGCACCAGCTCACGCCGTACCTGCAGTGGCGCTCGTGGCCGCTGATCATCCTGTGCCTGGTGCTGTTCGGCTGGGCCCTGCTGGCCAGCCGGATCGCCAAGACGGTGTGATTGGGGCCTCGGCTCCCCCGTAGCAGCGGCCGAAGGCCGCGTCCAGGGCACCACGGCAGGGCCAGGACGCAGCCTTCGGCAGCTGCTACGGATTAACGGTAAAACAGGCGATACCCGACCAACCCCACCGCCTCGTTCAACAACTGCCCGCTCTGCCAGAACGCCTTGCCCTCGGGCATCCAGCCGCCCAGCGGGCGGGCGTTGTCGATGCCCAGGAAGCCCACCGGCGCGCTCACCACCTCAAGGCCCGCATGTTCGAAGCTCCAGCGCGCCCGCGGCATGTGCCAGGCCTGGGTGACTACCACCACGCGGTGGATGCCCTGGGCCTTGAGGATCTCGGCGCTCAGGGTGGCGTTTTCCCAGGTGGTGCGGCTGGCGCCTTCCTGCCAGCGGGTGGCCACGCCGAAATCATCGCGCAACGAGGTGGCCATGATGTACGCCTCGCTGGGCGGCGAGCCGTAGTGCAGGCCGCCGGAAGTGAGTATCGGCAAGCCCGAGGCCTTGGCCAGCCGGGCCGCGTAGCGCACGCGTTCGAGATTAACGCCGGTGGGCTGGTCTTCACCGCCCCAGGCCGGGTCGCCGCGCTCGCGGCCGGCGCCCAGGATCACGATGGCATCAGCGCGTTGGGCCAGCTGCGGCCATTGTTCAGCGGTAAGGGCCGGTTCCTGCTCCAGCCCGTGGGCGGCCAACTGCACCACCCGCGGCAGGCTCATCAGCCACAGCCCGGCCAGGCCCACCACGAAGCAGGCCAGGGCCAGGCGCGGCCGCGAGCGGCGCAGCCACCAGGCCAGCAGCAGGCACAGGAAAAGCACGCCAGGCGGCAGGAATAATTGTTTGATGAAGTAACGAAAAGGCATCGAGCATCTCCCAGGATGCCCGAAGCCTAAGGGTTAAGGCGCACGGCCTCAATCTGAATGTGTGTACGCAAGTCTCGCCGGCGGTCTGGGTGCATGAGCAGCGCCTCCGGTCTATTATTTGAACTGCGCGGCCCTTGCCTTGGCGCCGGTCTTTCTCGCGGTCTTGTCCTTGATCCACACCACATTGCTGGTGGCGGGCGCGGCGTCCCTGGGGTCACGCACCACGGCACCGGCATGCACGCCCACTGGCATGGAGTCCAGGTAGGCATTGATCAGTTCCACTTCCGCGCGGCTCAAGCCACGCAACTCGAGTTCGGCAGGCGCTTCGTTGCGCAAACGTACAGATGTGCGGGCAACGTCGAGGGCCAGGCCGAGACGATCGATCAGACGCTCGAACAGCTCCGGCTTCATAGCATTAACATGTGACTCAACCATCCGTTCACCTCATTGAAGATAAAACAGCTTCCCCATTGATGAGCTTAGCGGCGCAGGCGAAACCAGCCCGCTGCAGCGACCAACGGCCAATGCCTGCGGGGCTTTGCTGGCTTTTGGCCGGGTTGGATGGGCATGCCTGGATGCAATATGGGTTTCCCACCTTGAAGCGGGGTCATGTATGCTACGGCGTTTAAAGATCGCCACCGGATTGCCGGGTGTAGCGGATTTCACGCTGCCTGGATAAGGTCACCCATTTCTCAGCGCAAAGTAGCCATGCACGAACTCTATCAGCCCCGCGAAATCGAAGCCGCCGCCCAGTCGTTCTGGGACGAGCAAAAGTCCTTTGAAGTAAGTGAACAACCAGGCAAGGAGACCTACTACTGCCTGTCGATGTTCCCCTACCCCAGCGGCAAGCTACACATGGGGCACGTGCGCAACTACACCATCGGCGACGTGATCTCGCGTTACCACCGCATGCAGGGCAAGAACGTCCTGCAGCCGATGGGTTGGGACGCGTTCGGCATGCCGGCGGAAAACGCCGCCATGAAGAACAAGGTCGCGCCGGCCAAGTGGACCTACGAGAACATCGCCTACATGAAGACCCAGCTGAAAAGCCTGGGCCTGGCCATCGACTGGTCGCGCGAAGTCACCACCTGCAAGCCTGACTACTACCGTTGGGAGCAGTGGCTGTTCACCCGCCTGTTCGAAAAAGGCGTGATCTACCGCAAGAACGGCACCGTGAACTGGGACCCGGTCGACCAGACCGTGCTGGCCAACGAGCAGGTCATCGACGGCCGTGGCTGGCGTTCGGGCGCGCTGATCGAGAAGCGCGAAATCCCGATGTACTACTTCGCCATCACTGCCTACGCCGAAGAGCTGCTGGAAAGCCTGGACGAACTGACCGGCTGGCCCGAGCAGGTCAAGACCATGCAGCGCAACTGGATCGGCAAGTCGCGCGGCATGGAAGTGCAGTTCCCGTACCACCAGGCGTCGATCGGCGAAGCCGGCACCCTGAAAGTGTTCACCACCCGCCCCGACACCCTGATGGGCGCCACCTACGTGGCCGTGGCCGCCGAGCACCCGCTGGCCACCCTGGCCGCGCAGAACAACCCTGAGCTGCAGGCGTTCATCAACGAATGCAAGAGCGGCAGCGTCGCCGAAGCCGACGTCGCCACCCAGGAAAAGAAAGGCATGCCGACGTCGCTGTTCGTCGAGCACCCGCTGACCGGCGACAAGCTGCCAGTGTGGGTCGCCAATTACGTGCTGATGCACTACGGCGACGGCGCGGTCATGGCCGTGCCTGCGCACGACGAGCGTGACTTCGAGTTCGCCCACAAGTATGGCCTGCCGGTGAAGTCGGTAGTACGCACCAGCGCCGGCGACACCAACCCTGCCCCGTGGCAGGAAGCCTATGGCGAGCACGGCACGCTGATCAATTCCGGCGAATTCGACGGCCTGGACTTCGCTGGCGCATTCGACGCCATGGAAGTGGCGCTGATCAAGAAAGAGCTGGGCAAGTCGCGCACCCAGTTCCGCCTGCGCGACTGGGGCATCAGCCGCCAGCGCTACTGGGGCTGCCCGATCCCGATCATCCACTGCGACACCTGTGGCGACGTGCCGGTGCCCGAAGACCAGTTGCCGGTCAAGCTGCCCGAAGACGTGGTGCCGGACGGCGCCGGTTCGCCGTTGGCGCGCATGCCCGAGTTCTACGAGTGCAGCTGCCCGAAATGCGGCGCGCCGGCCAAGCGTGAAACCGACACCATGGACACCTTCGTGGAGTCGTCGTGGTACTACGCTCGCTACGCCTCGCCACAATACGAAGGCGGCATGGTCGACCCAGCTGCGGCCAACCACTGGCTACCGGTTGACCAGTACATTGGCGGTATCGAACACGCCATCCTGCACCTGCTGTACGCGCGCTTCTTCCACAAGCTGATGCGCGACGAAGGCCTGGTCAGCTCCAACGAGCCGTTCAAGAACCTGCTGACCCAGGGCATGGTGGTCGCCGAGACCTACTACCGCCTGGAAGATAACGGCGGCAAGACCTGGTTCAACCCGGCCGACGTCGAGCTTGAGCGCGACAGCAAGGCCAAGGTTATCAGCGCCAAGCTGATCAGCGACGGCCTGCCGGTGGAAATCGGCGGCACCGAGAAGATGTCGAAGTCGAAGAACAACGGCGTCGACCCGCAGTCCATGATCGACCAGTACGGCGCCGACACCTGCCGCCTGTTCATGATGTTCGCCTCGCCGCCCGACATGAGCCTGGAATGGTCCGACTCCGGCGTCGAAGGCTCGCACCGCTTCATGCGTCGCGTCTGGCGCCTGGCCCAGGCCCACGTGGCCCAGGGCCTGCCGGCCGCGCTGGACGTTGCCAGCCTGAATGACGAGCAGAAGGCTATCCGCCGTGCCACGCACCTGGCCATCCGCCAGGCCAGCCAGGATATCGGCCAGCACCACAAGTTCAACACCGCCATCGCCCAGGTGATGACCCTGATGAACGTGCTGGAAAAGGCCCCGCAGGCCACCGAGCAGGACCGTGCACTGATCCAGGAAGGCCTGGAGACCGTGACCCTGCTGCTGGCCCCGATCACCCCGCACATCTGCCACGAACTGTGGAATGCGCTGGGCCACGCCGGTGCCGTCATCGACGCCGGCTGGCCGGTGCTGGACGAAAGCGCCCTGGTACAGGACAGCCTGCAGCTGGTGATCCAGGTCAACGGCAAGCTGCGCGGCCAGATCGAGATGCCAGCCAGCGCCAGCCGCGAGGAAATCGAGGCGGCCGCCCGGGTCAACGAGAACGTGCTGCGCTTCATCGACGGCCTGACGATCCGCAAGGTCATCGTCGTGCCGGGGAAACTGGTCAATATCGTCGCCAGCTGATCGGATCAGCGCGCCCGGGCAACCGGGCGCCATTTACAGAGTCGGCCCACAAGGTTTCTAGGGAGCAACAAGATGATCAAACGCAATCTACTGGTTATGGGCCTGGCCGTGTTGCTGGGCGCCTGCGGTTTCCAGTTGCGCGGCACCGGCACCAGCGTGATGGCTCTCAAGGAGCTGAACATCACCGCGCGTGACGCCTACGGCCCTACCGTGACGCAACTGCGCAAGCAGATCGCCGCCAGCGGCGTGAAGGTCTACGACGGCGCCCCCTACAAGCTGGTGCTGAGCCGCGAGCAGGAAGACCAGCGCACCGCCAGCTATACCAGCGGTACGCGTTCGGCTGAGTACGAGCTGACCACCACCCTGAGCTATGACATCGTCGGCCACGAGAACCTGAACCTGCTCAGCGACAAGGTCGTGGTAGACAAGACCTACACCCAGGATGGCAACAACCTGGCGGGTTCCGACCAGGTCGCTCACGAGACTCGCGACGAGATGCGTCGTGAAATCGTCCAGCGCCTGATGCTGCGCCTGCAGCAGATCACCCCGCAGCAGCTGGACAAGCTGCAGGATGATGCCGAAGCCAAGGCCAAGGCCCTGGCCGAGCAGGAAGCCGAAGCGCAACGCATTCGTGACGCGACGCCGCAACAGTCGCCTGTCCAGATCCCTTCGAAGTAAAAGAGGAACGGGGCGCTCAGGCGCCCCTTCTTTCATCACCATGAAACTGACCCCCGCCCAACTCAACAAGCACCTGCAAGGCAGCCTCGCGCCGATCTACGTGATCAGCGGCGACGACCCGCTGCTGTGCCAGGAAGCCGCCGACGCGGTGCGCGCCGCTGCGCGCCAGCAAGGCTTCGATGAACGCCAGGTGTTCAGCGCTGACGCCAACTTCGACTGGGGCACCCTGCTGCAGGCTGGCGCCAGCCTGTCGCTGTTCGCCCAGCGCCGCCTACTGGAGCTGCGCCTGCCCTCGGGCAAGCCCGGTGACAAGGGCGCTGCGGCGCTGATCGAGTACTGCTCGCGCCCTGCCGAAGATACCCTGCTGCTGATCAGCCTGCCCAAGCTCGATGGCAGCGCGCAGAAGACCAAGTGGGGCAAGGCGCTGGTCGAAGGCCAGCAGACCCAGTTCGTGCAGATCTGGCCGGTGGACGCCAACCAGCTGCCGCAATGGATTCGCCAGCGCCTGTCCCAGGCTGGCCTGGCTGCGCAGCAGGATGCGGTGGAGCTGATTGCCGCCCGCGTGGAAGGCAACCTGCTGGCTGCCGCCCAGGAAATCGAGAAGCTCAAGCTGCTGGCCGAGAACAACCAGGTAACCCTGGAAACCGTGCAATCGGCGGTGGCCGACAGCGCGCGGTTCGACGTTTTCGGCCTGGTGGACGCGGTGCTGAACGGCGAGGCCGCCCATGCCTTGCGCATGCTCGAAGGGCTGCGTGGCGAAGGCGTGGAACCGCCGGTCATCCTCTGGGCCCTGGCCCGGGAGTTGCGCACGCTGGCCAACATCTCGCTGCAATACAGCCAGGGCACGCCACTGGACAAGGCCTTCAGCAGCGCCAAGCCGCCTGTGTGGGACAAGCGCCGCCCTTTGATGAGCAAGGCCCTGCAACGCCATTCGGCAAAACGCTGGGGCGAACTGCTGCAGGACGCCCAGCACATCGACGCGCAGATCAAGGGCCAGGCGCAGGGGTCGGTGTGGATCAGCCTGTCGCGGCTGTCGCTGTTGATGGCTGGCCAACGAACGGTGCTCCCCGCCCAATGATGAAACCCGTAGCAGCGGCCGCAGGCCGCGTCCCAGGCAACTCGGTACAAGCGCGGCGCCCAGGACGCGGCCTGCGGCCGCTGCTACGGTTGCATGGTGTGTGCAGAGGCGTATGATCGGCGCTCCAACCAAGGAGACCCGCCATGAGTAAAAAGCGCCCCAACAAGGCCAAGTCCATCATCGCCCAGCCCCTGTTCCGCAGCCGCCAGGAACGACCCACCAAGGGCAAGGGCAGCTACAAACGCGAAGCCTTCCAGTCGAAAAACTGGGAGGCTTCTCCTTTTGTGGCTGCCTGAAAAGCCCATTCACGCCGAACGTTGCCCCGCGCTACCCCTCCCCCCCTGCTCTCATGTTATGGTCCACACCTGAACCCGAAATACCTGGACCTGTGAATGCCTCTTCGTCGTCCCCAGCGTGTGCACATGCGTCACCTGCTCGCTGCTTCCGTTCTCGTTCTGCTGGGCGCTTGCGCTGAAAAGCCGACCGTCGCCGCCGATGCCCTGCCCGTCCCTGCCCAGAAAAGCTCGCCACAGGCCCCGTTGACCACGGCCGCGCCGGTGGATGCCGATGGCGTGGTGTTGCCCAGCGAAACCTTCACCCAGTGGGAAGACGGTTTCCGCCAGCAGGCCCTGCAGGCTGGCATTCGTCCGGATGTGTTCGACCGCGCCTTCGCCGGTGTTACCCCGGACCCGAGCGTGGTCAAGGCCGACCGCAGCCAGCCGGAGTTCACCCGGCCGGTGTGGGAATACCTGGATGGTGCCATCTCGCCGGTGCGCGTGCGCAAGGGCCAGGCGTTGATGAGCCAGTACGGCGACGTGCTGCAACGCATCGAGCAGCGCTATGGCGTGGACCGCCAGGCGCTGGTGGCGGTGTGGGGCATGGAGAGCAGCTTCGGCCAGTTCCAGGGTGACAAGTCAGTGATCCGCTCCCTGGCGACCCTGGCCTACGAAGGCCGCCGCCAGAGCTTCGCCCAGGACCAGTTGATTGCCGCGCTGCAGATCCTGCAGAACGGTGATATTCAACCAGAGGCGATGCTGGGCTCCTGGTCCGGCGCCATGGGCCAGACCCAATTCATCCCGTCCACCTACAACACCCACGCGGTGGACTTCGACGGCGATGGCCGCCGGGATATCTGGAACAGCGCGCCGGACGCCCTCGCCTCCACCGCCCACTACCTGCAAAGCTCCGGCTGGCAGCGTGGCCAGCCGTGGGGCTTTGAAGTGCAACTGGCGCCAGGCTTCGACTACGCCCAGGCCGACGGTACGCTGCGCAAGCCGGTGGGCGAATGGCTACAGATGGGCGTGAAGGTCACGCCGGGCACCCGCCTGCCCACCGGCAGCGAGCAACTGTCGGCGTCGCTGCTGTTGCCGGCGGGCTACCGTGGCCCGGCGTTCCTGGTGCTGGACAACTTCCGCGCCATCCTCAAGTACAACAACTCGTCGTCGTACGCGCTGGCGGTGAGCCTGCTGTCCCAGCGTTTCGATGGCGGTGGCTACGTGACCGGCGAATGGCCGCGCGATGACCTGCCGTTGAGCCGCACCGAGCGTATCGAGCTGCAGACGCTGCTGACCGCGAAGGGGTATGACGCCGGCACGCCGGACGGCATCATCGGCGCCAACACCCGCAAGTCGATCCGCCAGGCGCAGCAGGCGCTGGGCTGGCCGGCGGATGGGTATGCCAACCACAAGCTGCTGGATAGTTTGCGGGGTCAGTAAGCCCTGGACGCGGCCTGGCGGCCGCTGCTACGAGAGGGGTGTGGTCCAGCCACTACCGCACCACATCCTGCTCCAGCATCAGGGTCTTCTGGCCCGCGTCCAGGCGCACCTGGGCGCCTAGCGGCAAGGTCAGGTTCGGGTCGCAATGGCCACTGCGCCAACCCGCCAGCACCGGGATGCCCATCGGCTCGAACACCTCCTTGAGCAACGGCGTCAGCCGCGGCACGTCCAGCCCCGAGAAGTCGCCCACCAATACCCCGCGAAGGCCCTTGAAACGCCCAGCAAGGCGCAAGTGCGTGAGCAGCCGGTCAACCCTGTACAGGGGCTCGCCAACGTCCTCGATGAAGAGGATGGCGCCGTTCAGGTCGATTTCGTAGTCGGTGGCCAGGGTGGCACAGATCATCGACAGGTTGCCGCCGGTCAGGCGCCCGCTGGCCACGCCATGCTCGATGCAGGTCAGCGGGTGGGCCACCGGGTGCGCCAGCAGGTCACCGGCGCGCAGCTGGCCGCGCAGCAGGCGGCGCAGCGAGTCCTCGGTGGGCGCCTGGCGGTTGGCCAGCAGGTCCGAGGTAAGCATGGGGCCGTGGAAGGTGACGAAGTTGCAGTGCCGGGCGAACGCCAAGTGCAAGGCGGTGATGTCGCTGTAGCCGATGAAAGGCTTGGCGTGGCGGGCGATCAACTCGTAGTCGATGTGCTCCAGCAGCCGCGGGGTGCCGTAGCCACCGCGCAGGCAGATGATCGCGTCGTTCTCGGGGTCGGCGAAGGCGTCGTGCAGGTCCTGCACGCGCGCCTGGTCGCTGCCGGCCAGGTAGCCCTGGTGCTGCAGCACGCCAGGGTAGACCTTGAGCCGGTGGCCTCGGCTGGTGACCCAGCGTTCGGCGGCCTCGACACTGAAATCCTTGGGGCCGGCGGGCGCGATCAGGGCGATCTGCGCCTCGGTGGGTACCCTGCGCGGCAGGGTGGCAGCGGCTTGGTGTGTCATTCGATGGGCTCCTTGCGTGGATCGAAAGCGCCTACTTTAGAGCGTTCCCGGTGACAGAACAGCATAGCCGTGTAACCCCCTGTATCCCAATGTCATGGCCCATGAACAACAATGCCGGCCGCAGTTCGGTGAACTGCCGGCCGGCACGGGTGCTTCAGGCGTCGATCAGAGCTTGATCTTGGCCTCGTGCGCCTGCTGGTCGGCGTGGTACGAGGAACGTACCAGCGGGCCGGAGGCGACGTTCTTGAAGCCCATCTTGTAGCCTTCCTCGGCGAACCAGGCGAAGGTGTCCGGGTGCACGAAACGCTGCACCGGCAAGTGGCTGCGCGATGGTTGCAGGTACTGGCCCAGGGTGAGCATGTCGATGTTGTGCTCGCGCATGCGATGCATCACCTCGATCACTTCCTCGTCGGTCTCGCCCAGGCCCAGCATCAGGCCGGACTTGGTCGGCACATGCGGCACCAGTTCCTTGAACTTCTGCAGCAGGGTCAGCGACCACTGGTAGTCCGAACCCGGGCGCGCGGCCTTGTACAGGCGCGGCACGGTTTCCAGGTTGTGGTTGAACACATCCGGCGGCTCGGCGGCGGTGATGGCCAGCGCCACGTCCATGCGGCCGCGGTAGTCCGGCACCAGGGTTTCCAGCTGCACGCCCGGCGACAGCTTGCGGATCTCCCGCAGGCAGTCGGCGAAGTGCTGGGCACCGCCGTCGCGCAGGTCGTCGCGGTCCACCGAGGTAATGACCACGTACTTCAGGCGCAGGTCGGCGATGGCCACGGCCAGGTTCATCGGCTCGTCGGCATCCAGGGCTTTCGGACGGCCGTGGCCGACGTCGCAGAACGGGCAGCGACGGGTGCAGATGTCACCCATGATCATGAAGGTAGCGGTACCACCGGAGAAGCACTCGCCCAGGTTCGGGCAGGACGCTTCCTCGCACACGCTGTGCAGCTTGTGCTTGCGCAGCAGCTGCTTGATGCGGTCGACTTCCGGCGAAACCGGGATGCGCACGCGGATCCAGTCAGGCTTCTTCGGCAGTTCTTCGGTAGGGATGATCTTCACCGGAATACGCGCGACCTTCTCGGCACCACGCAGCTTCACGCCGGCCTCGACTTTTGGCCGGGGCGGGGTCACGTTGGTCACCGGGATCATGGATTGCACGGATTCAGCTGTGTCTTGCGCGGTAGTCATATCAATCGATTCCGCCCGTCAGGGTCGTCTGCTCAGCGTAGTCGAGGTGCTTGACGAGCTGCGCGCGCAGCCGGGCACCAACCTCGGCATATTCAATCTGGCCTGCATGATCGCACAACTGGGTCATCGCCAGCCCGGCATATCCGCAGGGGTTGATACGGCGGAACGGCGCCAGGTCCATGTCCACGTTCAAGGCCAGGCCATGAAAGGAACACCCGTTGCGGATCCGCAGGCCCAGCGAGGCGATCTTCGCACCCTGGACATACACACCGGGGGCATCGGCCTTGGCCGCCGCCGGTACACCATACTCGTCCAGCAGCGCGACGAGGGTCTGCTCGATGCGCGTGACCAGGTCACGCACGCCATAGCCCAGCCGTCGCACGTCCAGCAGCAGGTACGCCACCAACTGGCCGGGGCCGTGGTAGGTCACCTGGCCGCCACGGTCCACCTGCACCACCGGGATGTCGCCGGGCACCAGCAGGTGCTCGGCCTTGCCCGCCTGGCCCTGGGTGAACACCGCGGGGTGCTGCACCAGCCAGACCTCGTCCCCGGTGGCCGGGGTGCGCTGGTCGGTAAAACGTTGCATCGCGTGCCAGACCGGCTCGTAGGCCACAAGGCCCAGTTCGCGAAAGCCCAGGCACCGCGACATCAGAGCACCATTTTAACTACGCCGGTGGCACGCAGTTCGCTGTTGATGTTGTAGAGCTGGTCTTGCCCGGTGGCCAGGATGTGCAGCTGCAGCGTGGTGTACTTGCCATTGCTGCTCTGGCGTTCGGCGGTCTTGTCATGCTCGATGTCGGCGTGACGCGTGACAATTTCGATGACTTTGTCTTTGAAGCCCGCGCCGGTGTCACCGATTACTTTGATCGGATAATCGGCGCAAGGGAATTCGATTTTAGGAGCCTTGACTTCTGTGTCTGTCATAGCAGTAACGGCCTCTTAAGCCGTGAAGACGGACAAACCCCCTGGCCGCACGGCGCAGCCAGGGGGCATGCTGTTCACGTAATCAGTTGAACAAGCCGTAGAAGAATAGACGAATGCTATCCCACATGCGGCGGATGAAGCCACCTTCCTCGACCGCGTCGAGGGCGATCAGGTCGGCGCTGTGGACCACCTGGTCACCGTTTTTGACTTCCACTTTACCGATCACGTCACCTTTGGCGATAGGCGCGGTCAGCTGTGGCTTCATGGTCATGGTGGCGGTCAGGCCTTTCAGCTGGCCTTTTGGCAGGGTCATGGTCAGGTCGTCGGCAAGGCCCGCACGCACTTCGTGGGTAGCACCTTTCCATACCGGGGCTTTAGCCAGCTCGGTGCCCTTCTGGTAGAAGGTCTGGGTTTCGAAGAAACGGAAACCGTAGGTCAGCAGCTTCTGGGTTTCGGCAGCACGGGCCGCTTCGCTGGTGGTACCGAACACGACCGCGATCAGGCGCATGCCATCACGTACGGCCGAGGCCGCCATGCAGTAGCCGGCTTCTTCGGTGTGGCCGGTTTTCAGACCGTCGACGGTCTTGTCGCGCCACAGCAGCAGGTTGCGGTTAGGCTGCTTGATGTTGTTCCAGAAGAACTCTTTCTGCGAATAGATCGCGTAGTGGGCCGGGTCGATGTTGATGATCGCGCGGGCCAGCTTGGCGATGTCGTGCGGGGTGGAGTAGTGATCCGGGTTCGGCAGCCCGGTAGGGTTCATGAAGTGGCTGTTCTCCATGCCCAGGTCGCCGGCGGTCTTGTTCATCATGTCGGCGAAGGCGTCTTCGCTGCCGGCGATGTGCTCGGACAGGGCCACGGTGGCGTCGTTGCCCGACTGGATGATGATGCCGTGCAGCAGGTCGCTGACCGACACTTGCGAGCCGACTTTCAGGAACATCCGCGAACCACCGGTGCGCCAGGCGTTCTCGCTGACGGTCACCGGATCGTTCTCACCGATCTGGCCGCGCTTGATCTCCAGGGTGGCGATGTAGGCGCTCATCAGTTTGGTCAGGCTGGCTGGCGGCAGACGCTGGTCGCCGTTGCTATCCACCAGGACTTGCCCGCTGGACGCTTCCATCAGTACGTAGGCCTTGGCAGCCAGTTGCGGCGCCGCAGGCGTCATTTGCTCGGCCGACATGGCAACTGGGGCGATCAGCAGCAGTACAGGCAGGCACAGGCGTTTGGCAAAGGTGGTGATGTTCATCCGTCTCTCGAAATTGCTAATGGGCACATGCCCTCTCGGGCAAAATCTGTTTTGTGTCGGGGCCTATGACCCCATTTATTGCTCAGCCGTTCTGCGGGCCGTTAATCAAACGGCTGGCACCCGCCCCCAAGGACAGGCGCCAGCCGTGGTCCGGCCTGTTGCCAGGCCGGAAAAGTCATTCGGCGGTGACCACGCTAGGCGAACCCAGGTTGGCCAGGCGCACGCTGTCCTGGGTCTGCTGCACCTCACCCGGCGTGCCGATCGGCCCCATCCGCACTCGATACAGTGTCTGCTGGTTGCGCACGATCGAGCTGACGAACACCGGGGCTCGCACCATCGAACTCAGCTTCGACCTCAGCAGCTCCGCAGCGTCCGGATTGGCGAACGCTCCCACCTGGAGAAACTGGCCAGAGACTGGAACAGAAGCGTTTTTTTTTGCGTCGATCTGCGCGGGCAGGACGGCGGCGGCATGCTGTTGTGGCGGCGGCGTCCATTGCTCGATGGTGCCGGCCGACGCGGTGATGGCCGGCTTCTGCGGCACCTGCGCCACCTGCGGCTGGTCAAGCATCAGCGGCGCCGGGCGGCCGCGCTGGGCCCAGTACTGGGCCGGGTCGATACCTTCGACCTTCACGCGCGCGGTGCCGATCTCGGCATAGCCCAGCTTCTTGGCGGCGGCGTAGGACAGGTCGATGATGCGGTCGGAGTAGAACGGCCCGCGGTCATTCACGCGCAGGATCACGCTGCGGTTGTTGTCCAGGTTGGTGACGCGCACGTAGCTGGGCAGCGGCAGGGTCTTGTGCGCGGCACTCATGCCGTACAGGTCGTAGACCTCGCCGTTGGCAGTGTTCTGGCCATGGAACTTGGTGCCGTACCAGGAGGCCGTGCCGGTGGCCACGTAGCTGCTGGCATCGTTGAGCGGGAAGTAGGTCTTGCCCAGCACCGTGTAGGGGTTGGCCTTGTACGGGCCGCTGTGCAGCGTGGGCACGGCGTCAGGGATGCGCGAGACGTCCACGTCCCACCACGGCGCGCCGTCCTTGTGGGCCCGGTTGATGTCCAGGCCAGGCTGCGAGCGCACGGTATAACCGCCGCTTTGCGGGGCACGGCTGGTCGACGAGCAGCTGACGACGAGCAGGGCCAGGGCTGCGTAGCCCATCAGCTTCAGTGGTGTGCGAATCGGCGTAGTCCGCATTACTTGACGCCCCGTGCTTGAACCAGTGCTTGCGACAGTTGATAGACGGCCATGGCATACATGGCGCTGCGATTATAGCGAGTGATGGCGTAGAAGTTGCCAAGCCCCATCCAATATTCCGGACCGAACTCACCGTCGAAGCGGAAAGCAGTCACTGGCATATCGTCGCGCAGCGCATCATGACTCGACCAGCCCAGTGCTCGCAACTGTCCAACGTTCTTGACCGGATCAATGCCCGGGCTCAGGCCTTCGTCCACGTGCTGGCCACGCACCGAGGCGCGGCTCACCACCGGCTGGCCCATCACCCAGCCGTGCTGCTTGAAGTAGTTGGCGACACTGCCGATGGCGTCATCGGGGTCACTCCAGATGTTGATGTGGCCATCGCCGTCGAAATCCACGGCATAGGCGCGGAAACTGCTGGGCATGAACTGCGGCAGGCCCATGGCGCCGGCGTACGACCCCTTGATGCTCAGCGGGTCGACCTGCTGCTCACGCGACAGCAGCAGGAACTCGCGCAGCTCCTTGCGGAAGAAGTCGGCCCGTGGCGGGTAGTCGAACGCCAGGGTGGAAAGCGCGTCGATCACCCGGTAGTTGCCGGTATTTCTGCCGAAAAACGTTTCGACACCAATAATAGACACGATTATCTGCGCCGGCACGCCGTATTCCTGTTCGGCACGCTTGAGCGCTACCTCGTGCTGGCGCCAGAAGTCCACGCCACGGGCAATGCGCGCGTCGGTGATGAACAGCGGGCGGTATTCCTTCCACGGTTTCACCCGTTCGGCCGGCTTGGAGATGGCGTCGAGGATCGCCTGCTTGCGCTGCACTTCCTCGAACACGCCAATCACCTGCTCGCCGGCGAAGCCGTAGTCACGGGTCATCTCGCCAACGAACTTGGCCAGTTGCGGGGTGCCATCGTAGTCGCCGGCCGTCGCCTGTTGCGACGACCCGAGGATGCCCACCAGGCCGACCCAGGGAATGCACCGAGCGGCCCAGTTGCATACTGCTTGCATGAAATTCTTCACCTTAATCAAACCTGCGCGATCCACTTGCGATGGGTATGGATCGACATCAAAACCCCAAACGCTGACATCAGCGTCACCAGCGAAGTTCCGCCGTAGCTAATGAAGGGCAGCGGCACGCCTACGACGGGCAATAGGCCGCTGACCATACCGATATTGACGAAAACGTAAACAAAAAACGTCATGGTCAGGCTGCCGGCCAGCAGCTTGCCGAACAGCGTCTGCGCCTGGGCGGTAATCACCAGGCCACGGCCGATCAGCGCCAGGTACAACAGCAGCAAGGCGCAGATGCCCACCAGGCCGAACTCCTCGCCGAGCACGGCGATGATGAAGTCGGTGTGGCTTTCGGGCAGGAAGTCCAGGTGCGACTGGGTGCCCAGCAGCCAGCCCTTGCCGAACACCCCGCCCGAACCGATGGCGGCCTTGGACTGGATGATGTTCCAGCCGGTGCCCAGCGGGTCGCTCTCGGGGTCGAGGAAGGTCAGGATCCGCTGCTTCTGGTAGTCGTGCATGATGAAGAACCACATCGCCACCGCCACCGGCACCGCCGCGGCGATCACGCTGATGATCCAGCGCCAGCGCAGGCCGGCCATGAAGAGTACAAATGTACCCGAGGCCAGAATCAGCAGCGAGGTGCCCAGGTCCGGCTGGCGCACGATGAGAATGAACGGGATGCCGATCATCATCAGGCTCGCCCCTACATGCTTGAGCGTGGGCGGCAGCGTGCGCTTGGCCAGGTACCAGGCGATGGTGGCCGGCATGATGATCTTCATGAATTCCGAGGGCTGGAACTTGATCACCCCCGGGATGTTGATCCAGCGCGTGGCGCCCATGGCGTTGTGGCCCATGACGTCCACGGCCACCAGCAGGATCACCCCCAGGCAGTAGGCCAGCGGCACCCAGCGGGCCATGAAGCGCGGTTCCAGCTGGGCGATCAGCAGCATGGACACCAGGCCGATGCCGAACGAGGTGGCCTGCTTGATCAGCAGGTCCCAGCTCTTGCCACTGGCCGAATACAGCACGAACAGGCTGCCGGCCGCCAGGGTCAGCAGCAGGATCAACAGCGGGCCGTCGATGTGGATGCGCTGCAGCAAGGTGGCGCGGCGGCGCATCACGTCCTCGCTGGAGAGCATGCGATCGAAATTACTCTTCACGTGCGGTGATCTCCGTTGCGGTATTGCTGGCGTACTCGGGCTTGAGCCGGCCATCGGGGCCCAACAGCCAGGCGTCCATCACCTGGCGCACCACGGGCGCCGCGACGCCGGAACCGGACTCGCCGTTCTCCACCATCACCGCAACTACAATTTTGGGATTGTCAGCCGGCGCAAAACCCACGAACAGGGCGTGGTCGCGATGGCGTTCCTGAAGTTTGGAGCGGTCGTATTTTTCGCCCTGCTTGATGGCCACCACCTGGGCAGTGCCGCTCTTGCCGGCAATGCGGTATTGGGCGCCGACCGACGCCTTGCGGGCGGTACCACGGGCACCGTGCATCACTTGCTGCATGCCGTGGTTGACGCGGTCCCAGTCGTTGGGGTCGCGCAGCACAATGTCTTCCATGGGGTTCTCGTCCACCGGCGGTTCACCTTCGATGGTGCGCGCCAGGTGCGGACGGTTCCACTTGCCCTTGTTGGCCACCAGCGCGGTGGCCTGGGCCAGTTGCAGCGGGGTGGCCTGCATGTAGCCCTGGCCGATCCCCAGGATCAGGGTTTCACCCGGGAACCATGCCTGGCGCCGGGTAGCGCGCTTCCAGTCCCGCGACGGCATCAGGCCCGGGGACTCCTCGAACATGTCCAGGGCGACCTTCTGGCCGATGCCGAAACGGTTGAGGTAGCTGGACAGGCGGTCGATGCCCATCTTGTGCGCCAGGTCGTAGAAGTAGGTGTCGTTGGACCGCATGATCGCCGTGTCCAGGTCCACCCAGCCGTCGCCGCTGCGGTTCCAGTTGCGGTACTTGTGGTCGAAGTTGGGCAATTGGTAGTAGCCGGGGTCGAACACCCGGGTGCTGGCAGTCACCACACCAGTGTCGAGGCCGGCGATGGCCACCGCCGGCTTGATGGTCGAGCCCGGCGGGTACAGGCCGCGCAGCACGCGGTTGAACAGCGGCCGGTCGATGGAGTCGCGCAGGTCGGCATAGGCCTTGAAGCTGATGCCGGTGACAAACAGGTTGGGGTCGAAGCTCGGCTGGCTGACCATGGCCAGCACCTCGCCGGTCTGCGGGTCGAGGGCTACAATGGCGCCACGACGGCCGGCCAGCGCGGCCTCGGCGGCTTCCTGCAGGTTGATGTCCAGGCTCAGGACGATGTCCTTGCCAGGCACCGGGTCGGTGCGCTTGAGCACCCGCAGCACGCGGCCACGGGCGTTGGTCTCGACTTCTTCATAACCCACCTGGCCGTGCAACTGCGGCTCGTAGAAGCGCTCGATGCCGGTCTTGCCGATATGGTGGGTGCCGCTGTAGGCCACGGCGTCGAGGCTCTTCAGCTCTTTCTCGTTGATGCGCCCCATGTAGCCCACCGAATGGGCGAAATGCGGCCCCTGGGGGTAATGGCGCACCAGCTGCGCGACCACTTCCACCCCAGGCAGGCGGAACTGGTTCACGGCAATTCGGGCGATCTGTTCTTCGTTGAGCTCGAACAGTATCGGTACCGGCTCGAACGGCCGGCGGCCCTGCTTCATGCGCTTTTCGAACATGGCGCGTTCGTCAGGGCCCAGGTCGAGGATCTGGACGATGCTGTCCAGCACCTGCGCCCAATCCCCGGCCCGCTCACGGGTCATGCTCAGGCTGAAGCTGGGCCGGTTATCGGCGATGATCACCCCGTTACGGTCGTAGATCAGCCCGCGCGACGGCGGAATCGGCTGCACGTGCACCCGATTGTTCTCCGACAGCGTGGAGTGATATTCGTACTGGATGACCTGCAGGTAATACAGGCGAGCCACCAGCGCACACACCATCACCATCACCACGATTGCGCCGACCACGACGCGGCTACGCACCAGGCGTGCGTCTTTCTCGTGATCCTTGAGGCGAATCGGCTGGGACATGAAAGGCGGCTTGTACGCTTATTTGTGGTAAGGGTGCCCGGACAGGACTGTCCAGGCGCGATACAACTGCTCGCCGATCAGGATGCGTACCAGCGGGTGCGGCAAGGTCAGGGGCGACAGCGACCAGCGCTGGTCGGCGCGCGCGCACACTTCAGGCGCCAGCCCCTCGGGGCCGCCCACCATGAAGTTGACGGTGCGCGAATCCAGCCGCCACTTGTCCAGCTCTACCGCCAGCTGCTCGGTGCTCCACGGCTTGCCGTGCACTTCGAGCGTGACGATACGCTCCCCCGGCTGAACCTTGGCCAACATGGCTTCGCCTTCCTGACGGATGAAGCGCGCCACGTCGGCGTTCTTGCCGCGGGTGTTGAGCGGGATTTCCACCAGGTCGAGGGCAAGCTCGGACGGCAGACGCTTGGCGTATTCCTGCCAACCGTCTTCCACCCACTTCGGCATGCGCGAGCCGACCGCAATCAGACGCAGACGCATGGCCCGGCCTTATTCGTTGCCCGGGGTGTGGTGCGCGCCGCTGGCGGCACGGCTCTGCTCGGCGCCCTGCCACAGGCGTTCCAGGTCGTAGAACTGGCGGGCAGCAGCGGTCATCATGTGCACGATGACGTCACCCAGGTCCAGCAGCACCCAGTCGCTTTCGCCCTTGCCTTCTTCACCCAGTGGCTGCGCGCCCTTGGCCTTCACGTTCTCGCGAACCTTGTCCAGCATGGCGTTGATCTGGCGGCTGGAGGTACCGGTGGCGATGACCATGTAGTCGGTCAGGCTGTGCTTGTCCTTCACGTCGATGACCAGGATGTCCTGGGCCTTGACGTCTTCCAGTGCGGCCTTGGCCAGTTCGACCAGCTCTTCGCCGGATACGCTGATTTTTTGCTTAGTCATATAAAACTCGTTCAGTTCAATTGGACGCACGGTACAGCCCGTGCGCCTCGATGTAGGCCAGTACCGCGTCAGGCACCAGGAAACGTACCGACTTCCCGCTGGCCAGCAGTTGACGGATCTGGGTGGCCGACACCGCGAGGGGGGTCTGCCAGACGAAAGTAATATTCCCGCCAGGCCCTTCAAGGGCCAGCGGGTCGCTGACCGACCGCGCGGCCAGCAGGTTGCGCAAGGCATCCGGCGGCTCGCTGTCGGCGTCAGGCCGCTGCAATACCAGGATATGGCAGTGCTGCAGCAGTTCTTCCCAGCGGTGCCAGGAAGGCAGGCCACAAAAGGCATCCCAGCCCAGCAGCAGGAACAGCTGGTCATCGGCGGCGAGTTCCGCGCGCATCAGCTCCAGCGTATCAATGGTGTAGGACGGCTTGTCCCGTTGCAGCTCCCGGGCATCCACCGTCAACGGCGCCACGCCCTGCACCGCGCATTGCACCATCGCCAGGCGGTCCTGCGGCGTCACCTGCGGGGTGTCGCGGTGCGGCGGCCGGGCGTTGGGCGTCAGGCGCAGTTCGTCCAGGCGCAGCGCATCGGCCACTTCCAGCGCGCTGCGCAGGTGGCCGATGTGCACCGGGTCGAAGGTGCCCCCCAGCACGCCGATACGGCGTGGCGCGGGTTTGCTGCCTGGCTGGCTCAGGTCGCCCAAGTCAGGCCGGCTCCTGGCCGCGCAGCTGGCCGTCGCCGACCACGATGTATTTCTCGCAAGTCAGGCCTTCCAGGCCTACCGGGCCACGGGCGTGGATCTTGTCCGTGGAAATGCCGATTTCCGCACCCAGGCCATACTCGAAGCCGTCGGCGAAGCAGGTCGGGGTGTTGATCATCACCGAGGCGGAATCGACTTCGGCGGTGAACCGCCGGGCCTCGGCCAGGTTCTCGGTGGCGATGGAGTCGGTGTGGTGCGAACCGTAGTGATTGATGTGCTCGATGGCCTGGTCCAGGCCGTCGACCACGCGAATCGACAGGATCGCCGCCAGGTATTCGGTGTGCCAGTCGGCCTCGGTGGCCGGCAGCGCCTGGATGATGTCACGGGTGCGCTCGCAGCCGCGCAGTTCCACGCCCTTCTCGGCGAACTGGGCAGCCATGGCCGGCAGGAAGTCGGCGGCCACGGCCGCGTCCACCAGCAGGGTTTCCATGGCACCGCAGATACCGTAGCGGTAGGTCTTGGCGTTGAAGGCGATGCGCTGGGCCTTGGCCAGGTCGGCGTCGGCGGCAACATAGATATGGCAGATGCCATCCAGGTGCTTGATGACCGGCACCTTGGCATCGCGGCTGACGCGCTCGATGAGGCCGCGGCCGCCACGGGGCACGATGATGTCGACATACTCGGGCATGCTGATCAGCGCGCCCACGGCCTCGCGGTCGGTGGTTTCCACTACTTGCACCACGGCGGCTGGCAGGCCGGCCTCGGCCAGGCCGCGCTGCACGCAGGCGGCGATGGCACGGTTGGAATGGATGGCCTCGGAGCCGCCGCGCAGGATGGTGGCGTTGCCGGACTTCAGGCACAGGCTGGCGGCGTCGATGGTCACGTTGGGGCGCGACTCGTAGATGATGCCCACCACGCCCAGGGGTACGCGCATCTTGCCGACCTGGATACCCGACGGCCGATAGCTCATGTCGCGGATCGCACCCACCGGGTCCGGCAGGCTGGCCACCTGGCGCAGGCCGACGATCATGCCGTCGATGCGCGCAGGGGTCAGCGCCAGGCGCTCGAGCATGGCCGGCTCCAGGCCGTTGGCCCGGCCAGCGGCCAGGTCCTGCTCGTTGGCGGCGGTGAGTTCGCTGCGGGCGGCGTCCAGGGCGTTGGCGGCAGCCTGCAGGGCGCGGTTCTTCTGCGCAGTGCTGGCGCGCGCGATCACGCGGGAGGCGTCGCGGGCGGCGCGACCCAAACGGGTCATGTAGTCAAGAACGGACTCAGTCATGGTCTCTGTGGTCTTGGCAAAGAGGAAAGCGGCTGATTATAGCTGTCTCGAGGGTCCACCGACAGCGGTGGCAGGCGGATGGTCAAAAACAGTCACACAACGGGCAACGATTCAGCCGTGATTAAGCCACAGATGAATATTATCCTTGCGAGCTCTTTCGTATCTTCCGGTAACCGCCCGATGCTGCCTGCCCTGCCCTGGCCCGATGCTCGCCCCCTGCCCGACACTTTCTTCGACCGCGACGCCCAGGTGCTGGCCCGCGAGCTGCTGGGCAAGGTGATTCGCCATCGCCAGGGGCCGTACTGGCTGTCGGCACGCATTATCGAGACCGAGGCCTATTACTGCGCCGAGAAAGGCAGCCACGCCTCCCTGGGCTACACCGAGAAACGCAAGGCGCTGTTCCTCGACGGCGGGCACATCTACATGTACTACGCCCGGGGCGGCGACTCGCTGAACTTCAGCGCCCAGGGTCCCGGCAACGCGGTGCTGATCAAGTCCGCCTACCCCTGGGTGGACGCCCATGCCGACGCCAACGCCCTGGCGCAGATGCAGCTGAACAACCCCGACGCCAGCGGCAACCCCCGCCCGCCGGAGCGCCTGTGCGCCGGGCAGACCCTGCTGTGCAAGGCGCTGGGCCTGAAGGTGCCCAATTGGGACGCCCGGCGCTTCGACCCTGAACAATTATTTGTCGAAGACCTTGGCATTATCCCGAAACAAATTATCCAGACCACCCGCCTGGGCATCCCCCACGGGCGCGACGAACATCTGCCGTACCGCTTCGTGGACGCCGAGCATGCCCGCCATTGCACAAGGAACCCCTTGCGCCGCGGTCAAGTCGAAGGTCGCGACTTTTCCATCCTCACGCAAGGAAACTGAAACATGGGCCCATGGCTCGACGGGCTGACCGCCTGGTTGTCCGCTCACCCCCAATGGCTGGGGCTGGCGATTGTGCTGGTGGCCTGCACCGAATGCCTGGCGATTGTCGGCCTGATCGTGCCCGGCACCGTGCTGCTGTTCGCCATCGCCGTGCTGGCCGGCAGCGGCGCGCTGTCGCTGGGCGAGACCTTGCTGCTGGGCTATATCGGCGGCCTGCTGGGCGACGGTTTGTCCTACTTCACCGGGCGCCATTTCCACCAGAACATCCGGCGCCTGCCTGGCTTGCGCCACCATCCCGAATGGATCGGCCGCGCCGAAGGCTATTTCCAACGCTACGGCATCGCCAGCCTGCTGGTGGGGCGCTTCATCGGCCCGCTGCGGCCGATGCTGCCCATGGTGGCGGGCATGTTCGACATGCCGCTGGTGCGGTTCGTGGGGGTGAGCCTGCTGGCGGGTGCCGGCTGGTCGGTGGTGTACCTGATGCCCGGCTGGGCCACCGGTGCCGCCATGCGCCTGCCGCTGCCGGAAGGCTTCTGGCCCCAGGCAGGCGTGCTGGCCGCAGGCTTCGCCATCCTGATCGGCCTGAGCGTGAGCGCCGCCTGGCAATCGCGCCGCCGTGGCACCCGGCTGGTCACGGCCATGTGCCTGGTGCTGCTGGCGGGCGTGTTCCTGGGCTGGCCGCACCTGGTGCAGTTCGACCAGGGCATCATGACCCTGGTGCAGGAACACCGCGGTGCGCTGGCTGACGACATCGCCGTGGCGCTGACCAAGATGGGCGACTTCCGCACCCAGTTCGTGCTGGCGGCGCTGCTCTGCGGCCTGCTGCTGGTGCTGCGCCAGTGGCGGCCGGCCGTGTTTGCCGTCGGCACGCTGCTGGGGACCGCGCTGGGCAACGGGCTGATGAAGCACGTGTTCGCGCGCATGCGCCCGGACGTGATGACCCACCCCCTGGGCACCTACAGCATGCCCAGCGGCCACAGTTCGGCGGCGTTCGCGCTGTTCCTGACCCTGGCCGTGCTGGCCGGGCGCGGCCAGCCGCCAAGGCTGCGGCTGACCTGGTTGTTGCTGGGCATCCTGCCGGCGGGGAGCATCGCCCTGTCACGGGTGTACCTAGGGGCGCATTGGCCCACGGATATCCTGGCGGGCGCCCTGCTGGCGTGCTTCGTGTGCGCGGCCAGCCTGACCCTGAGCCAATGGCGCCAGCAGTTGCCAGCCATGGCGCCGAGGGTGTGGTGGGTGGTGATGCCGGTCACAACGGTGGTGCTGGCCTATTTCGCCACGCGGGAGTTTTCCCATACCCTGCTGCGCTACGCCTATTGAAGGCCGCTACGACGTTGTTGTGGGAGCTGGCTTGCCAGCGAGCTGTTGAGGCCCTAAAAGCTCGCTGGCAAGCCAGCTCCCACAAAGACGGTTGTTGATACAGGGGTCAGGCGAACAGTTCGCCCTGCAGGTCGTCGAGCAGTACCTGGATGCCCGCGAGCCGTTCGGAAGGTTCCTGCAGCGCCAGCAGGTCGATCTTGTCCAGCTCAGGGAACGGCAGCAGGTACGCCAACTGGTTCGCCAGCGACTGGCGCCCGGGGATCTCGTTGCCCATGTCCAGCGCTGCCACCATGGGGTGCTCGGCCAGGGCATGCAGCAGCGCCACCAGGTCGTCGTCCTCTTCCTGCAGCGGCTGGTCGGCGCTTTCCGGCAACCACTCCACGTCCGCCACCAGCAGCTGGTCGCGCTGCAGCTCGGTGCCGGTCACGCGGAAGCGGCGCACGCCCTCCACGCGAATGCCCAGTAGGCCGTTGTCCTGCTGCTGGAAATCGCGGATCACCGCCTCGCAGCCGATAACCGCATGCCCGGTGGGCGCCGGGCCGACTTCCTGGCCTTCCAGGATGCACACCACGCCAAATCCGGCGCCCTGCTTCATGCAGCGGCCGATCATGTCCAGGTAGCGTGCCTCGAATATCTGCAGGTCGAGCATGCAGCCGGGGAACAGCACGGTATTGAGGGGGAATAACGGCAAGGTCATAGTGGTTTCCTTAAACGAACAGGCTGACGACCAGCGGCAGGAACACCGCGGTCGACACCCCCATCAGGCTCATCGCCAGCGCAGCGAAGGCCCCGCACTCCTCGCCTTCCTGCAGGGCCACCGAAGTGCCCACCGCATGGGCGGTCATGCCCAGGGCCATGCCCCGGGCTGCGGGGCTGCGTACCTTGAGCATGGACAGCATGGCCGGGCCGAAGATCGCGCCGA
Organism: Pseudomonas imperatae; assembly: GCF_057128625.1. NCBI lineage: Bacteria > Pseudomonadati > Pseudomonadota > Gammaproteobacteria > Pseudomonadales > Pseudomonadaceae > Pseudomonas > Pseudomonas imperatae. The sequence continues at coordinate 28,598 of NZ_JBSKHP010000001.1, read as the reverse complement.
TCACGCCGGTAATCAGCACGAACACTGCCGCCAGCGCTGCCACGCCACCAATCTGCTCCGCTACCAGCATAGCGATGGGCGAGGTCACGGACTTGGGGGCCAGGGTCATCAGAATCATGTGCTCGGCGCCGAAGCTCCAGGCCAGCAACAGCCCCAGGCCGGTGGCGAACACCCCGCCTACCACCAGCGTAGCCAAGGTGGGCGCCAGCAATTGGCGGATACGCTTGAGGTTCAGGTACAGCGGCACGGCCAAGGCCACGGTGGCGGGCCCCAGCAGGATGCCGAGAATGTCAGTGCTCTTGCGGTATTCGCCGTAGCTGACGCCAGTCAGCAGCAGGATACCGATGATCACCAGCATGGACACCAGCACCGGCTGCAGGAAGATCCAGCGGGTGCGCTCGTACCCGGCCAGCACTAGCTGGTAGGTGCCCAGGGTGATGCCGATGCCGAACAGCGGATGGTGAATCACCGACGCCAGCGCGCCGTGCCAGTCCAGGGTCATGAGTGGTCCCCGCGCCGCGCCAGCATTTTCTGCATCAGCCAGCCCGCCAGCGCCATGGACACCAGCACCGAGATCACCAGGGTGCCGGCAATCGCCCAGAAGTCGGCAGCAATATCACTGGCATAGGCCATCACGCCCACGGCCGGCGGCACCAGCAACAACGGCAGGTAGCGCAGCAGGCTGGACGAGGCGTCGCCCAGAGGCTTGCCCACCTCGCCGCGCACCATCAGGAACGCCAGCAACAGCAGCAGGCCGATAATCGGCCCCGGCAGCATGCTCAGCACCAGATGATTGATGGCTGTGCCCAGCAATTGGAAAACGATCAGCCACGTCAAACCACGTAACAACATATTTTTCTCCGCCCCTGGCATGCCGGGCCATTATAAGCACGCAAGCTTGGCGGCTATAAACCGCCATTCGCCATGGCCATGGAAGCTTGACCGGCGTGGATGACCATGCTGATCTAGACGCGCGTATGCCAACGCGCCATCAACAAGGAGAGTGCAGATGCCCTTTGTACCCGTTGCAGAACTCAAGCAGTACGTCGGTAAGGAACTGGGGTATTCCCAATGGTTGAAGATCGACCAGGCTCGCATCAACCTGTTTGCCGAGGCCACCGGTGACTTCCAGTTTATTCACGTGGACCCGGAAAAAGCCGCCAAGACCCCGTTTGGCAGCACCATTGCCCACGGTTTCCTGTCGTTGTCGCTGATCCCCAAGCTGATGGAAGACCTGCTGGTGGTGCCCGAGGGCCTGAAAATGGTGGTCAACTACGGCCTGGACAGCGTGCGCTTCATCCAGCCGGTGAAGGTCGACTCCAACGTGCGGCTCAAGGTGGAACTCACCGAAGTCACCGAGAAAAAGCCCGGCCAATGGCTGCTCAAGGCTACCGCCACCCTTGAAATCGAGGGTTCGGAGAAGCCGGCGTATATCGCCGAACCGCTATCACTCTGCTTCGTGTAATAACCAGACAGCGGGCAATGCCGCCGGTGGCTGTTTCACCGGGGGCATTGTGCGGCATACTCGGCGCCTTACTTGCCCGGATCCCGCCATGCGCCCACTCGTTCCCCTCGCCCTGACCTTATTGATCACCGCCTGTGGCGATGGCGAGTCCCTTTCCCCTCCCGACGCGCGCCTGCCCGATGGCGGCCGCTACCGTGGCGAGGTGGTCAATGGCCTGTTGCAGGGCCAGGGCCGGATCGACTACCCCAACGGCAGCTGGTACACCGGTGCGTTCCTCAACGGCCAGTGGCACGGCCAGGGCGAATGGCACGGCAGCAACGGCGAACTCTACCGCGGCGAATTCAAGCAGGGCCTGTTCGACGGCCAGGGCACCCTGAGCGCCAACGGCACTACCTACACCGGCACCTTCAAGCTGGGCCGCCGCGACGGCGAAGGCACGCTGAAAGAGCCGGGGCAAAGCTACCGTGGCGGCTTCAAGGCCGACCAGTATTCGGGCGCCGGGCACCTGGAGCTGGACGACGGCAGCGACTACCAGGGCGTGTTCGCCCAAGGCAAACCCAACGGCGAAGGCGTGCGCAGCGACGGCAGCGGCAACCAGTTCACCGGCAATTTCGTCAACGGCGAGCTGGAGGGCCACGGCACCTTCAGCAGTTCCGACGGCGACCAGTACATCGGCGAGTTCCAGCACAACCGCCTGCAAGGCCGCGGCCGCTACGAAAGCGCCGAGGGCGACGTCTGGATCGGCGAGTTCAAGGAAGGCGCGCTGAGCGGTGAGGGCGAAATGTTCGGCAGCGACGGCAGCCACTTCAAGGGCCGTTTCGAGGACTGGCATTTCGCCGGCCAGGGCACCCTGAGCCTGGCCGATGGCAGCAGCTACGTGGGCAACTTCGACACCGACACCTACGACGGCAAGGGCACCCTCACCCACAAGGACGGCGAGGTGGAAAGCGGCTGGTGGACCAACGGCCAGCGCGTACGCGACGCCCAGGGCAAGCTGCTGCCCGACACCCTCGAACTGGGCCTGCTGAACCAGGGCGCGCTGCTGGACAAGGCGCTGGCCGCCGTGCCCGCCTCCACCAATGGCGAAATCCAGCTGTACAGCCTGACGCTGGCCGGTGATGGCAAGCAGAGCGTGTTCATGCGCGAGGCCGACTACGTCAACCACATGCTCGCCAGCCGCTTCGGCGCCGTGGGCCAGGTGAACCTGGTGAACCACCGCGACCACCTGGGCGACCGGCCCATGGCCACCCGCGAGACTCTCAGCCGCGCGGTGCAGACCATCGCCCAGCGCAGCGGCGCCGAGGACCTGGTGTTCATTTACCTGACGAGCCACGGCACCCACGAACATGAGCTGGTGCTGGACCAGCCGCGCCTGCAGCTGTCGGACCTGCCACCCGACGAACTGGCCGCGGTGCTGGCGCCGCTGAAGAACCGCGACAAGATCGTGGTGATTTCAGCGTGCTACTCCGGCGGCTTCGTGCCGGCGCTCAAGGACGACCACACGCTGGTCATGACCGCCTCGCGAGCCGACCGCGTGTCGTTTGGCTGCTCGGAGGAGTCGGACTTCACCTATTTTGGCGACGCGCTGTTCGCCCAGGCCCTGAACGAAACGGACGACCTGCAACAAGCGTTCGAACTTGCCCGCAAGCATGTTGCCGAACGTGAACAGGCGGACGGCTTCGATGCGTCCGAGCCGCAGATCTGGGCCCCCAAGGGCGTGCTTGCACACTGGCAACGCCTGCGCCAGCAGCAGGCCAAGCGGGCGCTGCAAAGTGCGGCACTGGGCAGTGGGGCCCAGGCGAAAAGTGCAGGAAGCCACTAGACTTCCTGTAACAGGGGAGAGACAACATGTATTTGACGCCGCAGCACATCATGCTCGCTGGAGCCACCGGTCTCACGGGTGAACATCTGCTGGACCGCCTGCTCAACGAACCCACGGTGAGCCGCGTACTGGCGCCCACCCGTCGCCCCCTTGCCGAGCACCCGCACCTGGAAAACCCGGTAGGGCCGTTCACTGACCTGCTGCCGGCGCTGGCGGGCCGCGTCGACGTGGCCTATTGCTGCCTGGGCAGCACCATCAAGCAGGCCGGCTCCCAGGAGGCGTTCCGCCAGATCGACCACGACCTGGTCATGGCCTACGCCCACCGCGCCCGGGAGATGGGCGCCCGGCACCTGCTGGTGATCAGCGCCATCGACGCCGACGACAAGTCGAAGATCTTCTACAACCGCGTGAAAGGCGAGACCGAGCGCGACCTCAAGGCCATGAACTGGCCACAGCTGACCATCGTGCGGCCTTCGTTGCTGCTGGGCACCCGGGTGCAGCCTCGCCTGGGCGAGCAGCTGGTGGCACCGCTGGCCAAATTGATTCCGGGCAAATACCGCGGCATCGAAGCGTGCCAGCTGGCGCGGGCGCTGTGGCGCCTGGCGCTTGAGGAGCAGGACGGCATCCGCGTGGTTGAATCCGACGAACTGCGCCGTCTGGGCAGGTAAGGGCCGCGTTTTCGCGCGGGACGCAGCCTGCGGCAGCTGCTACGCGAAGATCGCCTCGCCTGCATCGCGGCCAAGGCCGGCTCCTACCACGAACGGTGTAGGAGCCGACTTTAGTCGCGATGCAGGCGACGCCATTTCAAGACAGTTACCGGTACGGAATCTACAGGCCGCCTTGGGCTTGCACGCCGAAGCCGAGCACGTTGAGCACCGACAACGGCAACAGCAGCGTATCCAGCAAGGTGCTGAACGGCAGGTCAACCTGCGGCCAGGCCGGCGCCTCGGCGCCAAACTTATCCACAGGGCAGCACCCGCCTTCGATTGCATACCAATCCAGCCGCGCCCCGGAATACACCACCGGCGCGCCCGGCTTGGCCGCGTCCAGGGTGCGCACGCTGGCGCAGCCGCCCAGTTGCAGGGCGGCCAGCAGGCACGGCAGGAATCTATTCATCGCCGCCCAGGTGGTACTCGCCCCAGCGCGGCAGCATGTCCTGGGGAATGTTCAGCAGGTTCAGCACCCGCGCCACCACGAAGTCCACCAGGTCATCGATGGTCTGCGGCTGGTGGTAGAAACCGGGCGATGCCGGCAGCATCACCGCGCCCATCTGCGACAGCTTGAGCATGTTTTCCAGGTGAATGGTGGAGTACGGCGCCTCGCGCGGCACCAGGATCAGCTGCCGACGCTCCTTGAGGGTGACGTCGGCGGCACGCTCGATCAGGTTGTTGCAAGCGCCGGTGGCAATGGCCGACAGGGTGCCCGTGGAGCACGGCACCACGACCATGGCGGCTGGCGCGCCGGAGCCTGAGGCGACCGGCGACATCCAGTCTTCCTTGCCGTAGACGCGGATCTGGTTGGCCGCAGCGCCGGTGTATTCGGTGAGGAACGCCTGCATGGCCTGGGGCTTGGCCGGCAGCACCACGTCGGTCTCGGTGGCCATCACCAGCTGCGCGGCCTTGGAGATCAGGAAGTGCACCTCGCGGTCTTCGCGCACCAGGCAATCGAGCAGGCGCAGGCCGTACTGGGCGCCCGAGGCGCCAGTCATGGCCAGCGTGATGCGTTCGGGGCCACTCATTTGAGCGCCTCGGCCAGCTTCAGGTGCAGGCCGCCGAAGCCGCCGTTACTCATGATCACCACGTGGGTGCCTGGCTGCGCCTGGCTTTGCACCCGGGCGATGATCGCCTCCAGCGAGTCGGCGACAATGGCCGGCACCGGGCACTGCGCCGCTGTGGCGGCCAGGTCCCAACCCAGGTTCGGCGGTGCGTACCAGATCACCTGGTCGGCATCGCGCACGCTGTCCGGCAGGCCGTCGCGGTGGGCGCCCAGCTTCATGGAGTTGGAGCGCGGCTCGATCACCGCGATCAGCGGTGCATCGCCGATGCGCTTGCGCAGGCCGTCCAGGGTGGTGGCGATAGCCGTGGGGTGGTGGGCGAAGTCATCGTAGATGGTCACGCCCTGCACCTGGGCCACGGTTTCCATGCGGCGCTTGACGTTCTTGAACGCGCTCAGGGCTTCGATGCCCAGGGCCGCCACCACGCCAACGTGGCGTGCCGCGGCCAGGGTAGCCAGGGCGTTGGCGACGTTGTGCTGGCCGGTCAGCGGCCAGTCCACGGTGCCTTCTACCTTGCCATCGAACAACACCTCGAAGCGCGAGCCGTCTTCGCTCAACAGGCGCGCCTGCCATTGGCCGCCAGCGCCAGTGGTCTGCACCGGGGTCCAACAGCCCATCTGGATCACGCGCTGCAACGCCGGCTCTGTGGTGGGGTGAATCACCAGGCCTTCGCTGGGAATGGTGCGCACCAGGTGGTGGAACTGCCGCTCGATGGCCGGCAGGTCGGGGAAGATGTCGGCGTGGTCGAATTCCAGGTTGTTGAGGATCGCCGTGCGCGGGCGGTAGTGGACGAACTTCGAGCGCTTGTCGAAGAAGGCGCTGTCGTACTCGTCGGCCTCGACCACGAAGAACGGCGTGTCGCCCAGGCGTGCCGACACCGCAAAGTTCTGCGGCACGCCACCAATCAGGAAGCCCGGCGCCATGCCGGCGTGTTCCAGCACCCAGGCGAGCATGCTGCTGGTGGTAGTCTTGCCGTGGGTGCCGGCCACGGCCAGTACCCAGCGGCCCTGCAGCACGTGGTCGGCCAGCCATTGCGGGCCCGACACGTAGGGCAGGCCCTTGTTCAGCACGTATTCCACTGCCGGGTTGCCGCGCGACAGGGCGTTGCCGATCACCACCAGGTCAGGCGCAGGGTCCAGCTGGGCGGCGTCGTAGCCTTGGGTCAGTTCAATGCCCTGGGCCTGCAGTTGCGTGCTCATGGGCGGGTAGACGTTGGCGTCCGAGCCAGTGACGTGATGGCCCAATTCCTTGGCGAGTACCGCCAGCGAGCCCATGAACGTGCCGCAGATACCGAGAATATGAATGTGCATGATTGACCTCGTAAAACATCGAGGCAGGGTAGCCCACGGTAGGAAAAATCTCACGCGCTGATTGCGGCACCTGTCCGTGTGAGAGCTGGCTTGCCAGCGAGTTTTTCGCGGCCCCGACAACTCGCTGGCAAGCCAGCTCCCACGGTCACGCGTTCAGCTGGCGGCTGATGCGGTGTTTGCGCAATTTTCTATACAAGGTGTTGCGGCTCACGCCCAGCTCCTCGGCCACATGGGTCATGTGCCAGCGCTGGCGTTCCAGCACGCCGATCAACGCCGTGCGCTCGGCTTCGGCCAACGGCTGCTCGGGCAAGGGTGCGGGCTGCGCCTGGTCGCGCAGGTACCCCGGCAGGTCGGCGAAGGTCACCTGCCCGCCTTCGCTCAGGGCCACCAGCGTGCGCAACACGTTGCGCATCTGCCGCACGTTGCCGGGCCAATTGAAGGCCAGCAGCGCCTGCCGTGCTTCCAGCGCCAGGCGCATCGGTTCGCCACCAGCCTCCTGGGCCAGGATGAAATCCAGCAGGGCCGGTTTGTCGGTGCGGTCGCGCAGGGCCGGCAGGTCGATTTCCAACCCGTTCAGGCGGTAATAGAGGTCTTCGCGGAAACTGCCCTCGCGCACCCGCTCCAGCAGGTTGCGGTGGGTGGCGCTGATGATACGCACATCCACTGCCACGGCCTCGCCACCCAACGGCACCACCATGCGGTCTTCCAGCACGCGCAGCAGGCGGGTTTGCAGGGCCAGGGGCATATCGCCAATCTCATCCAGCAACAAGGTGCCGCCGTCGGCCTGCTGCAACTTGCCGCGCATGCCTTCCTTGCGCGCGCCAGTGAAGCTGCCGCCGCGGTAGCCGAACAGTTCGCTCTCGATCAGGCTCTCGGGCAGCGACGCGCAGTTGAGGGCGACGAAGGCCTTGTCGGCGCGGCGGCTGGCCTGGTGCACGGCCTTGGCGAAGGCCTCCTTGCCCGAGCCGGTTTCGCCATGGACCATCAGTGGCACGTCACGCTCGAAGACCTTCAGCGCCCGGCGGAAATCCAGCTGCAGGCGCTCGTCGCCCAGGCAGATATCCACAGCCGGGGCCGCCGGTTGCCGCGCCGGCACGGCCAGCACCTGCGGCCGCGGCCGGCCGCGCAGGCTGGCAAACAGTGGCCGGCCATCGCGGCTGCGCAGCGGCCAGCTGGCGGTGGCCTCCTGGGTGGCGCGGCCCAGCAGTTCACCCAGCGCGCATTCGAAGAACGCCTCCACGGGCTGCCCCACCAGGGTGCCGCGCCCGCGCCCCAGCAGGTTCAGGGCGCTCTGGTTGACGGCCACGATGCGCCCCTGTTCGTCGAAGGCCAGCAGGCCTTCACTGAACATACCCACGGATTCGGCTTGCAAGTGGAAGCGCAACAGCCACTGGTCTTCGAAGTGGCGCATGAAATAGCAGCTCTCGATCATCTTCGCCGAGAGGTTGACCAGGGTCATGGTGTGGAACTGGCTCTGCCGCGAGACGTCGGCCCGCGCCGAAGACACGTCGAGCACCGCCAGCAGCTCGCCATTGGGGTCGAACACCGGGCTGGCCGAGCAGGTCAGGCCCGTATGGCGGCCGCGGAAGTGTTCATCCTGGTGAATGGTCAGGGCCTGGCGCTCCACCAGGCAGGTGCCGATGCCGTTGGTGCCCTCGCGCGCCTCGCTCCAGTCGGCGCCCAGCCACAGCCCGGCGCGCTCGAACACCTTGCGTTCGGTGGGCGCGGTGACACAGTTGAGGATCACCCCGCGGGCGTCGGTGAGCAGCACCGCGTGGCCCGCGCCGGACAACTGTTGATGCAAATTGGCCATTTCGCCGCCGGCAATCTGCAGCACCTGCTGCATGCGCTCGCGGCTTTCAAGGATGCGCCCATGCTCCAGCACCGTGGGCGCCATGGCCACGGAAGGGTCCAGGTGGTAGTCCTCCAGGCAACGCAACCAGGAGCGGGCGATAGAAGGATCGCTGGCAGGGCTGCCGGACGGTGCCTGGCCCCGGGCGACGGTCAGCACCTGGCGGGCGTGGCGGCTGAGATGATCACTGTGCACTTTTTATTATTCTCCAGTGGAGGTGATCTCCAGCATCCTCCAGGCGCCCCCCCAATGCAATGCCACCTTCGACCCATGGGTCACGGCTGTGTCATGCCTGGCACAAAGTGTCACGCCCACTGTCGCGGGGTTGCCACGAAGCCTTGCTACAACTTATCCACAGGGCGGCCGCAAGCCTCGACTTTGCTGGGTTGCAGGGCGCTGGCCCGACACTTGCTCTACGCTTTGTACACGCCGCAAACGCGTCCTCCAGCCAAAAGCATAAAAACCCAAGGAGATACTCACCATGCGTTACGCACATCCCGGTACCGAAGGGGCTCTGGTCAACTTCAAGAGCCGCTACGGCAACTACATCGGCGGCGAATTCGTGGCGCCGGTCAAGGGTCAGTACTTCACCACCACTTCGCCGGTCAATGGCCAGCCCATTGCCGAATTCCCCCGCTCCACTGCCGAAGACATCGATAAAGCCCTGGACGCCGCCCACGCCGCTGCCGACGCGTGGGGCAGCACCTCGGTGCAGGCCCGTTCGCTGATCCTGCTGAAAATCGCCGACCGCATCGAACAGCACCTGGAAACCCTGGCCATCACCGAGACCTGGGACAACGGCAAGGCCGTGCGCGAAACCCTCAACGCCGACATCCCGCTGGCCGCCGACCACTTCCGCTACTTCGCCGGCTGCCTGCGCGCCCAGGAAGGCAGCGCTGCTGAAATCGACGGCAACACCGTGGCCTACCACATCCACGAACCGCTGGGCGTGGTCGGCCAGATCATCCCGTGGAACTTCCCGATCCTGATGGCTGCGTGGAAGCTGGCCCCGGCCCTGGCCGCCGGCAACTGCGTGGTGCTCAAGCCCGCCGAGCAGACCCCGCTGGGCATCACCGTGCTGATCGAGCTGATCGGCGACCTGCTGCCACCGGGCGTGCTGAACATCGTCCAGGGCTTCGGCAAGGAAGCTGGCGAAGCGCTGGCCACCAGCAAGCGCATCGCCAAGATTGCCTTCACCGGCTCAACCCCGGTGGGTTCGCACATCATGAAATGCGCCGCCGAGAACATCATACCGTCCACCGTGGAGCTGGGCGGCAAGTCGCCGAACATCTTCTTCGAAGACATCATGCAGGCCGAGCAGAGCTTCATTGAGAAGGCCGCCGAAGGCCTGGTGCTGGCGTTCTTCAACCAGGGCGAGGTGTGCACCTGCCCATCGCGTGCGCTGGTACAGGAGTCGATCTACCCGGCCTTCATGAAGGAAGTGATGAAGAAGATCGAGCAGATCAAGCGCGGCGACCCGCTGGACACCGAGACCATGGTCGGCGCCCAGGCGTCCGAGCAGCAGTTCGACAAGATCCTGTCCTACCTGGACATCGCCAAGGGCGAAGGCGCCGAGCTGCTGACGGGCGGCCAGGTGCAGAAACTGGAGGGCAGCCTGGCGACCGGCTACTACATCCAGCCAACCCTGCTGAAAGGCAACAACAAGATGCGCGTGTTCCAGGAAGAAATCTTCGGCCCGGTGGTGAGCATCACCACCTTCAAGGACGAAGCCGAAGCCCTGGCCATCGCCAACGACACCGAGTTCGGCCTCGGCGCCGGCGTGTGGACCCGCGACATCAACCGCGCCTACCGCATGGGCCGCGGCATCAAGGCGGGCCGCGTGTGGACCAACTGCTACCACCTGTACCCGGCGCACGCGGCGTTCGGCGGCTACAAGAAGTCTGGCGTAGGCCGTGAAACCCACAAGATGATGCTGGACCACTACCAACAGACCAAAAACCTGCTGGTGAGCTACGACATCAACCCGCTCGGGTTCTTCTAAGCTTCTAAGCTGAAGGCAAGGCAGCCCGTTCATGCTTCCTGGGTGAACGGGCTGATTCATTTCAGCGTCCGTTTGATTGCGTTTTCTAATTGTTTTAAGGCAGCATCGGACCAACGGCATGCTGTGGTATTGGCCGCCAACATCCGTCAGCACGTGAGGCCCGTTATGCGAATTATCCAAGCATCGCTGGAGCATCTGGACATGATTGCTCCGTTGTTCGTCAAATACCGCGAGTTCTACGGCGAGCTGCCCTACCCCGATTCGTCCCGGGCGTTCCTGGAAAAGCGCCTGCGCCGCAAGGAATCGGTGATCTACCTGGCCCTGCCCGACGATGATGACAGCAAGCTGCTGGGCTTCTGCCAGCTGTACCCCAGTTTTTCCTCGCTATCGCTCAAGCGCGTGTGGATTCTCAACGACATCTATGTCGCCGAGGACGCCCGTCGCCAGTTGGTGGCCGACCACCTGCTGCGCACCGCCAAGAAGATGGCCAAGGAAACCCACGCCGTGCGCATGCGCGTGTCCACCAGCGCCGACAACGAAGTGGCGCACAAGACCTACGAATCCATCGGTTTCCACCAGGACACTGAATTCCTCAGTTACGTGTTGCCCATCAACTCCGATTGATCCCCCCCGGCAGCCGCTGCCGTTTGGCGGCGGCTGCACGCTTTCACGGAAATCCGACACGCCTGGCTACAAACTCGTGGGGCATTCCCGGTGTCCGGTCGTATAATCCTGACGCCGCAGGTTGTACGATTTGTTACCGAACAGCCTCACGCCCTTAAAGTCGCCCCAAGCCCGTAGCCTCGGGCCCTGCACAGGTGTTGCACATGGATTTCAACCCGCTTGACCTGATCCTGCATCTCGATACCTACCTCGACCTGCTGGTGAACAACTACGGCCCCTGGATCTACGCGATCCTGTTCCTGGTCATCTTCTGCGAGACCGGCCTGGTGGTGACGCCTTTCCTGCCTGGCGACTCGCTGCTGTTCATTGCCGGCGCCGTGGCCGCTGGCGGCGGCATGGACCCGTTCCTGCTGGCAGGCCTGTTGATGGCAGCCGCCATCCTGGGTGACAGCACCAACTACATCATCGGCCGTACCACGGGGGAGAAGCTGTTCAGCAACCCCAACTCGAAGATCTTCCGCCGCGACTACCTGCAGCAGACCCACGACTTCTACGAGCGCCATGGCGGCAAGACCGTGACCCTGGCGCGTTTCCTGCCGATCCTGCGTACCTTCGCACCGTTCGTGGCCGGTATCGCCAAAATGTCCTACCCGCGGTTCCTGGGCTTCAGCGTGGCGGGTACCGTGGTGTGGGTCTGCGGCCTGGTAGCGCTGGGCTACTTCTTCGGCAACGTGCCGTTCATCAAGAAGAACCTGTCGCTGCTGGTACTGGCCATCATCCTGCTGTCGCTGGTGCCCATGGTCATTGGCGTGGTCAAGAGCCGCATGGCCGGCAAGGCCGCCAAGGCCACGTCGCGCTAAGCCATGTGGTCGTTGCGCGCCTGGCGCCGCCGCCGGGCCCTGGCCCGGCACCCACTGGACCCGCAACTGTGGAAACAGGCACGGCACGCCCTGGCCATCCTCGACGACATCACTGTCGAGGAAGACCAGTGGCTGCAGGAGCACAGCGTGCTGTTCCTGCTGGACAAGCACCTGACCAGCCTGGACGGCGTGCAGCTGGATGACCTCACCCGCCTGCTGCTGGCCGCCCAGGCCCAGTTGCCGCTGCTGCACCTGGGCGACCTCAACTGGTACGGCAACTTCCACGAGATAGTGCTCTACCCCGACGACTTCCTCAGCCCCCAGCGCCACCGCGACCCCAGCGGCGTGGAGCACAGCTGGGACGGCGAGCACAGCGGCGAGGCCTGGCAGCAGGGCCCCATCATCCTGGCCCTGCCAGGCGTGCTGGCCAGCGGCGGCTGGGAGGGCTACAACCTGGTCATCCACGAACTGGCGCACAAGCTGGACATGCTCAACGGTGACGCCAACGGCCTGCCGCCCCTGCACGGCGACATGCGCGTCAGCGACTGGGCCGCCGCCATGCAGCACGCCTACGATGACCTGAACCGGCAACTGGACCACAACCCTCACGCCGAAACTGCCATCGACCCTTATGCCGCGGAAAACCCGGCGGAGTTCTTCGCCGTCACCAGCGAGTATTTCTTCAGTGCCCCGGACCTGCTGCACCAGGCCTACCCGGAGGTTTACCGGCAACTCCAGGCGTTCTACCGCCAGGATCCGCTGACCCGCCTGCAGGGCCTGCAACGCAGCCATCCCGACTACCGCCACAGCCACCCGGCCTAAGGCGGGTGTCGGTCCGGCCGGGCGTGGCAACGCTGCCAATCTATGCAATAATCCCTGCCACTTTTTGGCCTAGACGGCCATTTTTACTGGCCTACAACGGGGGCAACGCCCAATGAGCTACAGCAAGATTCCGGCTGGCAAAGACCTGCCGAACGACATCTACGTCGCCATCGAGATTCCGGCCAACCACGCGCCGATCAAATACGAAATCGACAAGGACAGCGACACCCTGTTCGTCGATCGCTTCATGGCCACCCCAATGTTCTACCCGGCCAACTACGGCTTCATCCCCAACACCCTGGCCGACGACGGCGACCCCCTGGACGTGCTGGTAGTTACCCCGTACCCAGTGGCGCCAGGCTCGGTAATCCGCGCCCGTCCGGTCGGCATCCTGCACATGACCGACGACGGCGGCGGCGACGCCAAGGTCATCGCCGTACCGCACGACAAGCTGTCGCAGCTGTACGTTGACGTGAAGGAATACACCGACCTGCCAGCCCTGCTGCTGGAACAGATCAAGCACTTCTTCGAGAACTACAAGGATCTCGAGAAAGGCAAGTGGGTCAAGATCGAAGGCTGGGGCAACGCTGACGCTGCCCGCGCTGAAATCACCAAGTCGGTTGCTGCCTTCAAAGGCTGAGCCGCCCGGTGACAAAAAACCCTGCCTTGCGCAGGGTTTTTTTATGCCCTCGGAAAAGTCCTACAGCTCTTGAGACTAATGCTCGGCAAGCATGCAGGACCACCCACAACCGGAGCACCGCCATGCTCACATCCGGCGACCGCCTGAGAACCCTGCTGAAAGACTGCCACCTCAGCCCTTCCGACCTGGCCCTGCACCGCAATGTACTACCCCAGCACGTGAACAACTGGGTACGCAGGGGCGTGCCCGTGGCACGGCTGGACGACATTGCCGAGTTGCTGTGCGTTCATACCCGCTGGCTGCGTACCGGCCTGGGGCCCAAGTACCGCTTCCCTCCCCCCAGGCCGCCCTATGATCCCCAGGACGAATTCTACGATCAGGACGACCTCGATCCTACGGGCAACCCTACCGTGCTGGCCGCCTCCAGCGCAGATGACGTCTTGCTGGCGTTCTACCGCCCACTAAACCGTCAGCTCATCGCCGTGGAGCACCGGCACCTGCGCCTGCCCAGGGCGGCGTTCTCCCGGCTGCTGATAAACCCGGCCCACTGCATGGCGTTGATCATGCCCGATGGCGGCATGGCCCCGCGGCTGCCCCTGGGCGCCGCCCTGGCCATCGATCGTAGCCTCACCACCCCGGTTTCGGGCCAGCCCTACGCCTTCCTACGAGATGGCGAACTGTGCGTGCGCACGATTTACCCCATGACCTGCGATGCGTTGCGGCTGCGGGCAGACAACCTGGGGGAGTTCGGCGATGAGCTAGTGAGCGCCGAGGAGCCCATCGAAATCCTGGGCTGGGTGTTCTGGTGGGCCAGCCTGCAGCCAGCGCGGCCGGATGGGCGCCGGGATGAGAAGGAATGACATTTGTGCTGGGCTTTTGGCGTGAATGTCGCTATTCTTGGCGCACCTTTTGGTAGGCGCTGTTGCTGGACAACATGCAGCCTGCCCAAGCCTGGTGACGGTATCACCGCCCTGGCTGACCTGTAACGCAAGGTTACTGGTCCTTACATTTTTAGAAGGCGGTTGCGGTTTGCCAAAAACAAACCAGGACTGTCGACGAGAAGCCGGCCACAAGCCGGCTTTTTAATAATCATTTGAAAGTCACTCTCATCTTTTAAAGTCCACTGCAACCTTGTTAAATCAAGGGTTTCAGCCTATTTTCGTTCCTTCGAGTTCTTTTTTCATCCAAGCGATTCCACGTCCAAGTGGGGGAGTAAATGGGGGATAGGAGAGCAAAGTCATGGGCAAGTTGACCGCAAAATTTGTCGAGAATCTGACCGAGCCGGGCACGTATGAGGATGGCGATGGGCTACGCATGGTCGTAACCCCTGCAGGCACAAAATACTGGGTACTGCGGTTTCAGATACAAGGCAAACGCAGGGAAATGGGACTTGGTGGTTATCCAAGACTCGACCTGAAGAAAGCACGTGCTACCGCGTACGAAAATCGCAGTCAGCTTTTACGGGGCGAGGATCCGCTTGCTAAGCGTCAAGCCGAGCAAGCGGCCAAGAAAGAAGCTGAGCGGCGTGAGCAAGCCAAACAAATCACCTTCCAAACTTTAGCCGTTGACTATCGGGATGCTCATGGCTCTAGCTGGTCTGAAAAGTGGCGCAAAGGGTGGCTCCGCAAGCTAGAACTCTATGCATTTCCCTCGCTGGCGAAGCTCTCTGCAGATGAGATCGAGACCAAACAAGTTCTCAATGCTCTGCAACCGATCTGGGCCACAAAGACACGCACGGCAGATGAGGTCCGAGGCCAGATCGAACAGATCCTAGATGCTGCCCGCTCAAGAGGGTTAAGGGCTGGAGAAAACCCCGCCCGTTGGCGCGGCCATCTGGAAAACCTGC
Source organism: Pseudomonas imperatae (assembly GCF_057128625.1). Taxonomy (NCBI): domain Bacteria; kingdom Pseudomonadati; phylum Pseudomonadota; class Gammaproteobacteria; order Pseudomonadales; family Pseudomonadaceae; genus Pseudomonas; species Pseudomonas imperatae. Next base: position 13,581 of record NZ_JBSKHP010000001.1, on the reverse strand, counting down.
TCAGCCGTCATGAGAAGAAGAAAGCTCGCAAGCGTATGCATCACCCGGCCCTTCCGTGGCAGGATCTACCCGAGCTCATGCAGGCACTGCGCAACGATCCCTCCAGCGCCTCGGCAGCGGCTCAGTTGTTGATCCTTACTGGTGCGCGAAGTCACATGGTCAGATTCGCTCAATGGGAGGAGTTCGATCTTGATTTGTGCCGGTGGTCATTGCCTGCAGAACGAATGAAAACGCGGGAACCGTTCTCTATCCCGCTCGCCCCCGAGGTTATCGGGCTGGTGAAAGCCCTGCCACGAACTCGAGCCAACAGCCCTTACCTCTTTCCTGGCAGCGGCCGTAGCGGCGTGATGCACACTAATGCCATCCGCAAGCTACTGCATCAATTGGGTTATGAGCACATCACCCGGCATGGATTTCGCTCAACATTCCGGGACTGGGCAGGAGAAACCACTTCCTTCCCCCGAGAAGTTTGCGAACTTGCCCTCGCTCACGACGAGCGAGGGGAAACTGAAAGCGCATATTCCCGCTCAGACTTTTTCGACAAGCGAAGACAACTGATGAATGCTTGGGCGAAATATGCCACATCGCCCCCCAAGCAAAAGCTGAGCAATACCAGCGCCTGAACACTTGATAGGACGCCCCGCGCACGTCGCGGGCCTTACTGCTGGCGACAGTGGCGACAACGGCGCTAGCCCACGAAATTCGCGGGATCCGGGATGGCGACAGGGGTAGCGACTGTCGCCATTTCTCCGCCCACTTTGCGCTTTTCAGGCAAAGTCCCTGCGCATAGGAAGGCTCCGCATTCCCATGCGCAGGGGCTCGCATCAACAAGGCGACAAACGGCCTATCGTCCACTCACCACCACTCACGGCTACCACCTTCCGCTATCGAATGTTGGCGCAATGAACAGTCCCTAGCCTGGTTGCTCCATCCATCACACCTGCGCTAGAAAGAAGGCTCGAAGCGCTGCCGTTGGCAGCACCCAGGTGGCCCGAACCTTCAAGGTCACGCCGCTTTATGCGGTGGTTCTCCCAAGGGCGATTAGCATCTGGCAGCTCGCCCGGTCACCTTCCCGGTGATGGGTGCTCCTTAACCTCATGGCCCTCGTGCGCCAGCTATACCGTACTGCGCTGTGCTGCAGCAACCTAATCGCTTGGCCGATTCTTGCGCCAACTTGCGCCCGTCTCTTTTTCCAGAAAAGAGACGGGCGCTCCTGACACTGCTGCAGCCCCGATCGCACATGGCTTTGCGGCAATCCCCCTCGTGACAATCGGTGTGACAAACGCCGATGTCACCAGCGCAACAGCGCTGTAGATGATGGCGCCGCAGACCAGGGAATGGACTGCACCTGACTGACAGTCAGGCATGCCCCAGTCATCGCAGTGCTGCTTGCACCCGGCTCAGGATCTCGCGGCACTGGTCTCGTCAGCCAGTGCAGCCTCCACCCGCCCACCGCTATCGGTGCTCAGGAGGCCAGATCATGAGACGCCCTTGCTCCTGGTCGTAAGGAGCCGCCAGTCCCGCGTCAGTGGACACCCTCACAGGTCGCAGGGGCCTTGATCCCTGATAACACTCAGCATCCTTGGCGGGATGACGTGAGGGGGAGATCGGTAACTTATGGAGGACGGCTATGCAACTGCGCGAAGTTCAAGGGCCACCACGTCCTTTGCTGGAAAAGCAGATTACGCCCCTACCCTACCCAGTCGCGGCGCTAGGCGATCTTTTCGGGCCGGCCGTAGAGCGCATGGCCGATGTGGTCGGCGTGCCCTGCGCCATGGCCGCGCAATCCGTTCTGGCCACGGCAGCTTTGGCAAGCCAGGCGCATGCCAATGTTCACTTAGACGGCCGAATGTATCCGTTGTCGCTGTACTTGCTGACAGTGGCCTGCTCGGGTGATCGCAAAAGTGCGGTGGACCATGTTGCGTTGCGGGCTGTCCGCGACTGGGAGAGACAGCAGTGGATCGCTTATGGCGAACAGCTCAAGGCGCACCGCGCTGCAATGAGCCAAACCGCGAAGTCACCAACCTCGAAAAAGTCTGCACAGATCGCGCTGGACGCCCAACCTGAACCCGTCCAACCAAGACTGCTCACTGCTGAGCCTACCATTGAAGGCCTGGTGAAAAGCCTGTGCCATGGTTTGCCAAGCATGGGGCTGTTCAGCGATGAAGGCGGGCAGTTTTTGGGCGGCAGCACCATGAGCAAAGACAACATGATCAAGGCGATCACTCACTTGTCGACGCTGTGGGACGGCAGCCCGATTGATCGGTCGCGCGCGATGGCCGGGGAAAGTCTGCGTGCCTATGATCGCCGTCTCAGCATGCACTTGATGCTGCAACCCCGCATGGCAGACCGCTTGCTTCAGGACGCTGATATCAAGGACCAAGGCATCCTCGGGCGCTGCCTGATCAGTTGGCCCGAGCGCCTGGTTGGACACCGGCTGTACAAGGCCTTCGACCTGACCCGAGATCCAAAGGTGCAGCTGTACCAGCGACGCATTGCCGCGCTGATGCAAAAGCCGTGGTCACGCCATAAAGACGGCGGCCTCAACCCTGCAACCCTGGAGTTAAGCACCCGCGCCCGCGAGGCCTGGATTGCCATTCACGACACCATTGAATGCGAGTCCGGGGAATTCGGCGAGCTGGTCAACGTGCAAGCTGCCGCGGGCAAAGCCGCCGCGAACGTACTACGCATGGCTGGTGTGATGGCGGTGGTTGAGGAATCGACTGTATTGGAAGACATGCACATTCAGCGCGCCTCCACGCTGATGGATTACTACCTGGCCGAGAACCAACGCCTGACTGAACAGGAACCACTGAATAAGCTTCGCGCAGAAGCAGATTGCTTGCTGCGCTGGTTGGTAGAGAAGAAGTGGCCTTCGTTCAACATACGCGACCTCACGCGCAAAGGTCCTCGCTTTGCCCGTAAAAGTACCCAACACACCGCTGCGTTGCTGGTGCAATTGATAGATCACCGGTGGTTGAACACCGACGGCAAGAAGTTTGAGGTGCGCCATGTTCCGCCTCACTGAAGCCGTACGCCGCTATAGGGCGCAACATCGCTCACCGATCGAGCTACGGTGTGTCGCCACCACCGTCACTACTTTGTCGCCACGTGCCAAGCCAGATGCGGAGGGGCTTGTCGCCAGCGTCGCCGCTGTCGCAAGTACACCCACTGAGCCCATCTACCTCGCCCAGCTCATCGAGCAGTTGCAAGAAGAAGGGGCTCTTCTGCAACACAGCGAAAATGCCCTTCTCATCCGCCCAACACATTGGGAGCAACTGGACAGCATCAGCTTTCACTGGAAAGCCCTGCTGGTGCTCCTGCAAACCAACGATCAAGGTGAAAACAATGGCGCTGGTCGGTCGACGTGACGGTCGCACTTTGGCTATGGCCGCCAATTGAGCTATGCCGGACGGCAGGCACTCGAGGATATGTTCGCAGGCTGCCACTTCGCCACCGTGAAAGCACATACCGATCGAGCCTTCGTGCGCTGGTGCCGGTCAGAGGACGGCCCCGGTTACAACGATGCGCGCCGGATCGATCACCGGACGCTGCAAGACTACGCTGCGTATCTGCGCCAGCAGATCCAGCAAGGCGAACTCTGCATCGCCACCGCGCAGAACCGCCTAAGCAGCGTCAACCGCACCCTCGCAGCGCTGCGCGGTGATCAGGCTGTGAGAGTCATCAGCCCGAGCCAGACGCTTGAACACCACCGCTCCAACGTACGCAGTCGTGCGCCGGAGGGCAAAGATTGTCAACACGCAAAGCGAGTGGCGCTGTCGCTGGTGGAAGACCAACACGAACGGGGGGCCGCTATCATCATGTTGGCCCGAACTACCGGGATGCGCCTGCGCGAAGTGATCCTGTCGGACCTGCCACGCTTGCACTGCGAGGCCGAGGCGCTTGGTCGGATTGCTATTCTATTGATTCATTTCCAGCCATCCCACAACGGGAATTCAATAGCATGAGAAAATCATTGATGACTGCCATGATGCTTGTCGCCCTAGGCACTGCAAATGCAGGCGTTCCACTGCAAAATGCAATTTGTCCAACTGGTATTGAAGTACACGCTGACAAAGGAGGGCCGATTTATATCAATGGCAAGGAGGCTAAGCTAAAGAGGTTCAACGACAACGCTTTTGAGGCTAGAGGGAGTGGAGTGATCATCTCCCTGAGCATACGGTAAGCAGGGTTACAACGGTATATGTAAGGTCAAATCTCCAACGGATCAGCAGGGTACTAAGAGCAGCAAAGAAGTGCTGAGCAATCAGACCGCTATCGATGCCCCACTGCACGTTGATTGCCGCTAGCCCCCGCACATCTCGGAAAGGTAGAATCTCGCTCGACCACTCTCCTTGGCCTGGTACAAAGCCTGGTCTGCCAGTGCCACCAAGTAGTGGGCGTCTTGCCCTGGTTTAGGCTGGAGGCAGCCGACCCCTTGCGAGATTGTCACCTTGTCACCAACGAGCGAATTCACGTGAGGAATCCGCAGACGCTCTACAGCAGTGGATAGCTGCTCGGCAACGATGGCGGCGCCATTGAGGTGAGTGCTAGGTAGAATGCAGACAAACTCTTCGCCGCCGAAGCGTGCGACCATATCGAATGGGCGTTTGATCACATCGGCTAGTGCCTGGGCGACACGGCAAAGGCACTGGTCGCCTTGTAAGTGCCCATAGTGGTCATTGAAACGTTTGAAGTAATCGATGTCGATAAGGATCAGTGCCAGCCACCCTCCATCACGGCACAAGTGACTCCACGTATCACTAAGGTGTTGCTCGAACGCGCGTCGATTGGCTATGCCTGTCAAACCGTCGAGCGACGCGAGGCCCTTGAGGTAATCGCTTTGTAATTTCAAAGTCAGGTGGGTTTTCACCCGAGCACGGGCAATACCGGGATGAAATGGCTTGCTTATGTAGTCGACGGCTCCAAGCTCGAGTCCTCTTGCCTCGTCCTCTTCTTGCCCTTTGGCGGTCACGAATATCACAGGTATGTCCGCAGTCAACGGAATGGCCTTCAGACGACGACACACTTCGTAGCCATCGATGTCAGGTAACATCACATCGAGCAGGATCAGATCCGGTAACTGCGTCCGGGCGATCTCCACGGCCTTGTTTCCATCCATGGCCATGTAAATCTCATGGTCAGCACGGAACATCTCATTCAGCACACGAATGTTGAGTTGCTGGTCATCCACGATCAGCAACCGTGGCATGCCCCGCACGCACCTATATTCAGCGTTCATCAATATTCCTTTTGATTGAATGAGCCAACTTATCGCACCATACAGTCGCTGAATGGAAATCGAGATCGTCAACGGCCTGCTTGAGCGCCTCGTAAAGCGCCTTACTCCTTAGCGGAACCCCATCCTGCAGGGCTTCAGTCTGCTGGAGGGCCAAGAGATTGCTGCTGACCAACAGCTCACGTAAGGAACCCAAGTCACTCTCCCAGTCCCGCTCCATCATTGCAGCTTGGCGTTCAGTAACGGACGGCACGGAAGCGGCAAAGGCAAGATTGAGCCGAGCGCAGTCGGACGCCAGTTGCATGTGCAGGTGCGACAGCCACCGAGGGCTGGCCATCAACGATTGCCCGTCCTCTACCGACGCCCGCAGCAGGCGCTGCTCCAGCTCAGCAGCCAATTCAGACAAACCACTGGCCCCCATGGTACCTGCACTGCCCTTGATGGTGTGCAATTGCATCAGCGTACCTGGTTTGTCAGCACTACTGCAGTGTCGCTCTAGCTGCTCGAGATTCTGTCGCATCTCGTGCGGGAAACGCTGCAGCACATTACGCAGCAGCGTCAGGTTGCCGCCAAAGCGCCGCAATACACTCTCGGAGGGTTCATCACCCGACGAGTCATCTGGCCGATGAGAGGAGCGGACAGGCTCTTCGCGGTACAGAAGCCGCGTGAGAACAACAACCAGTCTTTCCAGGTCGATAGGTTTGCCCACATGTTCATTCATTCCCGCAGCCAAGCACGCCTCTCGCTCGGAAAGTGAGGCGTTGGCCGTCATGGCGACAATGGGCAAGCTGGCATGCAACTTGTTTTGACGAATTAGGCGAGTCGCCTCCAGCCCGTCCATATCAGGCATCTGGATATCCATCAGAACGGCGTCGAAGGTTTGTGTGCCTTGCAACACAGCGTCAACGCCCTGCCGACCACCCTCGGCCAACGTCACTTCAGCCCCCTCAAGCTCTAACAGCTCCTGCGCCACTTGGCGATTGAGCGGATTATCCTCGACTACTAACAACTTGATACCCTCGAGCCTGGATACCGGGTTCACGTGTGCAGTGGTGTCAGAAGGTTGCGGCCCCGAGACTGCAAGTCCCACGGCGGCGAAAAGTTGCTTAGGCGTGATGGGCTTACTCAAGACTTCGGCATAAGGCCTCTGAGTTACCAGCTGTAGGTCTGCGAACACTTCGCGACTGTGCGCAGTGACCATTACCACCACCGGCGCAGGACCATCCATCACATCCTGCATAAGGCGTGCGGCAGTCGAGCCATCGATGTCCGGCATACGCCAGTCCATGAGCACTACATCATAAGGGGTCCTATCCGCAGCCCTTACCACGCGCTCCACAGCCTCCAGCCCTCGACTGGCCTGATCCACCCGCCAGCCTAACCCGACAGCCATTCTTGCGAGTACTTCACGGGCTGTGTCGTTGTCATCGACTACCAACACCTTGAGGTCAGCGCTAGCTGTCGCTGCCGGCACCTTAGTCGCTGTGGTATTCGCCAGGGCAAACTCCAGCTCGAACCAGAAGCGGCTGCCCTTACCCTGTTGGCTCTCCACCAGCAGAGTGCCGCCCATCAGTTCGATCAACCGCTTGCAGATCACCAGCCCCAAGCCTGTTCCACCATAGCGCCGGCTGATGGAAGCCTCAGCTTGATTGAACCCGTCGAAGATTCGCTCGATCTGCTCCTCGCTGATACCGATTCCGGTATCGGTCACAGCGATTCGCAACCGAACAGCATCGGGATGACGAACACACTCATGAAGGCTCACGGTAATTTCGCCACGCTCGGTGAACTTCAGCGCATTACCAGCCAAGTTGATAAGAATCTGTTGAAGTCGCAGGCTGTCGCCAACCAAGCACTCAGGTAAGGAGGTATCGAGATCGAACAGCACTTCGACGTCCTTATCCGCCTGATTGCCCGACAGCACCACTGCGAGGTCCATCATTAACCGATTGAGCTCGAAAGGATGTGGATCGATCTGCAGCTTACCGGCCTCGATCTTGGAGTAATCAAGAATGTCATTGAGCAGCCCCAAGAGTGACTTCGCCGCACCGTGCGCTTTGCGGATATAGTCAAGCTGCCTCGAATCAAGCTGGGTGGCCTGAACTAAGTGCAGCATGCCAAGCACCGCATTCATAGGGGTGCGGATCTCATGGCTCATGTTCGCCAGGAAAGCACTCTTGGCGGCACTGGCTGCATCTGCCTGTTCCTTGGCGAAATACAAGCGGGACTGCAATTCGTGTTCTGCAGTGACATCACGATTGATCCCCGTGATTTTCTGGCTACCGGTTTCAGCACCATGCTCTATCCTAGCTGCGGCCTGAACATAACGAATATCGCCGTTAGGTAACTGAAGACGGAAAGATGTCTCGAACACGCTGTTCCCTTCCAGCAAGCGCTGGAGCCATCTACTGGCGACTTCCACATCGTCGGGGTGCAGGCGTTCCCGCCAGTGCTTGTAACCAAGGCCTGCTGCTTTCAAGGCGGGCGGCTGTTCGTAGATTTCGAACATCCGATCATTCCACTGCAGATCATCATCTTGAGGCGACCATGTCCATACTCCCAGCTTCGCCACGTCCGAAGCCAAGGCCAACTGGTCGCGGGCCGAAGCGATGGCATCATGCTGACGGCGTTGTTCAGACAAATCGAAGAGTACGGCCACAAGCATGGGCTGACCGTCGATCTGCACGCCGCCCAGAGTAATTTGTGCGGGGAAGATGTGCCCATCCCTTCGTCGAGCCTGAACTTCTCCGGAACCTCCTACCATAACGCGGCTGGCTGGATCATCATGCGCATCCTTCGTAGGCGACAAGAAATCCTTGGAGAACGCGGGCAACAAGACTCGCACATTGCTGCCAACAAGCTCGTCTGGCAGGTAGCCGAAAACGGTCTGGGTGGCACGATTACAGGATTGAATCACCCCTGCCTGATCAAGCCTGATGACAGGATTGACTGCAGTATCGAGAATGGTCTGCGTCAGCGTCAGGCTGTCGGCCAAGCGCTGCTCCACTTGCTTGCGCCGACTGATATCGATGGCGATGCACAGGTACCCACTCAACCTGCCATCAGCATTGTGCATGGCAGTGACCAGCAAGGTCACACTGAACCGCGTGCCGTCCTTGCGCACGTATGTCCACTCCCGAACCTCCGCCTCGCCTAATGAAGCCTTGTGCACAAATACGCGGAAACCTTCTATCGTTTCGCCATACGCTCGGCTCAACTCTTCGCCACGTGGCGCCACCTCTTCATCCAGATGGAAAATACCAGGGGTGTGAATGCCAACAACTTCCTCGGCCGTATAGCCAAGCAATTGCTCAGCCCCGTTGTTGAAAACGGTAATGATGCCCGTGAGGTCGGTGGCGATAATGGAGACCTGTGATGCGGAGTGCAGAACGCTGGTCAGCAGGGCATTCAGTTCGCGCAACTCTGAGGTGCGCTCGACGACCTGATGTTCCAGGCCGACATTCAGCTCGAGAATACGTGCCTCTACCCGCTTCTGCTGGGTGATGTCACGGACTGTCTTGGACGCGCCAACGACCTGCCCGGTAGCATCACAAATAGGAGAGATGGTTACCGACACCTCTAACGACTGGCCGTCTTTACGCACACGACGCGTCTCGAAATGCTCGATACGCTCACTACGCGCAATCTTGCCGAGCAAATGAACTTCCTCATCCGCCAACTCGGCCGGCAATACCAGCCCTAGCAAGGTACGCCCCAGTGCCTCATCGCTACCGTAGCCGAAAATATTCTCGGCGCCTTGGTTCCACGCCGTAACGATACCGTCCAAGGTCAGGCCAATGATTCCGTCGTTGGAGTTCTCCACAATGGCCGCGAGCTTGGCCTTTTCAGCCAGAATGTCACGTCGTCGCCTACGGCTGACGCTGAAGACGCCCACCAATGCCGTGACCAAAAGAGTGCTGCCCAGGCCGATAGCGAAGGTGCTACGCGGGGAAAACTGACGCAACTCCTGTACGAAAGAGGGATATGCAACCAACTCGATATCCCAGCGCCGACCAAAAACCACCTGGGTCAAATGGGTACGCATGAGCTCCTGCTCGTCCTCACTGCTTTGTTTGCGATCATAGAACTGCACCGGAGCGGCAGCATCAGTCACATCACGCAACTTCAACCGCACACCACCGGAGGGCAATGGAAGCCCTGTCAGGACATCCTCGGTCAGCAACGGCGCATAGCTCCAACCAAACCCTTGTGCCAAACGTTCGGAAACAGTGTCCGGTGTGACGACCGTTCGATAAATCGGCAACAGGAACAGAAACGACTGCAGTGGCTTGCCCGTCGCCTGGACGAGCGTAATTGGACCTGTAAGTCGCGCTTCGCCGGTCTGCAGCGCTGCCTCAGCGGCCTCTCGTCTATTTTTTTCGGATGCAATATCCAGGCCTATCGCTGCCTGGTTCCTCGCCTGCGGCTCGACATACTGAATGATGAAACGCTCGCCATAGTGCGGCGTGAGCTGGCGTAGCGTGAAGTCAGGTTTACCGTCGAGCCGGGCCTTTTGAAGGAAGGCCGCCTCTGCACTGGCTGGAACACGACGAATGAAGCCAAACCCGCGAGCTCCAGGAAACTCGGCATCAAGGTTTCGTGTCTTGCTGTAGGTTAAAAAGCCATCACGGCTGACCTGCTGCTCTCCCATGACCTGAACAACACCACGCGCGCCCCGCAAGCCAAACTCATAGAGATGAATGCGTGTATTAACAGCATCGCTCGTACGTCTGAGCGCAAGACTCAATGCAGCCTCGGCATGCTCCCTGTTGCTCCTCAATAGGCCGTAAGTGCCAAGAATGGTAATTATTAATCCTGACGCAAAAACAGCGATCAGAGCTGTAACGAATTTGGATTGGAGTTTCAGAATGCGATTCTTCAATTACACCCCACATCGACGGCTGGCCGAACGAGAAAAATCGATTGCCCTAAACGAGCCTCAGCTTGCCGCACTCCAACATCTGTCGAACCTGTACAAATGGCACCGGTCGGGAGTAGTGATACCCCTGCTGCATCCTGCAGCCCAATGCCATAAGGTTGTTTGCTTGCTCTTGGTTTTCCACACCTTCTGCGATCAGCTCCAACTCTAACGCTTGCCCCATACGCACGATGGCCTCAGTGATAGCAGCATCGCTGTGATTGTCGAGCATGCCGCGCACAAAACTCTGATCTATTTTCAGAACATCAATAGGCAGTTGCTTGAGATAACTTAGGCTCGAGTAGCCGGTGCCAAAATCATCGATCGCGATCCGCACACCCAATTGTTTCAGTGCCTCCAGCACCTCTCGTGCTTTGGCTACATTGTCGGCCAACACACCTTCGGTAATTTCCAGCTCAAGCAGGTGTGGAGGAAGACCGGAGTCCTCGAGCCCCCTGTAAACCATGTCAAAGAAGTTATCCTCACGGAACTGAACAGCAGAAATATTGACACTTACAGGCACTTGAAAACCTGAATGCATCAATGTACGCGCGTCTGCACATGCCTGCGCCAATACTTGACGCCCCAGTGGAACGATTAACCCAGTCTCTTCTGCCACAGGAATGAATTCAGCAGGCGAGACTAACGTACCGTCGGACTGCCGACAGCGAATCAGCGCCTCCATGCCACACATACTCTCAGTTTGTGCATCCATTTTAGGCTGGTAGAAAACCTCAAAAAAACCCTCTTCCAAAGCGCTGCGCATATGTTGCTCGAGGATATGCCTAGCACGGGTGCTAGTTTCCAATGCCCTGGAAAAGAACCGAGAACGGTTCCGACCGTCGCGCTTTGCCTGGTACATAGCCGCATCGGCATGGCTATACAGCAATTCCAAATCAATACTGTCTTCAGGGTAGATGCTAATACCAATGCTTGCAGTAATACTGTAACGACTTTCGCCAATCGACATAGGGGATGCAAGTGTTTTCAATAGCTGCTCGCTCAAATCACCAACAGCTTCTAGCCGAGTGACTTGCGGCAGTAAAATCGAAAACTCATCGCCTCCCGGCCGACTCACCGTGTCCATAGGGCGCACACTGATGCTCAAGCGCTCGGCGACGCACTTGAGAATGCTGTCCCCAACTGAATGACCCTGTGAATCATTGATGCTCTTAAAATTATCCAAATCCAATAGCAACAATGCCACCTTATCGCCATTACTTTTAGCCTGCTGAATCGCTTGGCCTGAGCGGCTAATGAATAATTGGCGATTAGGCAAACCAGTGAGTCCATCATAATAAGCCAAGCGCTTGGCGTCGGTGCGCAGTTTTATGTGAGCACGTACATGGGCTCTTACCACCGAGATATTGATAGGCTTTTGAATAAAGCCTAATCCTCCGAACTCCAGGGCGCGCACTTGATTGTCCCACTGGCCGTGGGTACTAACGAACAAAATGGCAGCATCACAAAGTTTCGGGTCGGTTTTGATCGCCCTGCATAGCTCAAAGCCGCTCATATCGGGCAACATGATATCGATCAGGATTAGATCTGGGCGGCAGGATCCGGCCACTTGCAGTGCTTCACGGCCGTCATGGGCTACACGGATCTCACCGAGGTTGCAGATAGCCTCTTGCAGAATTTCAACATCCGTTGATTGATCATCAACGATCAGGATTACAGGAATCATCTGCTCTGCCAGCTCAAACATAACTGACTCCAGGAAGTCCATTTCTCAGCTTCAGTCTAGACGATCAACTGCGAATTGTGCAGTTAGACCAGCCCCGCCAAGGCTTTCAAACGTGCGATCGTTTCCGCGGGCTCATCGTATTCGATCGCTGCCGCCAGGCGCATGATGACCTGATCTCGATGCACATGAGACTTTGGCAACGCATAAACAGCGCCTATCAGCTCACGCATCGACATCGGCAACGCCCAACGTGACTTCAGCGAAAGCGCAAAAGGACGCCCATAGGTAGCAAGTGCTGCCGATAGGATATCATCATCCACCATATGCCCACGCCCAGCCCAGAGATCCGCCTGGTACAAAACACACAACTCACCCATTCTATGCAGCAACGCAGCAGCATGCATTGCCCCCGATGCCAAACCACATTGCTTGGCAAGGGATACCACGCGCTCCGCCAAGCGCTCCGAAGCTACAAACTGCTCGTGTAAGCATACTCCAATCAGCGGATCTTCAGTCACCGATGCCTGACGCAACGCCATCGCTATCGCCAAGTTGAGCGCCGTCCGCCCGCCAAGGTGTGTCAACGCTTGCGCCAAGCCCTCACACGGCCGCCCTCCACCGCCATAAGCGGCGCTGTTCGCGGCCGAGATGAGGTAAGCGCACAACGCCGGTTCGTTTTGCCAGTGAGTAGCCAGCTCGCGAAAATCCGTCACAATGCCACTGAACGCTTGCTGGAGGCTTTCCTTCACAGTAGAAAATAGTGGCAGATCAAGATCAGAGGCAGACAACTGCCCCAGATGGGCCTCCAGGCTATCACTAAGGGCAGGAGCCGCAGGGGCCGGCTCGTCCTCTGGCAATAGAGCATTGATCTTCGCCATGACGGCAGGAATATCGAAAGGTTTAGTGATGTAGGCACTGATCCCCAGTTGCCTTACTTCCAAAACGCTCTGTCTGTCAGAGCGCCCAGTAATGACCACCAGGGGTGTTTCCGAATCAGACATGCGCATGCTACGAAGCAGATCGACGCCAGCGCCGTCGGGAAGATTCCAGTCCGACAGCACCAGTTGATAAAGCCCACTGCGCCAGGCCGCCAGCGCAGTTTCGACGCAGGAAAAGCACTCGACCTCAGCAGCAGGTCGAGCTGACTGGATCATCTGGCGAATAAGCTCAGACATCCACGGATCATCGTCCACCACCATGATGCGTATCGACAATACCAATCACTCCATTGACGAAGGCTGAATCGCTTGCAGGTATACACCGGTCATAATCCGCTAACGTCAATATGCGACGCCACCCACGCTGCAGATGCATAGGGTATAGCACGCATTGGTGAGGCGCGTCTCGACTCAGGCTTGGACCGCGGTATCTAGTAACTCTGCCATCACCTGATTTCGTAACAGCCCCTACAGGAATGAGTACATCAATAGATGACGTCCGCCTTGAGCGCAAGCATCCGCGCGGTCCACCCAGGCGAAATTATTCAATCCCCTCGACCGAAAAAGCCGGGAAAATGCCGGGCAAAAACGATGAAAAAGTGGGGGATCGATTGGGGGATTTCAGTGTCGATCAAAATTTGTAAAATGTTTATTTTCATATAGTTATATGAATAAAAAGCTAACCACAAGCCGGCTTTTTAATGCCCGCAAAAAACCCATCCCCCGTAGCAGCAACTGTCTTGTGGGAGCTGGCTTGCCAGCGAGCTTTTAAGGCCCCAACAGCTCGCTGGCAAGCCAG